>JASJCH010000057.1 GCA_030066075.1 Woeseiaceae bacterium
GGCCACGTCGATCAGGAGCGCATTGCGCGGCACGGCGATGGCTCCCGCATTGCCCCAGTCGGTGAAGTCCGTCAGCAGGATCGAGACTTCTTCACTGGGTTCGTAGTCGAAGATCTTGCGCTGCTGCTCCATGGAGTTCGTGAAGCTCCTGACGACGTAGGGCGTCAGGTAGGTCTCGGAGGGATCGAAGTAGAGCAGTCGAAGGTCGTCAGTCTCGATCGAGCTCAGCTCGGCGGCCAGCAAGGCTGGCGCCGTTACGCAAAGCAGAGCTATTCGAACGAGAGCTTTCATTATTGTTTTTATAAGCAGGCGCTCGCCGACTAATCGGCGAGCGCCCTGGCTTTTCGCCTGGACCCAGTGGGCCTTAGTTGTTCATGTTGCGATTCATCGCCTCGCGCTGCAGCGTGTTGCGGAACGCTTCGCTGGCCAGTGCGGCGCGGAAAGCGTCGGAATTCATGGCGCCGCGGAAGGCGTCCGAGTTCAGCGCGCCGCGGAAAGCGTCACTGTTCAGAGCGCCGCGAAAAGCGTCCGAGTTCAACGCGCCGCGGAAGGCCTCTGAGTTCAGCGCGCCACGGAAGGCTTCTGAGTTCATCGCGTTGCGGAACGCTTCGGAGTTCAGGGCGCCGCGGAAGGCGTCCGAGTTCAGCGCGGCCCGGAAGGCGTCAGAGTTCAGCGCGCCGCGGAAGGCCTCACTGTTCATCACGGTGCGGAACTGTTCGCTGGCCAGTGCGGCGCGGAACGCGTCGGAATTCAGAGCTTCACGGAAGGCCTCACTTTGCATTGCGCCGCGGAAAGCCTCCGAGTTCATCGCGGTGCGGAACTGGTCGGAGTTCATTGCGCTGCGGAAGGCGTCCGAGTTCAGCGCGCCGCGGAAGGCCTCTGAGTTCAGCGCGCCACGGAAAGCCTCCGAATTCATCGCTGCGCGGAACGCGTCCGAGTTCAATGCGGCCCGGAAGGCGTCAGAATTCAGCGCGCCGCGGAAAGCATCAGAATTCAGAGCGCCGCGGAAGGCCTCAGAGTTCATTGCGGCACGGAAAGCCTCGGAGTTCATTGCTGCGCGGAAGGCGTCCGAGTTCAGCGCGCCACGGAACGCCTCGGAGTTCATCGCCGCGCGAAACGCGTCCGAATTCAGAGCGCTGCGGAAAGCTTCGCTGTTGATCGCGGCGCTGAACGCGGCATCGCTGGTCAGCGACGTGAAGACGTCCGTCTGCATAAAGTCCTGCAGCGACTGGTCGCCCAGCTGGATGTCGTCGGCCGAGATCTGCTCGGCACGGTAGCGCTCGGCGGGAGCAACGGCGCCGGTCAGCGCGTCGCCTGGCGGGTTGGTCAGGCCGAAGTAGGCGATCGCACCCCCGAATACTGCCCCAATTACAAATGCGGGGATCGTTTGTTTAGCTGCCATTTTCCTTACCTCCTGTGCCCGTCAGGGCCCCCTGTCTATCGTTCTTGTACGTAGTACTCGCCAGTTCGGGAAAAGTTGGTGCTCATCTGCCGCTGGCGTCCTGTGCGTAGGAAAACTCCGTGTCGTAGACGACCGCGTCGCCGGACTTGAATTGCAGGTTGATCGCGACGTCGCGGTCGCCTGCGTTGTGCAGGAACACGGCGGAGCGCCGTTTCCCGTCTATCTGCATAGTGAATCGACCGGCTTCAGCCGAAACGCTGGCCCCGGTGCTCTCGAGCTGCGCAAAACCGTTGAACCAGACCGTCTGGTCGGAATACGAGGCCTCGATATCCACGGGACCGCTCGAGACCAGGTCGAAATCAACAATGAGTAGCGGGCCGCTGCTGCGCAGCGACACGCGCCCGGCGACTTCGGGCCGGTCGATTCGGGCCGTCTGGACGTCAGGTCCCTCCGGCACTTCACTCGAGATCGTGCCGACCAGGCCCGTGACGTCGGTAAACGCCCGATCCGACAGCTGGTCGGAGCTGACCAGGCTCAGCGTCAGCAGTGCACCGGCCGCGAACATGCCCGCGTAACGCAGCGCCGGCGCCGCGAACAGTGACTGCAACCAGCCTTCCCGAGCGGGTTCCTTCTGCGGCCCGGGTACCGACGCCATGATTGCGTGTTTCAGGTGCGGCGGCGGGTCGAGGTCGGGCAGTTCATGCAACGCACGACTGAGCCCCGACAGCTCGGCGTGCATGGCCTGAGCCTCCGGATCCGCGGCGAGCGCCGCCTCGAGTTCCTGCTTGTCCGCCGGGCTGATCTCGCCGTCGATATCGGCGTTGATGAGCTCGACAATTTTCGAATCTACGGCCATCAGTGCAAACCCTGTTGAGTTAGCCTCTCCTGCAGCAACTGCCGCGCGGTGTAGAGACGTGACTTGACCTTTTTCTCAGGAATATCAAGAACTTCACTAATCTCGATATAACTGCAGCCCAATACATGCTTGAGGATGATCACGGCCCGGTAATCTTCGCTGATGCGCATCAGGGCAGCTTCCATCCCTTCGCCGAGTTGCTCGTCGTTTGCCATCACGTCCGGTCCGTCACCCTGATCTGCTGTTTCGTGTACGAGCGCCTCCTGGCGGCTCGATTTCTTCAGCCAGTTGATCGACTCGTTGAGGGCGATGCGGTACACCCAGCTGAAGAACCGGTGCGCAGGGTCGTACTGGTCCAGGTTCTCGTAGACCTTGAGAAAGACCGTCTGGGTTACGTCTCGCGCGTCATCCGCGTTGTGCAGCATGCGATACGCCGCGTTATAGACGGGTTTCTCGTACCTGACCAGCAAGGTTTCGAAGGCTTGCCGGTCGCCTTTTGAGCAACGCTCCATCAACTCTTTGTCGTCTGGCTTGTTCATAACTACAGGCGAGCAACAAAAAAGTTGGCGACGCGGCGGCTGCCGCCCGCAGATGAAATCTGGCTGGCGTCCATGTGGCTTGCGCCCCCTCCCTGACGCGACCTCGGATCGACCTCTATGCAGCTTCTATTTCGAAGATCGAGTGGAACCCCGAGTATCGGAATACGTCATGTATGTGATTGTTCACGTTTATTATTTTCAGCCCGGCGCCTTTCTCGGCGAGGCGCTTCTGGGTCTTCAGCAGTATACCGAGCCCGGCGCTGGAGATGTATTCCAGCCGGGCAAAGTCCAGGGTGCTCGCGCTGTCCACCGAGCCCAGGAATTCCTCGGCGCGCGCGCATTGCGCGGCATCCAGGCGGCCGCTGAGGAGAATCGTCCCGTTTTCCCCAAATTCGATATTAAACATAGAGTTAACCTGACTCCTTGGTAAATCTTACCGTACTCTGCCGGCCACGGTACTCGTATTCAAGGCTGTCGACCATCTGCTGCACGAGATGCAGGCCCAGTCCACCGGGCACGCGGCCGTCGAGGGGCATGCTGGTGTCGACGTCGCGCGCCGCGGTTACGTCAAATTCGTCGACATCGAAATCGGTCAGGGTGACGGCGACGCCGCCGTTGGCGGCCCTGACCTCCAGCAGGATGTCATTGGCGTTATCCGGGCAGTACTTCACCATGTTGGTGAACAACTCTTCCATGGCGAGATGCACCGGGAAGCGCACCGCGTCGCCGACCCCGGCGCCGGTCATGATGTCTTCAGTAAATGCGTAGATGTCCCCCAGCGCGTCGAAACTCCTCGGGAACGTCTGCTTCATGGCGGGCGCCGTGCTAGTGAAGCCGGCGGGCGAGGACTATCGTGATGTCATCGGCTTGCGGCGTGCTGCCGCCGTGTTCGCGCACGGCCCGCATGATCTCCGCAACGACTTCCTCGGCGCCGGCGCCCGGCAGCCGGTCGATCACGCCAGCCACGCCGCCCTGGCCGAAGTGCAGGCCGGCCTCGTTCTCGTACTCGTAGATGCCGTCTGAAATCAGGCCCAGGATGTCGCCGGGCGCCAGTTCGACCTCCAGCGGCGCCGCGAGGTTGGTTTGCGGCATATAGCCGAGCGGGAAGGTCGTGGCCGGGTGCCAGTCGTAGCGGCCCGAGGCGGCATGGTAGTGCATGATCGGGCCCTGGCCGCCAGAGTGGAACTGCACCTTGTGTTCGCTGGCGTCGAGCAGGCCGAAAAACCCGGTCACGAAGCGATCGTCCGGCAGGTCGGCACACAGCTGGTCGTTAATGTGGATGAAAGCCTCGTCGAGGCCGGCCTCGAGACGCAGCGCCACGCGCAGCATCGCACGCACCTGCGTCGCGCTCAGCGCGGGCCCGATCCCGTGTCCGGTCGCATCGCCCATGAGCAGGAACAGCCGCTGCTCGTCGAGGGGCACGAAGTCGTAGAGGTCGCCGCCGGTCTGGTCGGTCGGCGAGAATGCGCCGGCGAAACCGTAGCCGTCGATGGCTGGCATCTGCTTCGGCAGCGTGCCCATCTGCACGTCACGGGCCACCGTAATCTCACGATCGAGTCGCTCCGATTCGATAATCTGCTCGGTAATCTTGGCCCGGTGCAGTACGACCGCGGCCTGGGCGGCCAGCGCCGTGGCGATGAACTCGTCCTGTTCGTCGAAGGTGCCGCCGTTCTTGTTCAGTATCTGCAACACGCCAACGAGCGAGTCCTCGAAGCCGAGCAGCGGGATCGTCAGCATGCAGCGCGATCGATAGCCGGTCTCCTTGTCGATGGCGCGGTTGAATCGCGAGTCCGCGTAGCAGTCCGGCACGTTGATGAGCTTGCGCGTCTGGGCGCTTTCGCCAACGATGCCCTTGTCGGCCGGAATGCGGATATGCCCCAGTTCGGTTGCGACGCGCACGACGAGTTCGTCGGTTGCCTCGTCATACAGGAACACGGTGCCGCGGTCGGCGTCGAGGATGTTGCGTGAGACGTCGACGACTTCGTTGAGCATGGTGTCGAGATCGAACGGCGCCGCCAGCTTGCGAGTGACCTCCAGGATGCGACGTAATGCTTTGGCCTCGGCGACCATGGTCCTCAGGTCCTTGCGGGCTCGGTCATCGGGATGCGCACGTAGCGAATCTCGATCTCGGATATCCGCGCCGTCATGCGCTCGGCCAGCTCGGGGACTACGAAGTTCGACTGTTCGATCGCCCGTTCCGTGACCAGCGTTTCCGCCTTGATGGCCAGGTCTTCGCCGAGTTTTGACGCCGTGTTCACGGGATCGCCATAGAAGTCGACGCCGTCGATCAGGAGCACGCGGCCGTAATCGATGCCCACCGACAGGTAGATCTGCTCGGCGATCGGGTAGCGCTCGTTGGACTCGAACAGCGCGGAGTTGATGTCGAAGCTGGCCCGGATGGCATCGTCGGTATGCTCGAAAAACCCGTAGCAGTTGTCCGCATCGCACTTCAGCAGGACGCCGTTATTGGCCGCAATGATCGGCGCGATGGTCTGGCGCGCCCGATGAATCAACTTCAGGAAATGGCAGACCCCGATCTTCCTGGACGTGCTCGAGAAGCTCGCCATATCGGAAATAAATACTGCCCCTTCGGTGCCGTACTCGTCCCAGATGTGGGCGCGCGCCGTTTCCTGCTCCTGCGCATCGGCGATGTCCGAGAAGTCCGCGATCAGCCGGTCGAACGGCGCGTGTCCGGTCAGTGGCCTGAGAATCGAGTTGTCTGCCATGACGACCCCTTGCTCCCTGTTTGGGGTTCTTGTTGTTCGGGAGTTTGCAGTATAGCAGCGCCGGAGAGCACCCTCGCAGCCAGCGGTATTCAGCTATCATGCGCAGGCATGGAACTGGCGAGCCTCATCATCGCGATGCTGGTGACCGGCGCGGTCGGAGGGGTGCTCGCCGGCCTGCTCGGCATCGGCGGCGGCATTGTTATCGTACCCATGCTCGAGCTGGCGCTTGGCTTCGTCGGGGTCGACGAATCGGTACGCATGCACATCGCGGTCGCAACGTCGCTGGCCACGATCGTGCCGACGTCAATCTCGTCGGCGCGTGCGCATCATCGCCGCGACGCTATCGATGTCGCCGTCGTTCGCTACTGGTCGCCCTCGATCGCGGTTGGCGCTGTCGCCGGCATCGTCATCGCCGCGAACGTGGGCGGCGACTTCCTGGCGGCTGTCTTTGCGGTCGTCGCGTTCGCGGCGGCTGCAAAAATGATGCTGCCGCTTGATGACATTACGCTCACGGACGACATCCCGCGGGGCGTATTTGGGCCCGTAATACCAGTCACCGTCGGTGCGGTATCCACACTGATGGGCATCGGCGGCGGAACGCTCAGCGTGCCCGCGATGACCTTTTGCGGCAGGCCGATACACCGGGCCGTCGGCACCGCGGCGCTACTCGGACTCGTGATCGCGCTGCCGGCGACGATCGGCTACATGGTCAGCGGCTGGGGTAACCCGCTGCTGCCCGCCGCGAGCCTCGGTTTCGTCAGCCTGCCGGGTTTCCTTCTGATCGCGGCAACCACGGTTCTGTTTGCGCCGCTCGGCGCGAAGATCGCGCATGCGTTGCCGCGGCGCCAGCTTGGCGCGCTGTTCGGGCTGTTCCTGCTCGTGGTCGCCGTGCGGATGGCTTACCGCGCGCTGTTCTAGTCGTCAGTGTCCTCGTCCGCGTCACCGAGACGGCGGTAGTAATCGGCCACGATGTCCCGGTGCTGTTCGGCGATCTCCTCGTTCGCGTTGCTGCGAATGCCCGGCCGGTCGTCGGCGACGACGTCCGCGAGGGCGAGTTCGAGCTGCTCGACCAGGCCGAGCGCCTGTCGCGCTTCGCGGGCGAGCACATCCGGGTTGCCGCTGAATTCCGCCGCGCGCACATCCGCGGCAAGCCGGCGCAACTCGTCGACGTCGCGGCGATCGATGCCTGAAGCCGCAATTTCTCGCAGCTGCTCCAGGATCTGCTGCGCGACGGCCTGGCTCTGTTCGCGGAGTACGGCCTCGGTTTCGAGGTCCCCGACCCGAACGCCGGTCGAGACATCGCGATTCAGGTCGGGGCCGCTAACAGGCCTCCCGCTCTCCCGCGACGATTCGCCGCCGGCGGCCTGCTGCAGCGCGCGGCGCAGCTCGCGCGTATCGGCCAGTGTGGCGCGCACGCGATCGCCCGGACCAGGCTCACCGGCGGCGGCAGCCGCCAGGTCGCTGGCGCGCTGCAAATCGTCGCGCAGGCGCCGCAGCGCGTCGGTGACGGCGCTCTCACTCGCAGCGACATACACGGCCTCGCCCTGTTCGATGTAGGCAGCCGCGACCGCCATGCGGGCCTCGATCTCCAATTCGCGAATGCGGTCGATGCCGTCGCGAATTTCGTCAGCAGCGCGCGGGTCGTCTTCGTCATAAGTCCGCGCAGCGGCCTGCGCGTCCTGTTGCAGCCTTTGCAGCTCGGCAAGCAGTTCGCGCTTTTCTTCGGCGATCTCGATTTCTTCCTGCCAGCTCATGCCGCTGGCCAGCGGATCGTCGGCATCGGGGTTGTCCATCGCCCCGCGAACGGCATCCTGCAGGCGGCGCTCGAGCCCGGCCTGCGAATCGTGCAGGTCGTCCGCCCGGTCGGCGAGTCCGCTAAGCGCATCCTGTAGCGCTCGTTGCCGGGCTTGGGTAGCCTGGTCGCGCGCGCCCTCGAGCTGCCGCTGCGCCTCGGCCATCGAACGCTGCAGCGATTCCGGGTCGCCGGCATCGCGCAGGGCCTCTTCTGCCTCGCTCATGGCGCGCATCGCGCTGCCGACGCGGCGCTGCAGTTCGTCGAGCTCGCGTTCCGATTGCTCGCGGCCCTGAGACGGTTCGCCCTGCTGTTGACCCTGGCCCGACTGCGACTGGCTTTGCGATTGCGACTGGTTTTGCGACTGCGACTGGTTCGCCCGCATCTGTTCGAGGCGCTCCTGCAGTTCCTCGAGGTCGCGGCGCAGCATCTGCTGCTGCCAGCGCTGCTCCGGTGTCGGCGTGCCGGCGCGGTTCTGGTTGCGTGCGAGCTGCTCCTGGCGCCGGGCGAGTTCCTCGAGCAGGTCCGCGGTGTCCTGCATCTCTTCTTCCGGCGCGTTCGGGTTGGCCGCGCTGCCGGTCTCGTACTGGTTCTTCTCGAGGTCCATCTCGAGTTCGAACATCTCGGTCAGGTCGCGGCCCGCCTGGCCGCCGCGGCCCGACTGCCTCGAGACGTCGATGTCATTGAACACGGCCTCCGCGGCCAGCAGATGTTGCAGCGCTTCCTGTTCCGGCAACAAAGCCTTGTCGAGGTCGATCCCGGCCAGCCGCTCCGCGGCCGGCGTCATGGCCGCGGCGGCTTTGCGCAGGTGGTCCACGAACTCCGCGATGTCCTCGTCGCTGGCGGTCAACTGGCGGGCCTCGCTGCGCTGGGCCAGCGTCTCGACCTGGCCGCGCAGCGTTTCCTGTAGCTGCGAGAGCAGGGTGGCATTATCGAGAACATAGGCGTCCTCGCCGCGGCCTTTCTCGTCGCGCTCACGAATCAGGTTCCAGGTGGAGATGATGATCTCGCGCTGGCGCTGTGACACCTCGTCCTCGGGACCGCCCTGCGGCCCGCCGCCCGACTGCTGCGACTGCGAGTAACGCCGATCGAACGGCTGCACGTCGATGAAAAACATGTCGGTGCTCGCCGACTGCGCTCGATCCTTCGCGACGGCGTAGTACGACACCAGGGCGCCGGGCTCCAGCGGCACATTATCCGCGCCGCCCAGCGCCTCGAGCAGGAACACATGGTCAACCCGGACCTCCTCGCCTGCGGCCTCGAGTGGTAGCGACTGCCACTCGCCGCCGTTGACGGAGTACCGCAGTTCGACTGAGTCGACGCGGAAGTCGTCCTCGGCTTTGATGCGCGTCGTGACCTCCTCGATGCGGCTCGCGCTCCAGTCCCGGCCGGGCCGGGCAAACTCGATCTCCGGGGCGCGGTCGTCGAGAATCGTGATGAAGAAATCGTCGGTCAGGCGGATGCGCTCCCCGCCGACGGTTGCCGCGACGTAGTACTGACCGTCCTGCTCCAGCGTAAATCGCGCCGTCCCCGTCGTGCCGTCGACGTCGAGAGCGATGCCGTCATCGTCGAGGATCACGGCGCCGGGTGTCATCGGCCGGTCGGTGGTGATCGACAGCGCGACCTCGGTCTCCGCGATAGCGCGAATATCGCCTCCCGGGTCGTGCACGTCGGGGTCGCGCCCGGTCCACTCGGGATAGTGATACGTCAGCGCCAGGTTCTCGACCACGGGCAGGTCGACGACGCGGACGTTGAACGTCGGGCTGCGGACGTTGCTCGCAGAGACAAAATATTCGAGCGGCTGGCGCACCGAGAAAAAGGTGAACTCGAAACCGTCATCCGTTTCGGACATAGGCACCTGCTGCCAGTCCCCGTCGCCGAAACTCGCGTGCACGAAAGCGTCGGCAGGGTCGAAGCCCTGCATCGTCGCGCGCACCCTGACGGTTCCGCCGAGACGAATGCCGTCGTCTCCCGGCGTTACCTCGATGCTCTGCGGCGGTAACAGCCCCGGAAAGGCCCAGCCAATCCAGAGGTCGCGTACGCCGTAGCTGTAATTGCCCGGGCCCGCGATGGCGATCAGCAGCAGGACACCCAACGCCGCGCCGGCCGCCGACCACGCGTTGCGGAACTCGCGCGCCGCAACCTGTTGCCCGGGCGGGTTTGCGGCGGCCAGTTGCATCGACTCCTCGGCCAGCAGCTCGCGCATCGGGTTAGCCCGGTCGTCCGTGTCGAGGTAGGCCTCGACCCGACCGCCGAATGCCGGCGCCCGGCGTTCGATCTCTGCAGCGGCCTGCTCACGCGCGCGCTGCTTCAGGATGACGAAGCAGTAGTAAGCCAGGGCGGCCAGCCCGGCGACGATCACGAGACGCGCGGTGATCATGAAATCGTCCGGGAAGCCCATGCGGACGGCGGCAGCGACGGCGACCAGCGATGCCACCAGCGCGGCAATCGCCACGGCTGCGGCGCCACGGGCGACGACCAGCTTCCTGAGGCGGGCCCGGAAGCTCTCGAGGTATCGCTCAAACTGTCGTGAGTAGTCCATCAGGTCGTTCCACCGCTGGTCCTGGGTGTGAGGTACGCGTTGGCGAGCACGGACTCTGCAATGAGCACAAGCGCCAGTATAAATAGCAGCACGTGCCAGAGTTCATACGGCGCCGCCTGCTGCGCCGGCACAGCCGATTCCCGCGGTGCGCCGCTCCCTTCCATTGCCGACTCCCAGCGCTGCAGTGTTTCGGCTTCGATCGCCGCCAGCATCGACTCGCGCGGATCGGTATTGACCGCAACGAGGTACTCGCCGTCCCGGGTATAGACCTCGTAAAAGCCGGTTTTACGCAAAGAAATTCGCTGAGCGCGAGTCGTGTCGGCCAGCGAGAGCACGCTGCGGCCGTCGGGATCGACCACCTGTCCCGACGCGGCGCCGGCCTGTGCGAGCGGCAGTGATTCACCGGCCGCGAAAGCTCGCTGCAGCTGCTCGGTCGCCGACAGGTAGCGCGCCGCCTCGATCATGAAGCTGACGAACACCGGCCGGATCGGCAGGTCGTTCCAGCGATTCTCGAGCCCGCCCGCGACCAGCAGGACGCGCCCCTGGCCGATGCGGCGCTCGATGAGGAACGGCTCGCCGTTGTCCAGACGGGCCAGCACCTGGTCTGCCGTGGCCGCCCGGACCGGAACCGTCTGCGCGACATTGACCGCGTACCAGCCTTCGGTGCCGGCCAGCAGCGGATGTCCCGCGTCGACCTCGCCGATCGCCAGAAAGCCGCTGTCAGGCGCACCGATGCTTGCGCCGCTGATCTCGTTACCGAGGACCGGCACCCGGGTTAGCGTCGCGCTGCGCTCCCCGGCGAATGCCAGCAGGCCACCGCCGGCCTCGACGAATTCGGCAAGAGCGGCCTCCAGCATGGGATCGACAACACCGATGTCGTCGACGATGACCCAGCGGAAGCGCGACAGCGTGCGCGTATCGAAGTCCCCAACGATCGCCGGCTCCACGCGATAGGCGCCGTCCGGGTCGGAGTGCAACGCGGCGGACAGGTAGGTCACCGGCAAACCGCCGCGGTTGATCGTCAGCAAAGGTATCGGCGCCGGCGGCTCGTTTCTCAGGACCTGGTAGTAAGTATTATCGATGAGCAGTTCGTCGGCAGCCGCGATTTCGGCCTGCAGCCTGTTATCGCCGGGTTCGAGCGCCAGTCCGTCAAAGCGCAGGCTCGTCGTTCCCGATCCGGCCGTCTGCTGCTCGCCAACTATTACACCGTTGAGGGTCAGGCTGACGTTAACCGCATCGTCGCCGACACCGGTGCCCGTGACAACGACATCCGCCGCGTCGCCGGCGACCCGTATCGAGTCGATGGACCAGTTGCCTGTTCCCGCGCCGGCCGCGTCGTGCGTTTGCAGCGCGACGAGGTTTGCGGCCACCAGGTCCGAGAAGCGCACGGGCAGGCCACTCTCCTGCAGGTCGCTGACGACGTGCAGCGTCACCGGCGCGGGCAGCGTCTCGGCAAGCCGGTCGATGGCGGCCATCGCTCGCCCGAGGTCGAGACGCGTGGGGTCGGCCTCGAGGCCGTCCAGCGCGGCGCGGTGAGCGGCGCGGTCGGCCGCTAGCGGCGTGACCTCCCGCAGGTCGGCGCTGGCCGCGAACACCTGCACGAGAGCGCCGCGCGGCGCCGCGTCGATCGCACTGCGCGCCAGCTCCAGGGCTCGTTCAAACACGCCGTCACGGCTCATCGACGCCGAGGTGTCGATGAGTACCACATGGGTGCCGTCGGGCGCCGGGCCGGGCAGCGCCTCGGGATTGGTCCACAGCGGCCGTGCGAAAGCGAACGCGAGCAGCGCCAGGAAGAGAACCCTGAGCGCCAGCAGGGTGAAGTACTTCAGCTTCTTGCGGACGTGTATGCGCTGGTCCGACTTCTCAAGCAGCATGGCCGAGCTGAAGGGTTTGCGATCGGAACTCTCTGTCTGCAGGCGGTGCAACCAGAACGGCACTGCGATCGCGAGCAGGCCGGCAAGGAACAGTGGTGCGAGCAGGCTCATTGCTACTGCCGCCTCTGCCGGAATAACAGGTAATTGCGTAGCGCGTTGTCGAGCGAGTCGCGGGTATTGACGAGCACGTGATCGGCGCCGATGCCGCTGGCGGCCCGGGACAAACTGTCGATATGGTCTTGCATGCGCGCGGGATAGTCGTCGCGCATGAACTCGGGTGCGACCTCGACCGCTTCGCCGGTCTCGAGATCCTCGAGCAGCACGTTGGCATTGAAGTCGGGGTTGAGTTCCTGCTCGTCGAGTACCTGGAACAGGACGATGTCCTGGCCCTGCCACGCGAGCGGCCGCACGGCTTCCAGCAGGTGTTCGATGTCACAGTAAAAGTCGGAAATCACCGCGACGAGACCACGCCGGATGGACTGTTCGTGAAACTTGTCAAATGGCTTGTCGAACTTGGTGCCCGTGCGCGCCTCGGCCGCATCGATGCAATGCAACACGCTCTGCAGTTTGCCCGCTCGCGACGATGGCGGCCGGAAGTCGCGGACTTCCTCGTCGAAGATCATGCAGCCGACGGCGTCATGCTGACGCGATGCGAGGTAGGCGAGGCTCGCCGCAAGGTACTGGCCGTAGCGCAACTTGCTCACGGGAGGGCCGCCGAATCCCATCGATGCGCTCGCGTCCAGCAGCAGCATCAGGTGCGAGTTGGTTTCGCCGAGAAAGCGCTTGATGTACATCCGGTCGGAACGCGCGTAGACGTTCCAGTCGATGAACCGCGGATCGTCGCCCTCGTTGTAGGAGCGGTACTCGGCGAACTCCTGGCTGAAGCCGAATCGTGGCGAGCGGTGCAGGCCGACCAGGAAGCCCTCCACGACCGAGCGTGCCACGAGGTCGAGACTCTTCAGGCGCGACAGCACCTCGGGCTGCAACAGCTCCCGCGCGGTCGACTGGCTGGCGCCCAGGCCCGGCATCCGGTCAGCTCCCGACCTGCTCGAGCATCTGGTTGAGTACGTCGTCGACGCTCATGTTGTCGGACTCGGCAAAGTAGTTGCAGAGTACGCGATGCCGCAGCACCGGCAGCGCCATTTTGCGCACGTCATCCTGGGTGACGTGGTAGCGGCCCTCGAGCAGCGCACTGGCTTTAGCGGCGAGGTTCAGGAACATCGTGGCGCGCACGCTGGCCCCGAAATTGACGTAGCGCTTGACGACCTCGGGCGCATCCGGCTCTGCAGGCCGCGTTGCGCGAACCAGGTTCACGGCGTAGCGGTTGACGGCTTCCGACACCGGTACCTGGCGAACCAGCCACTGGAACCTGACGATTTCCTCGGCGTTCGTGCAGGCGGTGACGGGCGGAATATCGACCCGCGTCGTGAAGCGATCGACCACGGCCAGTTCATCGTCGCCGCTCAGGTAGTCGAGCAGCACGTTGAACAGGAAACGGTCGAGCTGCGCCTCCGGCAGCGGGTACGTGCCCTCGAGCTCGATCGGGTTCTGGGTTGCGAGCACGAAAAACGGTGGCTCGAGTTCGTGAATCTCACCGCGCACGGTCACCGAGCGCTCCTGCATGGCCTCGAGCAGTGCTGCCTGCGTTTTGGGTGGTGTGCGGTTGATCTCGTCGGCCAGCAGCACGTTGGTGAAAATGGGTCCTTTCACGAACGTCCACGACCGGTGGCCGGTCGCCGCGTCTTCCTCGATGATGTCGGTGCCGGTAACGTCCGTCGGCATCAGGTCCGGCGTGAACTGGATGCGCTTGAATGTCAGCCCCAGCGCGTCCGCCAACGTCCTGACCAGCAGGGTCTTGGCCGTTCCCGGCATGCCGGTAATCAGGCAGTGACCGCCAACGAGCAGCGTGATCAGCAGGGATTCGACGACCTCGTCCTGGCCGATGATGACCTTGCTGACTTCGTTGCGCAGGCCGGTCGTAGCCTTCCTGAAGACGCCGATGAGTTCGCGCACCGTGTCGGTTTCGAAGATGTCCGTTTTGTCGTTTGCCATGCCAATAATCCGTGGTGAGTGTCCGGGGTGTTTGTCAGGTTTCGTCAGCGCCGCTTGCGAGCTTGAGTAACAGTCTCTGGGCGGGCCGGAAGTTCGGGGCGATGTCGAGCGCCTGCAGCAGGTAGTCCTGCGACTGCTGGTCGTTGCCCAGCGCGTGCTGCGCGCTGGCGAGCCGGTACCAGGCCGTCGCCATGTCATGGGGCCGAAGCGCCAGCGCGACCTCGTACTCCTGCAGCGCCTCGGCGCCCCGGTCGGCCTCGAGCAGCAGGTCGCCGAGCCGACCGTGCAGATCGGCGTCCAGCGGGTCGACCAGGTTGATGCTCTGCAGCACCTCGATCGCCATGTCCGGCTGGCCGTCCTCGACGAGCCAGTCGGCCAGCCGATTCAACGCTGCCGGGTCGTAGCCGCCGCCGCGCCAGAATTCCTCCAGCGCCTCGAGCGCGGCGTCGCGCTGGTCGAGTTCGTTGTAGGCGCGCGCGACCGCGAGATAGGGGCTGTCCGGCTCCGTGTAGTGCGGCATGATGCCGAGCAACTCGTTCGCGAGATCGATGACGGTTTCCCAGTCGCCACTGTCGAGACGGGCGGAGATCTCGGCCTGTGTGTGCGCCCAGTGGTCGAGTTGCTCGAGGAACTCGCCAAACTCGGCCGCGACGAACGCGTCGAATTCGTCGTCGAACTCTCCGGGGTCCATGCCGAACACCGCGCCCAGCGCCTGCTCGGTGTCGAGGCCGTCGCCAAACGCGTCGAGCAACTCGCGCAGCTTGTGCTCGCCGTGCTCACGATCGATGAAGTCGCAGACGAGTCCGGCCTGCATATACGACACGATGACCTGCTCGGGGAAACTCGGGCGCATGAAGCCGTTGTCGAGTTCGGACACCGGCAGGAAGCGGTCCTCGCGCATCGCGTTGTAGACCGACATCGGAATGCGCACACCCGGGTTGGGGCCGCTGCGCCACTCTTCGAATACCGAGATACCCTCGCTGTACCAGCGCGGCACCAGGTGGTCGGTGGCATTCAGCGTGAACACGTGCGCCAGCTCGTGCCAGAGCACCGAACCCCACTGGAACTCCTGCGGCGGCCGACCGGACGGCGAGTCCATTGCCAGCAGGTAGCCGAAGGCAGCGCCGAGGATGCCGAGGCCGGGCATGCCGGCCGTACGTACGGCGAAGTCATCGTGATCCGGGTACATCTCGATGATGACCGGTTCGCGCAACGCGAAACCGTATCGCTCGGTGAACACCTCGATGCTGTCGCGCGTGAGCTCGATCGCATACGGCGCAATCACGTCGGCCTCGTCCTTGTGCAGCCGCAGGATAATTGGCACGTCGCCATCGAGAGTCGGCCGGTCCTCGATCAGGCGAAAGTTGCTGAAGGAATCCAGCAGCCGCAGCGAGTTGACCGAGCGCGGGCTGAACGGGTCGAGCTGGTAGGCGCGCTCCAGGTGCATGCGCGCACGGGTGACCTGGTTGTCGCGCAGCAGGTTGATACCCATGTTCTCGTGGGCCGACGCCAGCTCCGGTTCGATGTCCACGGCCTTCTGGTAGAGATCGATGGCATCGCGGTAACGACGGGTGATGACGTAGAAATGAGCGGGCGTGGCGTAGATGCCGCCGAACCTGGGGTTGTAGGCGATCGCCTGTTCCGTCCAGCGACTGCCGTCAGTGTTGTTCAGCAGGTCCTGGGCCGCGCGCAGCGCATAGACCTCGAGGGGCGGCCAACCCTCGTCTTCGATCAATTGCGCGGCCTGGTCCAGCGCTTCGTCGGCTTCGTCGTAGTTGCCGCCCTCGAGCGATACCTGGGCGACCAGGAGCAGCGCGCCGATCATCGCCCCGTTGTCGGGCACAGCGCCCATCATCAGCGGCTCCAGGTAGTTGTTTGCCGCTTCTTCGAAACTGCCGACGAGCACGCGCGCCGCGCCGAGCAGGGCGAAGGCGTTGGTCGGGTCCTTCTCGAGCACCTCGCGGTAGATGTTCATCGCCTCGGCATCCTGGTGCGAGGCCGCGAACAGGTCGCCCCAGCGCACCTTGCTGCGATAATCGTCGGGCGCCTCGGCCAGCGCCGCGCGGAACCATTCGTTGGACTGCTGCAGGTTATTCAGGGCCCAGGCGGCCTCGGCCTTGGTCGCGGCGGCCACGTCGTCCCGCAGCAAGTTGGCGTAACACAGCCGCGACGTTTCGATGTCGCCGCGCCAGTGACTGCGGTCGCACTCGAGGATCGCCGGGTCGACGACGGCGCCGTAATGGATGTCGCGCGCCGCAGCCGGCGCCATGGCGACGACCCACAGGCAGAGCAGGGCGGCACAGCGCCTAACGGCCGTCATCGAGTTCCTCCCGCCGCGCGTCGATAGCGTCCTCCACCTCGGCGAGCTCCAGCATCTTCTCGAGCAGCGCCGACCGATAATCGTCGGGCGACATGGCGTCGCGCGACCGCCGCAATTCGTCAATCTCTGCGTTGAGCCCGTTGCGCTCGGCGACCAGTTCGGCAAGGCTGGAATCGTCAACAGCCGGCGTCGCCACACCAAGGCGGCCCAGTGCGAAACGACCGGCCTGGCCACCGTCGATCACCGGGTGCTCGGTCGCCAGCTGGCCGTTGCGCTCGTAGAAGTCGGCGACCTGCCGCTCCGCGTAGCGAAACGCCTCGCTGACCGAGATGCGCTCGTTTTTGTCAATGTCGGCGGTATCGTCCGTCAGCGCGTTGGCGAAGAAACTGCCGAAGCGCGTGGCGTGGCGTTCCACGCCGCTGCGCGTCGCGAGGACGACGGTCCGTCCGTCAGCGACCGCGAGTTCGGCAATCGCGCCGCTCGCGCTGCTCGTGTTGATGAAGACCTGCGACTTCGCCGGCAGGGCGTCGAGCGCCGCGACGATTTCCTCACCGGTCACGTCCGGGCCCGGCAGGTTGAACTTGTACTCGACATCGTCGTAGCTACCGTGCCCGATCAGCACCAGGACGAAGCGGTCCGACTCCGTGAGTGCGTCCTGCAGTTCGCCGAGCTTGGCGAGCACTGATTCCCGTGACGCCGCGTCGCCGCGGAGCACGGTCACATCTTCGCTGTCGGGCAGGGACCGCAGGGCAGCGTCGATCGTGCTCGCCTGCCGTTCGAACTCCTCCGCGTAGGCCGGCTCGCCGGCCAGGCCTTCGACCACCAGCGCGTTCGCGCCAGCCCCGGCGATCGCAGGGGCGCACAATGCAGCGGCAATGATCATCAGTCGGCTCAAATCGTTCTCCAGCGACGCCGCAGCAGCCACTCGCCGAACTTCAGCGACAGCAATAGCAGGAAGACGGCCGGCGCATTCCAGACGGGCCGCAGGATCTGCTCCGTGATGCCCGCCGAGGAGTAGCGCAGCAGGTCTGCCAGGCCGTCGAGGTTGCCGGCATCGAAGTAGCGGCCGCCGGTGGCCTCGGACACGCGTTGCAGCAGCGCAGCGTTGCGCCGCAGGTTGAAGTGCTCGGCTTGCTCGGACTCCGAGTACACGCTTGCCCGCGCCACGTGCAGGGCCTCTCCGCCGCGCTCCGCAATGGCCTCGAAATACCAGCTGCCCGAGGTGTCGAGGGCCGCATCGGCCGTGAAAACGCCGGCGTCAGCCGGATCGGGCAGCATGTCCACGGTGAACGTGCTGCCGTCTTCATGGGACACGACGGCCGATACGCCGATGTTGTCAATTGGCAGGAACGCGTCGTCGCGAAACTCGGCGCGCAGGCCCACCGCCGCGTCGCCGTGATTCGCGTTGACCGACAGCGAGATGCCGGGCGGGGCCGTGCCGACCAGCGCGCGCAGCAGCTGGCGCCAGAACATCTCGTGGCTCAGGTCCTCGAGCGGCATCGACATCTGCCAGCGCCAGGTGCCTCCCGTTGCGAGCACATAGACATGGCCGCGGCCGTAAGGCTGCGTGACGAGCAGCGGCTGGCTGCCCGTGCTGGTCTCGACGTTGAGCAAGCTTATCGCCGCGGGTTTGAGATCGCCGGTTGCCTGGTAATTGGCAACCTCGGGCAGCTGCGACCAGGCGTCGAGATTCTCCTCACCGCTGGCCAGCTGCAGCATCGCGGAATCCGTCCCTTGCGGCGTCAGCGACACTTCCGCCTTGATGCGCTCGAACGAATCGACCGTCGACGCAGGGAGCCGCGTCGGCAGCAGGCTGGCGATGCCTGATTGGCCCCAACCGCCGTTCCCGAGGCCGTTCGGGCCGGCCAGCATCAGCAGGCTGCCCCCACGCTCGCTGACGAAATCGGCAATCAGCTGCTGCTGGTCTTCGCTCAGCGTGGCTGCCTCTACGCTGCCAATGATCAAGGCGTCGTAGACGAACAGTTCGTCGCGCGTGGCCGGGAAACCGTTCTCGAGCTGTTCCGCCGAGTCCAGTCCCTGGCGGTAGAACTTGTTGGGGCTGACGCGCAGAAGCGTCGCCAGCCGAATGTCGCCTTCCGGGTCGAGCGCCCGCCGCAGGAACTTGTACTCCCAGCGCGGTTCGCCCTCGAAATACAGCACGCGAAACTGCTGCTCCTCGACCTTAACCAGGGTTGAGTGTTCGTTGTTGCGCAGCTCCGGCTCGTCGCCGGGACCTTCCACGCTGAACTGCAGCCGATGGTAGCCCGCGTCGCGCAGGTCGAGGCTGATCGGCGCCGTCGTCATCGTCACGTTGTCCGCCAAAGTTACGACTTCGGTCGCCAGCAGTTCGTCGCCATCGTATACGCGCACGCGAGCGTCGCCGGCCGCGTCGTGCCGAATCGCCAGGCGGGCCGTGATCGTGCTGTCGGGCAGCGCCTTGTCCGGCGCCACGACCTGCACGAGCTCGATATCCTCCGGAATGCGGTCGCGGCCCACACCGATCGTGTGCACCGGGACACCGAAGGCGGCGACCTCGGCCAGCTGATCGGCGGAGATGCCGCCGGTGGTGTCGACACCGTCCGACGCGAGAATGACCGCCGCGAGCGACTGCGACCGTGCCCCGCCGATGATGTCGATTAGCGACTCACCGATGGCCGTGGCCTCACCGCCCGCCTGCAGCGTGGCGAGATCGTCCACTGCCTCCGCGCGTGCGCTCAGTGAGAAAAAGCGCGAGGTGACGTCACTGTCGGCGATGGCTGCGCGCAGGTTGTCGCGCGCGCTGTCGAGGCGCGGTTCACCCTGGCCGTAGGCCATGCTGGCGGAACTGTCGGCCACGAGCGCGACGACGTTCTCGCCGGGCTTGAGCTGTTCCGTTTGCAGGGCGGGCTGCAGCAGGACGACGAGCACTACGGCAACCAACGCCAGCTGCAGCGTGCCCACGGCGACGAGCTGCGTTGGCGCTGCGTTACCGCGCCGGCTCAGCAGCATCCACGCAATGCCGACAACCGCGAGCAGCAGCAGCGACCATGGCAGCCAGGCCGGCCAGTCGGCCGTGAAAACCAGCTCGCTGCGCGCGTAATCCTGGCGCGGATACTTGAAAAGCAACTCGAACAACGCTTGCGGCCGCTCCCGTCAGTGGGTCATCGCGTAGATGAGGTAATTGATGCCGAAGCGATAGGCCAGAGCGGTCATGTTCTCGGGGTAGTCGGGCCAGTCGGCGTGCTCCCACGCGTCGCCGATGTCCATGTTGTGGTTGATCGCCACCATGAGCCGCCCATGGTCGTCGTAAATGCCGCGCCAGTGCGGGGTGACGCCGTCACGTTCCCAGGTCTGCCCCGAGTAAATGAACATGCGCGACGGAATCTGGATACGCTGGTCGAGATCGTAGAGTACGTGGAACGCCTCGTCGCCTTCGGCGATGTCGACGATCGGGCGGTCCGGGAACACGCGGTCCATCGACGCCTTGAACATGGCCCATTCGAAGGAGCCGTGGAAGTCGTCGACCATCAGGAATCCGCCCCGCAGCAGGTAATCGCGCATGCGCGCCGCTTCCTGGTCGTTCAGGTGCCAGTAACCCACCTCGACCGCATAAATCCACGGGTAGTCGTAGATGTCGGCGTCAAGCGGGATCATGATCAGGCCTTCCTCGGCCGCGTCGACCGTCGTCAGCCGGTTCACACCCTTGAGGAAGTGGTGCTCCGCATCCGGCCAGTCGGTCTGCCAGGCCTGGCGGCGGCCCGTCTGCGCGTAGCGGTTGCCGCTGTAGGCGAGCCGGACGAACTCGAACTCACCCGGCGCCGCGCCGACTTCGACGTCGTCCTCAGACTGGCCGAGCGCTATGCCCCCGCAGGCCAGTATGGCGACGGCAAGCACGAATATGACGACACTGACGGGTTTGGGCATCCGCTGAATCCGCTCGCAACCTCAACTAATCATACAGACCGCACGGCGACAGAATAGATTCAGTCAATTTGCCCCTTTTCGAGCTGTTCGATGAATGCGTGGCGCCAGTCTTCGGCGCGCTCGACCTGGTTGAAGCAGAAGACATGCTGGCCGGCTACCTTGAGATCGGGATCGGCAATGATGGGGGCGAGGTCGTACTGGAGGCTGTCCGGCCGGTACTCGCTGGAGGCCATGAGCTGCGCGGCGCGCTTGCCCTGGCGCTTCAGAAAACGGACTGAGTCACCGACGCCGATGCGCAGCGACGTCTTGATCAGCGCGGCGCGGTCCGCTGCACCCGGCATCCCCAGCCAGGTGTTGAGGTGGACGCCGGCGGAGCGAATCTCGCGCAGCCAGCTCCCGATGCGGCCCGCGTCAAAACACATCTGGGTAACGATGTAATTGGCGTACTCCTGCTTGGCCAGGAGCTGCTCGAGGAGCTCGGCGTCGCTCGCGACCGGGTGGCCCTCCGGGTGTGCGCCAATGCCGATCTCGATGAAGCGGTGCTCGATGTCGGCGAGGTCGCGGAGCAGGTCGAGCGCACTGGCATACTGGCCCACGGGCTTGTCCGCGTCACCGCCAGGCACGAACAGGCTCACGATCGGGGTGCTGTTGATGCGGCCGATGATCTCGCGCAGGTGTTGCTTGTCGCGCACCATGCGCGCCGCGACGTGCGGCACCACCTTGAAACCGCGGTCGGCGAGACGCTC
>JASJCH010000058.1 GCA_030066075.1 Woeseiaceae bacterium
ATTCGCCAGCGGGTCGCCGTCGACCAGCACGATGTCGCCCACCGCGCCCGGTGCGATCCGGCCAAGCTGGAGCCCGAGACCCAAGGCGGCCGCCGCGTTGATACCGGCCGTGCGCAGCACATGCTCCGCGTCCAGCCCGGCGCCAGCCAGCGCGCGCAGTTCCGCATGCAATCCCACGCCGGGCGGCAGTCCGTTAGCGGCACTGCCCAGCACGATCGAGGTCGATTGCGCGGAAAGTGTTGGCGCCTCGGTGTAGCGACGCAAGGCCGTCGGGTAAGTTCGCAGCAGACGCGCCTGGCGCGATTGCAGCAGCGCGCCGAGCCCTGCCGTCCTCGAGTCTGCGAGGCCCGAGACGACCGTCGCCGGATTGGATGTGTCTGCGATGCGGGCGTCCTCGTAGCGTATGCCCAGCGGCGAAGTCGGCAGTGAATCGACGCTGAGGTTCATGGCGGCAACCGACTCGAGGTCCAGCAGCCAGTCGTCGCCGAGCACGAGCGGCCCCGGCATCGCGCTGCCGGACCACAAGGCGTTCAACTCGTCGGCCTGCCGCGTGTCGGCGACCAGGGTCGTCAGGCCGAATGCCAGCAACACCGGTCCGAGAGAAGGTGTCGCATCCCGCGGCAGCCGCGCGTGCGTATCGACGAACCCGGGAAGCGCCGTCAGGTCGCCCATGTCGATAATGATGGCGCCCTCCTGGTCCGCATTCTCTTCGACGGCCACGATGCGCCCGTCCTCGATCACGATGTCGAGATTGTCGCGGTAGCCGCCGCCGACGCCGTCGAAGAGGCGTGCGCTGCGTACGACCAGTCGCCCGCGAGGAGCGTCGATCGTTGGCAACTCACGAGCGAGGACGGGCTCGCGGCGCGGCGCCGTGGTCGGAAATATCTCGGCGCGGAACGGCACGTTTCGGGAGGTCCAGGAATTAAACGACCGGCGTCGAATCTGGCCATTGGCGGCATACAGCATCTGCTGGCGATCCAGCCACGCAACCGGGGATACGAAGAAGTCCTCGTTTTCGATCAGCGGTCGGATGAGCAGCGGCTCCGACAGAATGATCATCTCGGTGACGAGAGTGTCCTCGGCGTGGCGCAGGAAGGTCAGCAGGCTCCCGTCCGGCCGCCACGACGGGCTCGAGAGCCGCGTCTGCGATGTTTCCAAAACGCGCTCCGGCTGGCCGCGGCTGCGCAGCACGATTGACCATTCTTCGTTGTGGTGATGCACATACACCAGGTTCTCGCCATTGGCCGACCAGGCAGGCTCCGTCTCGTCCCCGGGCCGGTGGCTCAACCGCCAGGTGAGGCCCGTCGCGACATCGAGTTCCCAGAGATCGAACCCCGTCTCGTTGCGGGCGCTCGAGAAGACGATGCGTTCTCCGTCGGGGTGCCAGTCGGGGTGATGATCGAAGAACTGGTCTGCGGACAGCCGGGACGCGGCAGCGTCCCCGCTGCGGAAGAGCCATAACTGCTCCTGGCCGTCTTCACGGGCCTGGAAAGCGAGCGCTGCGCCATCAGGAGACCACCGTGCGCGCGCGGCGGACGCCGGCGCCTGGCCAATCGGCTGGGCCACACCCCCACCCGGCGGGATGATCCGGATTTCGCCGAGCAGGTCGAACACGATGCGGCCATCAGGCGCGACGTCGATCGAGAAGTTGGTGCCCCGCGTCAGGGTAACCTGCGCCTGGGCCGCGACAGCGGCCACTAACAACACGATTGCCAGGCAGGATCTGAACAAAGCGTCGATCAGGGCTGCAGGCGAGTCCCCGACCACTCACTCACGACGAATGCGCCGTCCTCGCCCGGTTCGACCGAGCGCTCCCAGCGCGCGCGGTCATGAATGCGGTCCTCGCCCTCGATCCACAGCTCGATGCGGTGCGGCCATACCCGGTAGCCGCCCCAGTGCGGCGGGCGCGGGATTATCGGCCGTTCGTCGACGGTGATCGACTTCAGGCTGGTGGCCGCCTTGACGCCGAGTTTCATCGCGCGCCTGCCGACCTGCGCGATCAGGGCCGCACGCGACTCGAGCGGTGAACTCTGGTCCGAACCCCAGGCGCCGAGCTGGCTGCCCCAGTCGCGAGTTGCGTAATACGCGTCGCTCTCCGCGGCGGGCGAGCGGACGGCCCTGCCTTCGAGCCGCACTTGCCGGCCGAAAGCGTCCCAGTGAAACAGCAGGGCGATACGATCGTTGTGTTCGAGGTGGCGCGACTTGTCAGACTTGTAGTTGGTGTAGAACACGAGATAGCCGGGATCTTCGACGAAGTCCTTGCAAAGCACCTGGCGCCCCGCCGGCTGTCCGTTTTCGTCGACCGTCATCGCGGTCATCGTGTTGGGGTTGCGCTGTACCTTCCTGCTGACCGCCTCGTCGAGCCAGGCTTTCGCCCAGCGCATGGGGTCGGTTGGCAGCTGCTTGGGCAGCCGCTTCGCCGAACAGGGGTCAATTACTTGCTCATCCATCAATTATTGGCTCCTGCCACCGCAGATTCGTGTGCCGCCCTCGCGGCGCGGGTCCGAGGCGATCTCGAAACCCGTCTCACGGTCAACAAGTGTCGCACCAATCCCGCCGAAGTACATATTCAGGTCGGGCATGACGTTTACCGGCAGATCGACCTCCGGCAGGTCCAGCCCTGGTTCTGCCATCAGGCGGTCCGCGTCGCCGCTCATGTCGATGTGCAGCCGCGGGTGCGCGATCGCCTCTTCGAGCGACATCTCCATCTGCAACAGGTTGACGAGGAACTGGTGCAACGCGGTCGTGATGCGGTCGGCGCCCGGCGAGCCGGCGGCCAGTACGCGCCCCGTGCGACGCGCGACACTCGGCGCCATGTTGGACGGCAGGCGAACGCCGGGCGGACCGGCGTCCAGTCCGCGCCGATTGAGTTCGATTTCGCCGAGGCAGTTGTTGAGCCACAGGCCGGTGTTCGCGGGCATCTCACCGGAGCCGTAGCCCGACGAGGCGGTCACGGCGCAGGCGACGCCGTTCTCGTCGACCGCAGACGTGTGCACGGTCGACGCGGATGCCCATTGGCTGAGCCCAGCGGTGTCGGTGGCCAGCGCGAGCAGTTTCTGCGCCTCGGCGCCGATGTCCTCGGCAAGGTCCATCCGGCTGCGCCGGTAGTTAAGGACGGAACGTTGTACGTGGATCAATCGCTCCAGCGCTTCTCGCGTCCACCGCCGGTGTGGCAAGTCGCTGCAGGCCAGCAGCATTGCGCTGAGTACCGAGCCGCCGATTACGGGTGGCGGCGTGGTCGCGATCGTCCAGTCACCGATGTCCACCGTAAGCGAGGGCCGCTCGACAGCCTCGAAATTCTCGAGGTCCGCCATGCTGAGGGCGCCGCCGTTCTCCCGCACATGGGAGGAAATTCGTTGTGCCAGTTCGCCGCGGTAAAAGACCTGTGCCCCCTCGTCGGCAATTGCCCCGAGCGAGTCGGCGAGGTGCGGCACGACGATGAGGTCGCCCTGCTTGCACAGTGTCCCGTCCTCATGGTGCAGGGCGTCGAAGCCATCCTGGCTGCGATCGAAGATGGCTTTGCCCGAAAACCCGAGGTAGTAGTGGCAGGCTCGCGACAGCGGAAAACCCTCGCGCGTTGCGCGCACGACCGGCACGAACAGGTCCGACCAGCGGGCGCTGCCAAAGCGCTGCCAGGCGCGCTCGATGGCGGCAAGCGATCCGGGCACGGCGACGGCGCCCGACCCGACCAGCGTCGTGATGCCGCCGCCATAGTCGAGGGTAACGGTCTCTGCTCCCTTGCCGCGTTCGGCGGCGGCGACGCCCTGGCCCGGCGCGGCGACATTGCCGTCAATCGTGACCGGGTCCTCATCGGGACGCCAGATCGTCACGAATGCGCTTCCCGCGAGCGCGCAGACTCCGGGTTCGGTGTTCATCGTGGTCAGCGCGGCGGCGAGCGCGCAATCGACGGCGTTGCCGCCGAGTTCGGCGACCTCGTTCGCGCCGTCAGCGGCGAGCTGCGACGTGGTTGCGACGGCGACCCGGGTCACTGGCAGCGTCCGTCGCCAGTTGACTGGCGGCTAGTAATGAATAACAGATCGAATGCTCTTGCCTTCGTGCATCAGGTCGAACGCGCGATTGATGTCATCGAGAGGCATCGTGTAAGTGATGAACTCGTCGATTTTGATCTCGCCGTCCATGTACTGGTCGACCATGCCGGGCAGCTGCGAACGGCCCTTGCAGCCGCCAAAAGCCGTGCCGCGCCAAACGCGGCCGGTCACGAGCTGGAACGGGCGCGTGGCGATCTCCTGGCCGGCCCCGGCGACACCGACGATCGTGGACTCGCCCCAGCCCTTGTGGCAGCACTCGAGCGCCGAACGCATCAGCTCCACGTTGCCGACGCATTCGAACGAATAGTCGACACCGCCGTCGGTGAGTTCGACGATGACGTCCTGGATCGGGTCGGTGTAGTTCTTCGGGTTGACCGTGTCGGTCGCCCCGAGCTGGGTTGCGAGTTCGAACTTGTCCTCGTTGATGTCGATCGCGAGGATCCGGCCGGCTTTGGCCATGACCGCGCCCTGGATTGCACTGAGGCCAACGCCGCCGAGGCCGAATACGGCAACCGACGCTCCGGGCTCGACCTTGGCCGTGTTCAGGACGGCGCCGATGCCGGTCGTGATGCCGCAGCCGAGCAGGCAGACCTTCTCGAGCGGCGCTTCCTCACTGATCTTCGCCACCGAGATTTCGGGCAGAACGGTGTATTCGCTGAACGTCGAGGTCCCCATGTAGTGGTAGACGGGCTTGCCGTTGAGCGAAAACCGCGACGTGCCGTCGGGCATCAGGCCCTGGCCCTGGGTAACGCGTATCCGCTGGCACAGGTTGGTCTTGCCGGACGTACAGAAATTGCACTCGCCGCATTCGGGCGTATACAGGGGGATGACGTGATCGCCAACCTTGACCGACGTAACGCCTTCGCCAACCTCTTCGACGATGGCGCCGCCTTCATGGCCCAGCACGGACGGGAAGATTCCCTCGGGGTCTTCGCCGGACAGGGTGAATGCGTCTGTGTGGCACACGCCGGTCGCGACATTGCGAATCAGGACCTCACCGGCCTGCGGTCCATCCAGGTCCAGCATCTCGATCTCGAGTGGTTTGCCTGCTTCCCAGGCGACAGCAGCGCGTGTCTTCATCGTATTCCCCCTGCCCGATCTTCATTGTGATTATCTAAGGAGAATATTCGCACGATTATCCGCACCCCGACAACGCGATGTCGCTTGCCCCGCCGCGCAAGTCTCCTGTAAAACGGCAGGCATGAGCCTGGATGACCTTCGCAAGCAGCTGAGTTCCGTCGACGAACAAATCGTCGACCTCATTGCAAAACGCCAGCGGCTCGTTGGCGAAATCGGCCGCGACAAGCAGTCGCGAGGTGTCGGCACGCGCGACTATGCCCGCGAGAAAGACGTTCTCGACATGGGCCGCGCCCGCGCGGAACAGGCCGGAATCGATCCCGACCTCGCGGAGGATGTGCTGCGCAAGCTGATCCGCTCGTCGTTGGCCAGCCAGGAGCGTGAGCGCGTCATTGCCGAAGGCAAGGGCGACGGTCAGCGAGTACTGATCATCGGCGGTGCCGGCAAGATGGGCGGCTGGTTCGTGGACTTTTTCGCGTCGCAGGGATTCGACACCGTTATCGCCGACCGCAGTGTCGACGACGGGCCGGCGCGATTCAGGAACTGGACCGATGCAGGTGTCGACTATGACGTGATCGTGGTCGCGGCGCCCCTGGCCGTATCGGGCCGCATCCTGGCGCAGCTCGCCGTTCTGAAGCCCCGCGGGCTCGTGTTCGACATCGGCTCGCTGAAGTCGCCGCTGATTGACGGGCTGGCGGAACTGCGCGACGCGGGCTGTCGGGTGACGTCGCTGCACCCGATGTTCGGCCCGGAAACCCGACTGCTGTCCGGACATCACCTGATCTTTTGCGATGCGGGCGTGCCGGAGGCGACGGCGGCAGCGAGGGAGCTGTTCGGCTCGACGATGGTGGAGCAGATCGATATGGGTCTCGACGACCATGATCGCCTGATCGCCTACGTGCTCGGACTGTCGCACGCGCTGAACATCGCGTTCTTCACGGCGCTAGCGGAAAGCGGCGAGGCCGCGCCGCGGCTGGCGAAGATGTCGTCAACGACTTTTGATGCGCAGTTACTGGTGTCCGCCGCGGTGGCCCGCGACAATCCACACCTGTACTACGAGATTCAGAACCTGAACAAGTTCGGCATCGGTCCGCTCGATGCGCTCTGCGAAGCCGCCAACCGGATTCGCGAGACGGTTGCCGGGAGCGATGAAGAGGGGTTCGTCGAACTCATGGAGAAAGGCCGGGAGTACATGGCGTTAAGGAGCTGATGCAGGAAACGGACGAGTTACGTGCGCGGTTGCACGCGACTGAGCAGGCGCTTGCGGACCTGAAAGCCGAGGTTGCGCGCAACGATGCGAAAATGCATCGCACGCAGCAGCGCGAGCTGCGCCTGCTGCATGCCGAAGACCTGCAGACTTTGTTGCACGAGCTTATCGACGGGCTGCGCCGCAACCACAAGCTGGAACAGGTTACGGTGGTGCTGTGCGACCCGGACCACGATATTCGCCACCTGCTGCTCGCTGCCGGGACACCGGCCGAGAGTTTCGACGGCCTGCTGATGGTGGAGACGCTGACAGGCTTTGCGCCGCAGTACGTCGCGCTGCGGCAACCCTGGCTCGGCGCCTTCGCGGCCTGTGACCACCAGCTCGTGTTCCCGAAATCCAGGGGCCTCGCGAGCGTGGCCATGATCCCGCTGACGCACCGCCGCAAGCTCATTGGCAGCCTCAACCTGGGCAGCGCCGACAGAAAACGCTTCACCCGCGAACACTCCGCCGACTTCCTTGCGCATCTTGGCGTTATCGCGTCGTACTGCATCGACAATACGGTTAACCGCGCCCGCCTGCTGCGCAGCGGTTTCACTGATGTGCTGACCGGCTGGCATAATCGACGCTACCTGCAAGTGCGCCTGCACGAGGAGCTGGCGCGCGCGCGGCGCGACCGTACGCATATTGCCGGCCTGATGCTCGACGTCGATCACTTCAAGACTGTTAACGATTCCTTCGGCCATGCGGCTGGCGACTACGTACTGCAGGAAATCGCCAACCGCATCGATGCCCAGATTCGCAAGAGCGACGTAGCTGCCCGTTACGGCGGCGAGGAATTCGTTGTGCTGCTCCCCGATACGTCAATCGAATCGGCGGTTGCGCTTGCGGAGCGCATCCGAGCCGCCGTTTCGAGCGCGCCCTACGACATGCCCGGTGGCGAGCAGCGCGAGATCACGGCGTCGATCGGCATCGCGGGAGTCGTGCCGAATGAGGACGACGACGACATCAAGACGCTTGGAGAGTCGCTGATCGCGCATGCCGACGTGGCCCTTTACGAGGCCAAGGCGGACGGCCGCAATCGAGTGGCCGTGGACGGCGGCCGATGAAGCGGCTGCTCGTGGCATTGCTGGTTGCCGGCTGCTCGGCGGAAGAACCTGCCGTACAGGCGCCGTCCGATCCGGTCGTCGTCTACGCGTCCTACGAGGACAAGACCTACCTCCCAGGCCTGCTCAGCCGGTTCACCGAGGAAACCGGGATCGTGGTCATCGCGCGGCACGGCGGCCGTGAACAGATTGTCGACGACCTGATCGCCGACGAGATCAATCCACCGGCTGACGTCATCGTCACCCGTTCCGCCCGCGGCATTACCCGGGCCGCCGACGACGGCTGGCTGCGTCCCCTACCGGCGGGTACCGTGCCCGAAAGCGTCCCGCAGAGTCTCGTGGATGGCGACGGCTTCTGGGTGGCGCTGGCGTTTCGCGTGCCGCTGATCGTCTACGACACGCGCGTCGCGGACCTGCCAGTACCGAAGAGCTTCGATGACCTGGCGGCTGAGGCCTATCTTGGCCGGTTGTGTCTTGCCGCTGCCGAGAACCTCGCAAACCGCACGGTTATCGCGTCGCTGATCAACGAGCGCGGCGTTCGGGCGACGGAACTGCTCGTGCGCGGCTGGGTAGCCAATCTCGCGACGACCGATATCGACGACGAGGAAGGTCTGCTGCGGGCGATCGAGGAGGGCCGCTGCGCTATCGGCATAGCGGGCTCGCAGACCTTTTTGCAGGCTGCCGCCGGCGATGGCGACGGCGTGATCGGGACGATCGCACTCGCAGACGCAGGCATCGACGTTGAAGCCATAGGCATCGGGCGACATGCCCGCAACCCGGACGGGGCCGCCAGGCTGATCGCGTGGATGCTCGAGGATGACTTCCAGGGCGAACACAGCGCCGCAACCCTGCAGTCGCCCGCCAGTGAAGCGGTCAGCGACCGACCGGCCAGCATCGTATCGTTCGATCGCGGCGTCATCGTGCCCGGCAGCAAGAACGTCGCGTGGGCCGACGAAGAGGCGCTGCGCCTCGCCGAAAGGGCGCGTTTCCCCTAGCTTGTGCCGGCCGTGCCGCGGCTGCGGCTCATCAGGATCAGGAATAATGGCACGCCAATGGCGGCGGTCAGTGCGCCGACCGGGAGTTGCCGGGGCGCCATGATCGTGCGTGCAAGGGTGTCGGCAATAACCAGCAGGCTGCCGCCGGCCAGCGCGGAGGCCGGGACCACGATACGGTGATCGGACCCGGCGACCAGCCGCACGAGATGCGGCACGACGAGACCGATAAAGCCGATGACGCCAACCGTGGTGACCGACAGGGCCGTGGCCAGTGAGGCTGCCGCGAACACGATGTAGCGGAACGAGCGGACCGGCATGCCGACGATAGCGGCCTGCAGTTCGCCACGGGACAGGACGTTGAGATGACGCGCGGCCAGCGTCGCGCCGAATGCAAGCAGTACCAACAGCCACAAGACCCGCCCGGGGTCGTACGCGAAGCTCAGGTCACCCATCAGCCAGAACAGCATGCCCCGCAGGTTTTGCTCGGGGGTCAGCGCGAGTAACAGGGTCGTGGCTGCACTGAAGCCGGCCGCCAGCACCACGCCAGTCAGCAGCAGCCGTGCCGGCGCCCAGCTGCCGGTGCCGTGAGCGATCGAAAACACCAGCAGCGTTGCTGCCATGGCGCCGGCGAACGCGGCGACATCGATAATGAGACTGCCGAGTCCGAGAATCATCGCGAGCAGGGCCGCGACGGCCGCGCCGCCCGAGCTGCCGAGGATATAGGGCTCGGCCAGCGGGTTGCGCAACAGCACCTGCATCAAGACGCCGGCAATCGCGAGCAGTCCGCCCACGGAAAACGCAGTCAGCGCGCGCGGCCAGCGTAACTCCATCACGAGCGCCTGTGGCGCTTCCGCTGCCGAGCCGGTCAGCGCGCGGATGGCATCCGTCAGCCCGACGTCGGCGCTACCCGAAGCCAGCGCGAACAGCATCGACAACAGCGCGATGCCGATGAGCGCGGCGAACAGGGCGATCTGGCGTCCGGCGAACAAAGATGAATTCCCGTATGACCCGAGTCGCCGACAATGCCTCTATTTGGTGTAAAGTTAAAGGCAGTTAAAGATTTCGTATCGGTTGCTATGAGCAACGACTGGATTGACGCTGAAGGATTCCGCGCGAATGTCGGCATCATCCTGATCAACAGCGATGGCAAGCTCCTGCTCGCGGGCCGTGCCGGCAGCAAGGGCTGGCAATTTCCGCAAGGCGGCATGCTGGTTGGTGAGGACCCGGAGGACGCGATGTACCGCGAACTTCGCGAGGAGGTCGGCCTCGAGCGCGATGACGTCGAGTTGCTCGGCGTCACCTCCGACTGGCTGCGTTACCGACTCCCCGACAAGTTTGTGCGCCGCAACAGCACGCCGCTGTGCATCGGCCAGAAGCAGCGCTGGTACATGCTGCACCTGGTGTCTCCGGACGAGCGCCTGCGCTTTGATCTCGCCGACCAGCCGGAATTCGACCGCATTCGCTGGGTGGATTACTGGCGCCCGGTCAACGAGGTGATCTACTTCAAGCGCCGCGTTTACGCCCGGGCGTTGCATGAACTCGGCTCGACCGTTTATCCGCGAGGCCTGCCGCCGCGGCCCCGCTGGTGGCCCCGGCGCTGGCGCGCCGTATTCGACAAGGACATCGCTTCGGCCAAATCGTGACGCGGCGCACTTCTCTCGGTGCAGGCCTCCGCGTAACATAATGCCTTTCGACGAGCGAGTCCGGAAATGGCGCGACATTCCCCATTACAGCTGCACAGCCGTGGCCGCGTGGTAGCCACGCGCCTGGCGCTGACTGCGCTTGTCGTCGTCGTGGGCTACCTCGTGTACGAATTCGGGCGCATCCAGGCCAGCTACAACATCGTCGACGCGGATCGCGAACGGCAATCTTACGAAGATCGCATCGAGGAACTCGACAAAGAGATCGTCAGCCTGAAGGAAGAGATCGCGCTGCTCGAGACCCATCGGGACATCGATCGCGAGGCCTACAAGGAAGTCGAGGCCAGCCTGACCACGCTGCAGGCCAAGATCCAGGAGCAGACGGACGCCATCGCGTTCTACCGCGGCATCGTCTCGCCCGAAGACGGCGCGGCGGGGCTGAAAGTTCAGGACCTGCGGTTGACGCGGGGCAGCGAGGAGCGGACCTACAACGTTCGCCTGGTGCTGGTGCAATCGCTCAAGCACGATCGCAAGGTCAGCGGCGACGTCAACCTGACGATCCAGGGCGAGCAGGGTGGCGCGGCGACCAGCTACCAGTATTCGCAGCTGTTGCGCGATGACGGGAACAAGAGCTGGCCGTTCTCGTTCAGATACTTCCAGGACTTTGATCGTGAAATCGTGCTGCCGGACGGATTCACGCCAGAGCGCATCACGATCGAGGTGCGCTCGAAGACGCGCTCGATATCGAGTATCGAAGAGAGTTTTTCCTGGGCGACGAGCCCGGGCTGAGGACATGGACGGCCCGTCAGGGCGTACAGGAGAAATGCATGTTTGGTCGAAAGCAACGCAGGCACACGGTCGTGGATACGCTGGTGGGCAGCAACTCCAAGGTCAACGGCGACCTCAACTTCGACGGCGGCTGTCATATTGACGGCACGGTCAAAGGCAACGTCACTGCCGACCCGGAGAGCGGTTCGGCGCTGAGCGTCAGCGAAGACGGCACCGTGGAGGGCGGCGTAACCGTGCCTTATGTCGTCTTGCACGGCATCGTGCGAGGCGATGTTTGCGCGTCGCAGCGGGTGGAACTCGGGCCCACGGCGCGGGTCATTGGGAATGTGTATTACAATCTCATCGAGATGGCCATTGGCGCCGAAATAAACGGTAAACTCGTCCACCAGCCGGAAGGCCAGGTGCCGCTGCTGGAGCAAACCTCCCGCATCGACGAGTCAGCCGCCGTGGCCGCAGAGTCTTAGGAAAGAGGACATGCAGACAGATACCCAGAACACCGCGCCAGCTGCGCCACCGCCCGTCGTATTCACTGACGCCGCGGCGTCCAAGGTCGGCGAGCTCATCAAGGAAGAGCAGAACCCCGACCTCAAGCTGCGCGTGTTTATTTCCGGTGGCGGCTGCTCGGGCTTCCAGTACGGCTTTACGTTTGACGAGAACACCGAGGACGGCGACTCCGAGGTCGTGAACCAGGGTGTCACGCTTGTCATCGACCCGATGAGCGTCCAATATTTGATGGGCGCCGAAATCGATTACAAGGAAGACCTGCAGGGTGCGCAATTCATCATCCGCAACCCCAACGCAACCACAACCTGCGGTTGTGGATCGTCCTTCAGCGCCTGAGGGGACAATCGCAGACCCCGAGGTCATCGCCGGCGTTGACCTCGGTTCCAATAGCTTCCACATGGTCGTCGGCGAACTGCGCCACGGCCAGCTCATCATCATCGATCGCATCCGCGAGACTGTGCGTCTCGCCGAGGGCCTGTCCGAGACCGGCGATATCGCCCCGGATGCCCGCGCCCGCGCCATAGAGTGCCTCGCGCGTTTCGGCGAGCGCCTGCGCGACATGCATGCCGCCAAGGTCCGTGCAGCGGGTACCAGCACGATCCGCCGCGCGCGCGAGGATACCGGCTTCATGGCCGAAGCCGAGACGGCGCTGGGGCACCCGATCGAGATCATCTCCGGCCTCGAGGAGGCGCGCCTGATCTATGCGGGCGTGGCGCAAAGCCTGCCCTCGAGCGACGGGCTGCGGCTCGTCATGGATATCGGTGGCGGCAGCACCGAGCTGATTCTCGGCCAGGGGCCGGAACCGCGTGCGCTGGAGAGCGTGCACCTCGGCTGCGTTTCGATGACGGAACGTTTCTTCGGCGATGGTTTGATCACGGCCGAGGCTTTCGACAAGGCACGCGTCGCGGCGCGTCTTGAGCTGCGTCCTGTCAAAGCGTTTTTTCGCGGCACGGACGACATCGAGTCGATTGGAACGTCGGGCACGATTCGCGCGACTGAATTTGTCGCCAGCGAGCTGGGACTCACCGATACCAGCGGCCTGACGCCCGAAGCCGTTGAGAACCTGATCGAGCGGGTCATCGAAGTAGGGCGCATCGACAAGCTAGCGCTCCCCGGACTGTCGGAGCGACGCGCCCAGGTATGGCCTGGCGGACTCTCGATCCTGGTGGAATTGCTTGAAGTACTGCGCGTCGGGGAACTCAAAGTATCTGACGGCGCGCTGCGCGAGGGCCTGTTGTACAGCCTGCTGGGCCGCCTGCAGCAGATCGACGCGCGTGAACGCACGGTGCGTGCCATGGCGGCCCGCTACAGCGTGGACAAGAGACAGGCCAGGCGCGTGGCGCGTACCGCCGACATGTTGCACGGCCAGTGCGCGAAAGCGTGGGGGTTGGACGGCCCGCTGAGCGGCAGCATTCTCGAGTGGGCGGCGCGCTTGCACGAGATCGGCCTCGACATCTCGCACGACGGTTACCAGCGCCACGGCGCCTACATTGCAGCGAACGCTGACCTTCCCGGCTTTCCGCGCGGCGAGCAGCGTTTTCTCGCATTCCTGATCGGTAGCCAACGACATTCAATCAACGCCAAGTTCCTCGACATCTTGCCGCGTGCCTGGCGGGAGCCCGCATTGCGCCTGGCGCTATTGCTGCGCCTGGCGGTGCTGCTGAATCGCAGCCGTAGCGCGGTCGATATTCCTGACACTGAGGTGACAGTGGGTGATGCGTCGATCGCCCTCGCTTTTGACGCCGAGTGGCTCGCCGCGAACCCGCTCACGATCGCCGACCTCGATCGCGAGATTGGCTACGCGAAAGACGTGGATTACACGCTGACGTTCAGTTAGGTGGCGCCAGTTCCTTGAGGAACGTCTCCTGCGCTGAAATGCGTTTTTCGCCAGCCCGAGGGGACAAGCGCTCATAGCTGCCGTCGCCATGCAGCACCCAGGCGTCGCAGTTGTCGGCGAGGAACAGGTCGAGGTCGTGGCGGATTCGCTCTTTCATTTGCGCCTGGCGAATTTCGAAACACGATTCATTGCGGCGCAGCAGGTTGCGTTCCATCCAGTCGGCGCTTGCACAGTAGAATTCTTCTTCGCCCGCATTGTGGAAGTAGTAGACCCGCGAGTGCTCGAGAAACCGGCCGACGATCGATCGCACGTGAATGTTGTCCGACAATCCCGGAACGCCGGGACGCAGCGAGCAGATGCCACGCACAATCAGCTCGATTCTGACGCCCGCCTGGGATGCTTCGTACAGTGCATCGATGATCCCCGGCTCGTTGAGCGAGTTTATCTTGGCGATGATGTGCGCGTTCTTGCCCGCGCGAGCGTTGTCTGCTTCCCGGTGGATCTTCTCGAGCAACGAAGGATAAAGGCTGAAGGGTGCAACCAGCATGCGCGACATGTCGCTTGTATCGGTCAGGCTCGTCAATTGCATGAACAGCTGATGTACGTCTTCGCCCAGGCGGCGGCTCGAGCTCATGTACCCGTAATCGGTGTACACCCGCGTCGTCGCATGGTGGTAATTGCCCGTACCGAGATGTACGTAGCGGACGAGTTTGTCGGCTTCGCGGCGCACGATCAGCGCCATCTTCGCATGTGTCTTGTAGCCGACCAGGCCGTAAACGACGTGCGCACCTGCTTCCTGCAAGCGACTCGCAAGCGAGATGTTCGCCGCTTCATCAAACCGCGCCATCAACTCGATGATGACCGTGACTTCCTTGTCCGCGCGCGCGGCATCCACGAGCAGGTCGACGATCGGAGAATCGGCGCCTGTGCGGTACAACGTGATCTTGATCGCGAGGACATCCGGGTCGATTGAAGCCGACTTTATGAGCTCAATGGTTGGCGCGAACGACTGGTACGGGTGATGGAGAAGTACGTTCTTTTTGGACAGCAACGAGAACATGTTCTCGTTCGTATGTAACTCCGCCGGCAAACCCTGGGTGAACCCCTTATAGAGCAGATCGGGCCGGTCTTCGATGTCGCAAATTGTGGCGAGTCGGTTCAGATTGACCGGCCCATCGGCCAGGTACCTGTCATGCTCCGAGAGTCCGAATTGGTCGAGCAAGAATTCCTGCAGGTCAGTCGGGCATTCGTGGTTAATCTCGAGCCGAACCGCGGCGCCATGGCGGCTCGCCTGCAACTGGCCCTCAAGCGCCCGAACGAGGTCTGAAATTTCTTCCTCGTCGACAAACAGGTTCGAGTTTCGAGTGACACGGAACTGGTAACACCCGTCGACTTTTAGGCCCGGGAACAACTCGGCGACGTGGACGCGAATGATGGATGACAGGAATACATAGTGGTGCTGTCCCGGATTGCTCAGGTGTTCGGGCAATCGAATAATGCGTGGCAAAGATCTTGGCGCCTGTACCATGCCGCGATCTCGTTTGCGGCCAAATGCATCCTGTCCGCGCAGGCGGACAATGAAGTTGAGACTCTTGTTGAGAATGCGCGGGAACGGTCGCGACGGGTCGAAGGTCAGCGGTGTCAGGACAGGCACCACCTGCTCAAGGAAGTACTCGTTCAGCCACTCCTGTTGTTCCTCGTTCCATTCCTCCGACTGCAGGAACACGATCCCGGCCTCCGTCAGCTGCGGGAAAATGACCTGATTGAGGAGCTGGTACTGCTGCTCGACGATGCCGAGCATGCCGTGTCGAATCGCGTCGAATACCTGCTGTGCCGGCAGTTCCTCCGGCCCCTGGGCCAACGCGCCCATCTCGATGCGCTGCTTGAGGCCCGCGACACGAATCTCGAAAAACTCGTCAATATTGGTCGTAGTGATGCAAAGAAAACGCAGGCGCTCGAGTAGCGGGATCGACGGATCTTGCGCCTGGGCCAATACACGCTTGTTGAACTCGAGCTGGCTGAGTTCACGGTTGATGTAGAGGTCTGCAGGCGGCAGGGCCGGGGCGTCCACGTTCGTCTCCTTGAGCCGGCCCACCAGTATAGCAACGACTGTGTTGCGAGACCTTTACCGGATCGACACTTCAGCCTGCCGGGTGCAGAGAGCCAAGTACGGCGGGCTCGGACGCACCTGTGACCGACGGCAGGTTGCCGGGCAGTTCCCCGGAGGTGCGCATCGCCAGCCAGGCGAACGCCACCGCCTCGACGAGGTCCGGGTCGAGGCCGGCAGCCGCTGTGGACTCGACGGCCATGTTTTCCAGCGCCGAGCCAAGGCGCGCCATCAGGTCGGCGTTGTGCACGCCACCCCCACAGACCAGCACTTCAGTGGTCTCCGGCGCCGCTTCCAGGATCGCGCTGGCCACGGTCTGCGCTGTGAGCTGGCAAAGCGTGGACTGGATGTCGGTGGCGTCGTAGACGTCCGTCAGCGCCGGCGCCAGCCAGTCGAGGTTGAAGTGCTCGAAGCCCGTGCTTTTCGGGGCGGGTTCCTGGAAATAAGCGTCGGCCAGCAGGCGTTGTAGCAGCTCGTCGATGACTCTTCCCGCGGCGCTCCAGTCGCCGCCGGCATCGAAGGCGGCGATTCCCTGTGCGCTGATCCAGGCATCGAGCAGGGTGTTGCCGGGGCCGGTGTCGAAGCCGATCGTCGGCCGGTCGTCGCCGAACAGGACCGTGATGTTGGCGATGCCACCAATGTTGACGACGACGCGCGTAGCGCCCTCACGGCGAAACAGCCATTCGTGAAAGGCAGGCGCTAGCGGCGCTCCCTGGCCGCCGAGTGCGATATCAGCACGGCGAAAATCGGCGATCGTTGCGATGCCCGTTCCGGCGGCGATCAGGTCTGGGTCTCCAATCTGCAAAGAGTAGGGTTCGGACGCGTCCGGCGCGTGGCGCAGCGTTTGCCCGTGGCTGCCGATGGCAAGCACGGTCGAAGCGTCGACACCGGCGCTATCAAGCAACTCAATTGCCGCGTCCCGAAAGCACTCGCCGACCAGGCGGTGCAGGTCCGGCACCTGGTCGCTGCGCCGGAGATCCGGCAGGCTGCGCGCCGCAACCAGTGCATGTCGCAGGGCGCCGGGGTAGTCGTGCTGGTGGGTCGCGATCAGGTCGATCTCGTGGTCGCCGAAGCGGACGAGCGCTGCGTCGACCCCGTCCATGCTCGTGCCCGACATCAGGCCGATATAGAGGTCAGTCACTTTCGATGCGGGCGAGCTTGACCGAGGGTGAGGCCTTGTAGCGTTCGAGTTCTTCGAGGATCGGGCCTGCGCTGGCGAGGAACTGATCGCGGTACTCCGCGGCGATGGGATCGGCCTGCGGCAACTTGACGGTGCGCGGGTTGCGATGCACGCCATTGAGCCGGTATTCATAGTGCAGGTGAGCGCCCGTGACCATGCCCGTCGCGCCGACGTAGCCGATGGTCTGGCCCTGCCGCACTCGAGTGCCGTTACGAACTTTCGACGCGAACCGTGACATGTGGGCATACAGCGTCGTGATATTGCCGCCGTGCTGCAGTATCACGACGTTGCCGTAGCCCGACTTGACCCCGCGGAAGATGACCTTGCCGTCGCCCGCAGCCTTGATCGGGGTACCGGTCGGCGCGGCGTAGTCCACGCCGCGATGCGGCCGGCGTGTTTTCAGCACGGGGTGCAGGCGATTCGGGTTGAACGACGAACTGACGCGGAAATCGACCGGGGCGCGCAGGAAAGCCTTGCGCACGCTGTTACCGTCCGGCGTGAAATAGTCGCTGCGTCCAGCCTTGTCGACGAAGCGAATCGCCTGGTGCTGGCGACCGTCGTTGTTGAACTCGGCGACGATGATCTCGCCGTCCGTGACGAATTCGCCGTCCTGCCAGATCTCTTCCCATTGCAGGTAGTAGCTGTCGCCGTTACGAATATCGAGCACGAAGTCGACGTCCCATGCGAAGATGCCGGCGAGATTCATGACGAGCTTGTCCGACAGGCCCGCTTCGACGCCGCTTTCGAACAGCGAACTCTCGATGACCCCGTGCGCCAGGCGCTTCCGAATCTCGATCGGCCGCTCGACGATACTTGCCGTGAATCCCGATTCTTCCCGCTCGACCTGCAGGGCGCTCGTCAGGTTGAGCACCGAATACATGCGTATCAGCTTGCCCTCGTCGTGCGTGATCTCGAAGACGTCGCCGGGCTTGATCCTGCGAAATTGTCGGCCGGCCTCGTCGAGCCGCGCAATCTGCGCCAGGTGGCCGAGGTCGAGTTCGTTGCTGCGGAACAGCTTGTCGAGCGTATCGCCGCGGCGAATCGTGAGGGTCAGGGTCTCGTACTCGGGCTCCGGTGCAAGCACGAGCGGCACCTCGGCGAACACTTTGGGTTCTTCGGCGGCGATTTCCGCGCCGGGGCTCGCGGCCATTTCCGGCGCATCGGACGGGATCGGCGGTTCGCCTGTCCGGTCGACGGTGCTGATGAGTGCGAGGCCGAGAAGCGGAATGCCGAGACCGACGACAAACCATTGCAAGGCCCGGGATTTTTTTGGCCTGGACTGAGGCTCTGGCTTGTAATCGTGCAGTAGTGGACTTACTGGGCGACGCAAGTCGGGGCCCCCGGTTTTCTCGATGCGGCTATTCTATTGTGGCGATTCCCCGAGGTCAAAGAAAACTGTTATAAGTCATGGTGTTAACCCGGATTACTCGGTTTCGGCGTATATGGGCTTCTATCGGCTCCCCAGAATGCTACAGTTCGCCCCAACGTAGGAGCGGCCCATGGCCGCGATTGACATGCAAGGAAACACGTTTGTGGCTTCATTGAACAAACAGTTGGAAGAGCTCGTTCGCGGCAGCGACGAAGTGCTGCCAAAGAACGGTCTCGAGGCAAAACTCAAGAAGGGCAAGCCGCTGATCATCAAGGCCGGCTTCGATCCGACGGCGCCGGACCTGCATGTCGGGCATACGGTCCTTATTAACAAGATGCGCCAGTTCCAGGAGTACGGCCACGAGGTCGTATTCTTGATTGGCGACTTCACGGGCATGATCGGCGACCCGTCGGGCAAGAACGCCACGCGCCCGCCGCTGTCGCCCGAGGAGGTCAAGGCAAATGCCGCGACCTACGAGGCGCAGATTTACAAGATCCTCGACGAGAAGGCGACGCGTATCGACTTCAACTCCCGCTGGATGGGCTCGATGGATGCGGCCGGGCTGATCAAGCTGGCCTCGCATTACACCGTGGCGCGGATGCTCGAACGCGACGATTTCAACAAGCGCTACACGTCGGAACAGCCGATATCGATCCACGAGTTCCTGTACCCGATTGTGCAGGGCTACGACTCGGTGGCGCTGGAGGCGGATGTCGAGCTCGGCGGCACCGACCAGAAGTTCAACCTGCTAGTCGGGCGCCAGATGCAGCAGGACTACGGGCAGGAACCGCAGGTCGTCATGACGATGCCGCTGCTCGAGGGCCTCGATGGCGTGCAGAAAATGTCGAAATCACTCGACAACTACATCGGCATCACGGACCCCGCGGGCGAGATGTTCGGCAAGGTCATGTCCATCTCCGACGACCTGATGTGGCGTTACTTCGAACTTTTGAGCTTCCGGACACTCGATGATATTGCGGACCTCAGGAAACGGGTCGAGGAGGGCCTGAACCCGAGGGACGCCAAGTTCGAGTTAGCGCTAGAGATTGTCGAGCGCTTTCACGACGGACGAGCGGCGGAGGCAGCGAAGGAAGAGTTCATCGCCCGTTTCCGCGAAGGCGCCATGCCGGACGACATGCCCGAGCTCAGCATAGCGAGCAGGGACGGGCGGCTCGGTATCGCGCACCTGCTGAAGGAAGCGGGCCTCGTTAGCAGCACCTCGGAGGCCTTTCGCATGATCAAGCAGGGCGCCGTGAAAATTGACGGCGTCAGGGTCGAGGATCGCGGCCTCGAGATCGACGCTGGCAGTACGAGCATTTACCAGGTTGGCAAGCGCAGGTTCTCGCGTGTCAGCCTGACCTGAACCGCGCGGGAGTATTGTTGATGACAATCCGAGTACTACACGGACTGTTGTGGTTGATTCTGCTGGTGGCAGTGACGCCGGTATTGGCTGACGAGGCGGAGGATCGCGCCAAGGTCGAGGCGAGGAAGCAGGAAGCGTTCCGCATCGGCTTCACATTGCTCATCGACGACCTGAACAACCAGTACACCGGCAGCTTCGTCAACAGCATCGATCAGGAGGATATGCTCGATCGCATCTACGGCCTGCGGCTCGTCGACCAGCGTATCAAGCGCCAGTTCGAAGAAAACCTCGAGAACTCGTTCGGCCCCATGATCGTGTCGGGTGCAGGTATTGCCAGGGCCGGCATCGTGCCCGTATTCAAGGTGCCCGAGAGCGGACCGCGCTACACGATCCTCGCCATGGAGTCGCGCGGCGACCTGGGCCGCGCCGTGGTGCGCGTCGACCTCGACGACTACCAGTTCAACTACCAGGTCTTCGACCTGCGTCTCGACAGCCGCGAGCGCGTCGTGGTGGTGGACTGGACCGACTACCTGGCGGGCGTCACTTTTTCCGAAAGCGTCGGTCGTTACCTCGTGTTGGCCACGCCCAGCCAGGCGGCGTTGCGCAAGATGCTCGATATCAGGAACGTCACCGACCGCGAGCTATACCTGTTCGGCGAAATGTTGAAGGCGGCGCGTGACGGCAACCTGGACAAGTTCACCGAGGTTCGCGACAGCATGCATCCACGTTTCCAGCGCCAGCGCATCGTCGTGGAGTCGGGCGTGCACGCCGCCAAGGCGCGCAAGAGCCGCCGCGCCATGGTCGCGGCGCTCGGCGTTGTGGCCGAGCACTACCCCGAGGAGCCGCTGTATTCGCTGATGTTGCTCGACTACCTGTTCCCCAGCCGCAAGTACGAGGAGGGCATCGCGGCGCTGCAGAGGCTTGCCGGGGCGCTCGGCGTTCCCGATGCCGCGATGGACGCGCGCATGTCCGCGGCCTTCCTCGCGGCGGGTAATACGACCGAGGCCGTCATCCATGCCGATGCGGCAACCGAACGCGAGCCCGAGCTCGAGCTGGGGTGGCTGTCCGCACTGAACGCGCGCAATGCCGCCGCGGATTTCGCGGGCGCGGTGTTGGCGATCGCCGAACTGGAGTCCCGCTTCGGTTACGACCTCGGGCCGGAGACTCTGGAAAAAAGCAAGAATTTCAGTGGCTTAATTGCTTCCTCGGAGTACCAGGGCTGGCTCGCCGAGCGCTAGTTCGCGACGGCTACAAAAAAAACGTCAAAATCTCTGGAATAAGTGTTGACGAGGGTCCCCGCGCCGCTATAATGCCCCGCTCGCTGAGGGTACGGTGTCCTTCAGCAGACCTCCAATTAGACAGTTTCAACAGGCCCCGGGCTGGCCAACAGCCGACTCTGGCCTGTATAATTGTGGGTCCGCCCCGAGAAATCGGGGACTGCTCTTTAACAATGCATTACAGATAATTTGTGTGGGTGCTCGCGTTGGAGTTTGCGAAGGCAAATCAACGTGAGAACCAACCTAAATTCACAGTAATTTAGAGTGGGGATTACGTCTTTAGATAAAGCTCAAAGCTTTAAACTGAAGAGTTTGATCCTGGCTCAGATTGAACGCTGGCGGCATGCCTAACACATGCAAGTCGAACGGTAACGACGGAAGCTTGCTTCCGGGCGACGAGTGGCGGACGGGTGAGTAAC
>JASJCH010000059.1 GCA_030066075.1 Woeseiaceae bacterium
CCGAACAGGTACAGCACCAGCCAGCCGAAGCGCCGGAAATTCCGGATCAAACCAAGGTACTGCGCCGACCGGAAGTCCAGTGCGTCGCCATCATCGTCGAGCATGTCCTGGTACGCCGGCCAAAACTCGTCAGGCAGCGAATAGTTGAAATGGATACCGGCGATAGTCTGCATGTGGCGGCCATAGCGATAGCCGAGCCCGCGCCGGTAAATGGTCTTCATGCGGCCGACGTTCGAGTCGCCGTAACGCGCCAGCGGGATATCGGGATCGCGCGGAATGCGGCAAGGCATGCTCGCCACCCACAGCAGCTCATCCTCGAGGCACTCGTAGGTGAACTGGTGCACGTCGCACAGAAAACGCAGCGCTTCCCACGTGCTGGTGTAAACGGGCGTCACGAACTCGAGCAGCGCCTCGGAAAAATCGGTCGTAATGTAACGATTGGTCAACGCCGAACCGAGGCCGATCGGGTGCGTCTTGCGTGACAGGTAGCCATCGGGATCGAGGCGCAGGGCCTCTTTCTCGATGCCCTTGCGGCCGCCCCCCAGGGCGAGACCGGCGGAAACTATTGCATCGAGCGTGTTGTCGAACGTCTTGCCCATTTGTTCTTCTTTGTTTTGCGTCAGCCCCGGGGCGGCGCATTCTCCGGCGCCGGGCCCGTTGTTTTACCATAAGCGCCAAGGCCCTGCGTGCACACCATTATGGTGCTTGATAGTCTCGACTGCGACATGAAGCTGCAAATTTTGAAAATAGCCATAGTCCTCGCCCTCCTGGCCGTCGCGCTGCCCGGCGCTGCGAACGCCGAGTCTTTTCGCTGCGGCACCAAGCTCGTCAAGGAAGGCATGCACGAAACCGAGGTGGTTGCCATCTGCGGCGAACCGACCTCGATGCGGAATATCGGCTTCGCCGTGCGCCTGATCGACTATCGCACCGGGCGCCCCCACCTGCCGGGCCTCAACCTGGCCAGCTCGCCAGGTCATGTCCTGTATCCCGCCGAGGTCATGGTGACCGAGTACGTCTATAACCTCGGCCCGCGCAAGTTCATGCGGCGCCTGGTCTTCGAGGGTGGGCTGCTCGCAAGGGTCGAAACACTGGGCCGCGGTTACACGGAATGAGGCGCTGACAAGTGTCGACGCCTGCAGGTAGACTGCCGGCTGGCGTCTTTAATCCTGGTGGAATAATTCCTATGAATGACTCCCGTTTTCGTCGCTTGCGCGACAAGGCCTCCGGCTCGACCACGCTGATCAACGAGGGCTGCAAGATTGTTGGCACGATCTCCGGTTCGGGCAGCTTCCTGGTCAACGGTGAGATCGACGGCGATTGCGATCTCGACGGCACGGTGACGCTGGCCGACGGCGGGCTCTGGAAGGGCACGATTCGCGCCGAGAACGTCATCGTGGCGGGCAGTGTCGACGGCGACATCGTGGCCGGCGGCAAAGTGGAGATCACCGATTCGGCCCGTATTTCGGGCACGGTCTCCGGCGAGGCCATCGCTGTCGCTGAAGGGGCTGTCGTCGAGGGTGTCATGAAGACGACCGGGCCGGCCGAGCCGCTGGAATTTGTTGAAAAGCGGCAGGAAGACTGATTGATACTGCTGGCCTTATATGAAACTATTTGCTCATATAAGGCCGAAGTGGCGCGCAGACCTGGCCCCGGCCATGCGCGCGGCAATTACCGGCCCCGGACCAGTCCGCGGTGCTAAAATGGAGCCTGTCCAGATGCCCGACAATAATAAGTAGAAGGGCTGCACGCAGATGATCGGCAGGCGGATTCCAAGGTATACCAAGCTAATAATGGCGCTCGGCGTCGCCCTGGCGACTGCCGCGCTGGTCATCCTGTACCGCGAGTACCGGATGGTCACGGAGAGAATGGCCATCTCCCCGGCCGCTGAGCACGAGGCGCTCGTCAGGGCCGGTTTCGGCTGGGCAGCCGGCGGCAGCCTGCTGGCGCTGAGCCTGTGCGCCGTCGTTGTCTGGTTCATCGCCCGCCGGCAAACGGCGCGCATCGAGGAACTTCGAGTCGAGGCCGAGAAGCTGCGCGACGCAGATTTCGGCGAGCCGCTGCCCGAGACGGGCGATGATGCACTGGGGCAGCTCGCGGCCGTATTCAATGACATGCGCGACCGTCTTCGCGCGACAACCGTGTCCAGGGACTACGTCGATCGCATTCTCTCGGGAATGAACGAGACCATCATCGTTACCACGGCGGACGGTTCGATCCGGCGCATCAATCGAGCAACCACCGAACTACTGGGGTATTCCGAAGACGAACTCCTCGGCAGGTTCATCGACCATATCGTCGATACCGGCAAATCGGCGACGCTGATCGATGACAGCACCTCGGGGGTGCCGCGCGAGGCCTTTTTCAAGAGCAAGTTCGGCGAGTCGATTCCGGTGTCGTATACCTGCTCGATCGTGGAAGACGAGGGCCAGGAGTCGACGGACCGCATTTACGCCGCGCAGAACATCACCGAACGGCGCAGGGCGGAGCAGCGTATCCGCTACCTCGCTCGAATCGACGCCCTCACGAAGGTGCCGAACCGCATGCAGTTCCAACACTTGCTGCAAAGAGCGATCGCGCGCGCCAGGCGCAGTAACACGCCGCTATGCCTGCTGTACATCGACATCGACCACTACAAGGACATCAACGACACGTTCGGCCACCTGGCGGGCGACGCGACCCTGGAGACGGTCGCCGAACGCCTCACCGCGGCCGCGCCCGAAAACTCGGTCATCGGCCGGCTCGCGGGTGACGAGTTTGCGGTCGTCGTTCCTGATTTCGGTCCGAACGGCAAGGATCGGTCGGCGACCAGCGCCCTCGCCCGCAGCCTCCTCGACCGGCTGGCGGATCCGTTTTACGTGCAGGGCCACGAAGTTTTCATGACGGCCAGCATGGGCATTGCCTTCTATCCGAAAGATGCGCCCAACGTGATCGACCTCATACGCAATGCCGACGCCGCGCTGTACAGCGCCAAGAAGGCCGGCGGCAATGTCTTCAAGTATTACAAGCCCGCCATGAACGAGGCAGCCGTAGAGCGACTCATGACCAAGAGCCGGCTCAAGCGCGCTTTCGAAAGGGACGAACTGCTCGTTCATTACCAGCCCAAGTACAACATTGAAACCGGCGAGGTATTCGGGGCCGAGGCGCTGGTCCGGTGGGAGCTGCCCGACCGCGGCCTGATCCTGCCATCCGATTTCATTCCGATCGCCGAGGAAACCAACCTGATCATCGAGATCGGCGAGTGGGTCCTCGACAAAGTCTGCGAGGACTTTCGCCTGTGGCAGCGTTCGGTCAGTTCCCCTGGACGCGTTTCCGTCAACCTGTCGCTCAAGCAACTTCGGCAACGGAACTTCACGAAGCGCATCGGCGCGATCCTGCGCAGCCACGAGGTCTCGCCAACGTCGCTCGAACTCGAGATCACCGAAACCACGCTCATGGAAGATCCCGAGCGCACGGTCAAGCTGCTCGATCAGCTCTACGCGCTCGGTCTGCACCTTGCTATCGATGACTTCGGAACCGGCTATTCGTCGCTCAGCGCTTTGCAGCAGTTCCCGATCAGCACGCTGAAGATCGACAAGTCTTTCGTTCGCGAGGTCGCCGCAAACCCCGACGACGCGACGCTGGTGGGCACCATCGTGCAGATGGGCCGCAATCTCAATATGGATGTCGTGGCCGAGGGCGTCGAAGACGAGCGCCAGCTCAATGTGCTACAGCGCCTCGAGTGCACTTACGTGCAAGGGCTGTTGTTCGGCGATCCGATGAGCGCGGAAAACTATCTTGAGTTGCTCATGGCGCAGGCGGACGGCACCGACTCCTACCGCGCGCTGTTTGCCTGAACGCTTCACTCGATCCGGGCAAAATGATTAAATGTCGCGACTTCCCGCAACCGCGCCGCCACACGTAGCGGCCTTTATCAAAGCTGGTGCTATGACCAAACTTATAAGAATCTCCGCAGCCTTGCTCCTGCTGCTCTCGACCTCTTTCGCTCTCGCTTGTGATTATCCCGAGCGGCCGGCAATCCCGGACGGCAACACCGCGACCAAGGACGAACTGCTTGCGGCCAAAGGTGCGATACAGGAGTTCATGGCTGCGGTTGACGGCTACCTGCAGTGCATCGAGAACGAGGAACAGTCGGCCATTGCGGCGCTGGATAATCCCTCTCCCGAGGAGATTCAGCGTCGTGACGAGATGTTGAATAAGAAGTTCGACGCGGCCAACGATGAGAAGGCGCTGCTCGGTGAGCAGTTCAACCAGCAGATTCGCCTCTACAACGCCAAATTGAAGGAAGACGCGTCCGAGTAACGGGCTCGCTAGAGCCTGTTGATCTCCCGGCGGAGGTCATGCTTGTCTTCGGTGACGATGCGCTCGAGTACGCGTATGCGCTCTTCCAGCTGCTCGAGCCTCGCCAGTTCGTCGCTGTCTTTTTCGTCCTCTTCTCTCTTTGCATGCCGCATTTCGTAGATTTTTTTTATCGTCTCGGCAGTCATGACAATGGCGACGATGCAAACGACCCAAAAAAGATTACTCATGTTCGAACCCCTGGTCCCTCGTTAACGTATCTCAAAGATTCCTGAATTCCCTGTCAAGATCGTAGCGCGACGACGTCACGTACTTCTCGATCCTGGCCAGCCTCTCGTCGAGCGACCGGTAACGCTCCCTGACCTTCTCGGCCCGGCGGACTTCCTCCTGTTCCCGCTCCTCGGCCTCGGCCCGGCGGCGCTCGCGACGTGACATGCGCCGGCGTCGGCGTCGGCGCCGGTGGATGACCTCGCGCTCGACGACGTACTCGTAGCGGCTGGACTCGGCCGGCACGAGCAGCACGATCGCCAGGTATGTCAGCGCCGCGAACGGAAAGGCCACGAACAGGGCGATGATGAAGATCAGCCGAACCGCGCACGGCCGGAAACCGAAGTAGTCGGCGATGCCGGCGCAGACGCCGGCAACTACGCCGCGATCCGCATCGCGAGTAAAACGTCTTTCCTGCGTCGATACATAAGCTGTCATGATTCGCTCCAGTAGTCGCGCCGACGGCGCCGCCAGAACTCGTACTCGGACCGGCGCCCCGAATAGACCAGGGGCTTCTCCCTGATGAGCAGCGTCGCGGCGAGGTATACGGCTGCGGTCAACCAGAAAAACAGGACCAGGCTGATGACCGCGATGATGCGCACGGTCGACAGGCGGAAGTTGAATCGGTCAGCGATGCCTGCGCACACGCCGAAGATCCATGCGTTCTCCTGGTCCCGGTAGAACCCGCGAAGGGGTCCATAGTCCAAATTCCAGCTGCGTTGAGTCATGTTTTGTCCTTGGTTTCCTGGCAATGGCTCAGCTTTCTGCAACGTTCTTGTCGTCCTCGTCCTTGCGACCCTCGACGCGTCGCTTCAACGCGTCCAGTTCGTCCCTGACGGCGTCCTCGGCCTCGAGGCTCGCGAACTCGTGGTTGAGGTCTTTGGGCAGCCCGAGATCGTAGGCTTCGACCCGGCTTTCGACGTCGTCGATGCGGCGGGTGTACTGCTCGAAGCGGATCATGGCGTCGTCGATCTTGTAGTCGTGGATCTTCTTGCGCGCCGCGAGCCGGCTGCTGGCCGTCTTGTGCCGGGCGAGCAGGGCCTTCTGCCGCGCTTTCGCGTCTTCCAGCTTGCTTTCCAGCCGGGCGATGTCCTCGTTGAGCTTCGCCAGCCCCTCGTCGACAGCAAGATAATCCTGCTTCAGGACTTCCGCCGCCCGGGTGACCCGGTTCTTCTCGACCAGCGCGGCCTTGGCAAGGTCTTCGCGGCCCTTGCGAATAGCCAGCTCGGCCTTGTCTTCCCAATCGCGCTCTTCGCGATCCAGCCCTTCGAGTTTGCGATTCAGGTCTTTCTTGTCCGCGATCGACCGCGCGGCAGCCGAGCGCACCTCGACGAGCGTGTCCTCCATCTCCTGGATCATCAGGCGCACGATCTTTTCGGGATCTTCCGCCTTGTCCAGGATGGCGTTGATATTGGAGTTCACGATGTCGCTGAATCTCGTGAAAATACCCATGGTGTGTCCTCTGTGTTGGTGGATAGCTACCCAGAGTGTTGCAGCATTCGTGCCAACCTTTTCCCGGCTTCGCAAGTAATTCATTTAATTGGGTTTTCCGAGCCTCTGCGGCCTCTTTTGGACGGCCGAGATATAGTGATTATTGCTATTAATTCGCAATTTTAGCTAATGATTGGCTAAAATAGCCACATGGTTGCCCGCAGACCCGACCAGCACATCATCGGCGAGGCGCCCGCGTTCCTCGAAATGCTCGAGCATGTATCGCGGGCGGCGCCGCTGGACAAACCCGTGCTGGTGGTTGGTGAGCGCGGCACGGGCAAGGAGCTGATCTCGGCGCGCCTGCACTTTCTCTCCGACCGCTGGGAGCAGAGTGTCGTCAAGGTCAACTGCGCCGCGCTGACCGAGTCCATCCTCGAGTCAGAGCTTTTCGGGCATGAAGCCGGCGCCTTCACCGGCGCGGTGAAGACCCACATCGGGCACTTCGAACGCGCCGACGGGGGCACGCTGATCCTGGATGAACTCGCCACGATCTCGCTGCGCATGCAGGAGAAGATCCTGCGCGTGATCGAGTATGGGGAAATCCAGCGAGTCGGCGGCAGCGAAACGATACAAGTCGACGTGCGCATCGTCGGCTCCACCAACGCCGACCTGCAGGCGCTCGCGGCCGAGGGCGCGTTCCGCAAGGACCTGCTCGACCGGCTCGCGTTCGACGTGGTGACGATCCCGCCCCTGCGCGAACGGCTCGAAGACGTAATGACGCTGGCGCATGCATTTGCGGTCAACATGGCCGCCGAACTCCGCCACTCCTATTTCCCAGGCTTCTCACCGCGCGCCGCATCCGCGCTGCTGAAGCATGACTGGCCCGGCAACGTGCGCGAACTGAAGAACACCATCGAGCGCTCCGTGTACCGGTCCGATGACCCGGAGAAGCCGATATCGCGGATCGCCTTCGACCCGTTCGATTCGCCCTACAAGCTGCAGGGTCGCAGGGAGAGTGGCAACAAGCAGGCGCGCGCACGGCGGGCGCCGCTGCTGCCCGCGGACCTGCCGCAGCGACTACTCGATACCGAGAGGGAGTTGCTCCTGGCGGCGCTGGACAAGGCGCGATTCAACCAGAGGATGGCCGCCGACCTTCTCAACCTGAGCTACCACCAGTTTCGCGGCAAGCTCAAGAAGCACGCAATCCCGGGGCGGCCGGCCTCCTAGCTATCGTCGCGATAGCGGCGCACATAGATTGCCGCCGTCAGGAACAGCCCGCAGACGATGACGCCGGCCCACATCGCCGGACTCGTGAAGAACTTGCCGATATCGATGTACCCGATCAGGCTCACCAGCTCCGCATCGGCAATGAACTCGTGGTCGTCAAATAACCGCTCCGGATCGATGCCCTTGAACATCGGCAGCTGTTCGAACCGCGTCTGGATCGCATCCCAGATCAGGTGGGTGCGGAGTATCCAGTACTCGAGCGTCGGCACGATAACCAGCGGCAGGAATGCCATCAACAGCGGCGATCGCTTCGTCCACGCCGAGACGAACAGGAACCAGCCGATAAACGGGGAGAACCAGATCGGCAGCAGCAGCATGAACACCAGCATGCCTGCCCAGACATCGAAAAACGGTGCCGACTTCCAGATCAGGAAGACCGAGCTGCCGCCTTGCAGGCTGACGTAGATGCTCGTGAACAACAGAACCACCAGGTGCGTCACGATGATGACAGCGAGCCCGATGACGGGAATCGCGACAGCCGCAGTCAGAAACTTGGAAATGACTGTCTCGGCATCGGTGATCGGCAGCGACCGCCAGAACAGGATGCTCTTGTTCTTGCGCTCGGCGTAGAGCGAATCGAGGCAATAGAAGATTGTCAGGATCGCGCCCGCGAACAGGAACGGCGCCGTATTGCCCATCAGCAACGCGAACATCGCGGCGCGGCGCTCGGCGTCACCCGCAATATTCTGGGCGCCGACGATGCCAATATCGACGATTTCCTGGTAGCCGGAGGCAAAGACGAACGCGGTCAGAACCGCGAGAACCAGTACGAGCCCGACGACCGCCGGCGTGATGTAGAGCGACCGGTGCTCCCAGACTTCTCTTTTGACCAGGGCAAACTGATGCTTGATCATGCGGCAGCCCCCTTCACCTTGGCGACAAACAGGTCGACGACCGATGGCGTGTGGACCTCGCCGAGCGCGGCGAGATGCTCTTTATCGACGTTTTCGAAGGTCATGACCTTCTTCCCGAAGACGTCGCGCTCATAGATGGGGTTCATGCGCCGGGCTTTCTCGGCGTTCTCGCCCGACGTCATAAGCTCCGCGAACAGCTCGGGCAACGACTCCATCGTCGTGTCGAGCAGCAGCCGACCGTCGTTGATGAACATGATGTCGGTCAGGATGTTCTCGATCTCCTCGACCTGGTGCGTCGTGATAAGAATCGTGCGTTCACCGTCGAAGTAGTCGTTCAGCAAGTTACTGTAGAACTCCTTGCGAAAGATCGGGTCCAGGCCGAGCGTCGGCTCGTCGAGAACGAGCAACTTGGCGTCGATCGACATGATGATCGACAGGTGCAGCTGGGCGATCATGCCTTTCGACAATTCCCGCACGCGCGCGTCCGGGCGCACCTTTGTCCGCGACAGGAATTCCTCGGCGTGTGCGCGCGAGAAATTGGGGTGAGTTGCCTCGGTGAAGTCCAGCAGCTGCGTGACCTTGATCCAGCCCGGCAGCACGGCAACGTCGGCAATAAAGCAGATGTTCTGCATCAGCTCCTTACGCTGCTTGAACGGGTCGAGCCCGAGTACTGACAGCTGGCCTTCGCAGTCCGTGAGCCCCAGCAACGCCTTGAGCAAGGTCGTCTTGCCCGCGCCGTTGGGGCCGAAAAGACCCATGATCCTTCCCTTCTCGATTTCGAAGCTGACGTCGTCGACGGCGCGCACTTTGCCGAAGTGCTTCGAAACATTGCTCGCAGTGACCAGGCTAGTCATTCTTTTCTCCTGCGTCGTCTGTCTTTTCCACGGCGTCCAGCAGCGTCGCGGCGTCGAGCCCCAGGCGCGCAATCGTCGCCACCACCTCGGGCCATTCCTTATCCAGGAAGCGCTGCCGTTCGTCCTTCAGTAACTGGGTCCTCGCGCCGTCGGTGACAAACATGCCGCGGCCGCGCTTTTTCTCGACCAGGCCTTCGTCAACGAGCTCCTGGTAGCCCTTTAATACCGTCAACGGGTTGAGGCGATACTCAGCGGCGACATTGCGCACCGACGGGAGCGCGTCGCCGTCGCCCAGCACGCCCTCGAGGATCATCGCAACAACGCGATCGCGCAGTTGCCGGTAGATCGGCTGGTCTTCATTCCATTTAGGGTCCATTCGAGACGCCCTGCAAAAAGGCGCCGGCCTCAATCCGAGGCCGGCGCAACGACTCCGTCGCTACTTTACTCGCCGTTGTGACGGAAACCATGAATTCGTTAACCAGGGTAGGGCTCCTTGTTATTTTTTTTCTGCGACGGTCAGCCGGATCTCCAGGACCTCGCGCTCCTGCTCGGCGGCGGCCTTGCGCACCTCGGCGTCCGCCTGGCCGGCAATCAATGCCACCGCCATCAACGCCATGACCGCCAGTCCGACGATTTCGTTGAGGTATCGTACAAATAAAGCCTTCATCGCTGTACTCCGGGGAGTCCTTCCTGCTTGGTGAACTAGTGTTATAGTTGACTATAACACTAAAAATAGTGATTGCAAGCTTTTTTTGGGCGGTTCTGGAGACCCGCCAGGCGACTCCCTGCGTTTAATGGGCTATGACTGCCGATGCCCTGCCCCTCAGGGGGGCTGGCGAGACGCTTTCCCGCGCCGGAAACCTCGCCTATGCTCGCCCTATGGACAATGCGCCAGACGACAGCGCCCTGATGCTGCGGTACTGCGACGGTGACGTCGCCGCCTTCGAAGCCCTGTACCGCAGGCACAACGACGCGCTCTATCGATACCTGCTGCGCCTGTGCCAGCACCACAGCAGCGCCGAGGACGTGTTCCAGGACGTCTGGAGCAAGATCGTTCGCGCACGCGACAGTTACCGGCCAACGGCCAAGTTCACCACATTCCTGTACCGCGTCGCCCACAACTGCTTTATCGACCATGTGCGACGCAACAAGCGGCACACCCAGGTCGCCGATGTCGAGCCCGACACGCAACCCGACCCGGCCGACCTGCCCGAGGTCGAGACCGAGCGCAGCCTGGCGCGCCGGCGCCTGGACGCGGCGCTCGGCGAACTGCCCGAGGAGCAGCGTGACGTCTTCCTGCTCCGCGAGGAGGCGGGGCTGAGTCTCGATCAGATAGCTGCCGTAACCGATACCAACCGTGAAACCGCCAAGAGCCGGCTGCGCTACGCGGTCGGCAAGCTGCGGGCCGCGGTTGGCGAGGATTCGACATGACTGAGGAACGAAGAACCCCGGATCCGGGCGCGACCGACGATCCGCGCGTCAGCGAGGCCTACCGCGACCTGGCGCGGGAGCGTACGCCCGAGCACCTCGACCAGGCTGTCCTGCGCGAGGCGACGCGGGCGGCGCGGCCCCGCTATTCGCGCTTGCGACTCTGGACGCGGCCGGCGGCCTGGGCAGCTATCGTGCTGCTGTCGGCGACCTTTTTATTGCAGGTCTCGAATTTCGAGCCCGCACAGGAAAGTGCAATGCCGCAGGTCCTCGAGCTCGAGGAGCGCGCCGCCCAACGCGAGGCGGCCGAGCCTGCCGGCGCCGTCGAGGACCGGACATACAGTGATGCGCCCGCTATCGAGGAAGTGGTTGTCGAGTCGCTCGAATCCGCCAGCCGTGACAGTGAAATGTTCAAGCACGCCGAGGATATGGCGCGCATGCAGCAGGGGCCCAACGAGGCGCTTGCCGGGTCGCAGCCAGCCGCGCTCCAGGCCATCACGGTAACGGGTCAACGGATACCAGCCTGCGACGACGAGGCGCGCGCGACCCCGGAGTCCTGGCTCGATTGTATCCGCGAGCTCGAAGAGGTCGGCATGGACGAGGCGGCAAGCCAGGAACGGACGCTGCTGACCGAGGCCTTCCCTGACTTCGAGGCGCCCTGATCTCGGTAAACAACGAGTGATGCCGGTGGCAGGCGGTGCTAAAATCGCCGCCCGTCTGGAACGCCCATTCACTCGCTAATCAGGACGCAACAATGAAGTCACCCGTACGTGTCACGATCACCGGCGCGGCCGGCCAAATCGGCTACCAGCTGGCCTTCCGCATCGCCTCCGGGCAGATGCTCGGCGCCGACCAGCCCGTCATCCTGCAGCTGCTGGAAATTCCACCCGCGCTGCCGGCGCTCAACGGCGTGGTAATGGAGCTGGACGACTGCGCCTTCGACACGCTCGCCGGCGTCGTCGCCACGGACGATCCCAACGTCGCGTTCAAGGACAGCGATTACGCGCTGCTCGTCGGCGCGCGGCCACGCGGTCCCGGGATGGAGCGCAAGGACCTGCTCGAGGCCAACGCGGCGATCTTCTCGGTCCAGGGCAAGGCCATCAACGACCATGCCAGCCGTGACATTCGCGTGCTTGTCGTCGGCAACCCGGCCAACACCAACGCCCTGATCACGCAGAGCAACGCGCCGGACATCGACCCGGCCAACTTCACGGCGATGACCCGCCTCGACCACAACCGCGCCATCGCCCAGCTCGCCCACAAGACGGACGCTCACGTCAGCGACGTCCGGGGCATGATCATCTGGGGCAACCACTCGGCGACGCAGTACCCGGACATTCACCATGCCGAGGTCAACGGACAGCGTGCGGCCGAGCTCGTGGACGCGGCCTGGCTCGCCGACGAGTTCATCCCGGTCGTGCAACAGCGCGGCGCGGCCATCATCAAGGCGCGCGGCGCTTCGTCCGCGGCCTCGGCCGCCTCGGCGGCAATCGACCACATGCGCGACTGGGCGCTCGGTACGCCCGACGGCGACTGGGTCAGCATGGGCATCCCCGCCGACGGCAGTTACGGAATCGAGACGGGGATCATTTACAGCTATCCCGTGCGGTGCAAGGATGGCAAGTACGAGATCGTTCAGGATCTCGAGGTCTCTGATTTCAGCCGTGAACGCATGAATGCGACCGAGGTCGAACTCAGGGAAGAACGTTCTGCTATTGAGGAGTTGCTTTGACCGAGTTCCTGGTCAGTCTGGCGTGGTTCCTGCTGTTCGCCGGCGGGGGCATTTATCTCGCTTACCAGCGCATCGACCTGCGCACTTCCACGATCGCCACGGGCCTCGCCCTGCTGGCTTATACCGTATTCGGCAACGGCTGGTGGTTCTGGCTACTGGTGCTATGGGCGCTGTTCGGCGTCATGGTCGTCCCGAACCTCATCGAGCTGCGGCGCGAGAAAATCACGCGGCCGTTGCTCGATATCTATCGCAAGATGCTGCCTTCGATGTCGGAGACCGAGCGCGAGGCGCTCGAAGCCGGCAACGTCTGGTGGGACGGCGAGCTGTTCTCGGGCATGCCCGAATGGGACCGGCTCATGAAGTTCCCCGCCCCCGAGCTGTCGGAGGAGGAGCAGGCGTTTATCGACGGACCGTGTGAGGAACTCTGCCGCATGATCGACGACTGGCAGATCTGCCACGAACTCGGCGACATGCCCAAAGAGGTCTGGGACTTCATCATCGAGCATCGCTTTTTTGCGATGATCATCCCGAAGAAATACGGCGGCCTCGAGTTCTCGCCGTATGCCGTAGCGATGGTCCAGGTCAAGCTGGGCAGCCGCAGTGCGACGGTCGGTTCGTCGGTCGGCGTGCCGAACTCGCTGGGCCCGGCCGAGCTGCTGATGCACTACGGGACCGAGGAGCAGAAAGACCGCTACCTGCCGGGTCTCGCATCCGGCAAGGAAATCCCGTGCTTCGCGCTCACGTCGCCCGAGGCCGGTTCCGACGCGGCTTCGCTCATCGACAGCGGCGTCGTGTGCAAGGGCGAGTGGAACGGCGAGGAAATCACCGGCATTCGTCTCAACTGGGACAAGCGCTACATCACGCTCGCACCGGTCGCGACGGTGCTCGGCCTGGCGTTCAAGCTCTATGACCCCGATCACCTGATTGGCGACAAGGACGAGTACGGCATCACGGCCGCGCTCATCCCGGTCAGCACGCCGGGCGTCGTGACCGGCCGGCGCCACAACCCGCTGACGATCGCGTTCCAGAACGGCCCGACCAGCGGCAAAGACGTTTTCGTGCCGCTCGACTACATCATCGGCGGCCAGAAAATGGCGGGCAAGGGATGGAAGATGCTCGTCACGCTGCTGTCCGTCGGCCGCGCCATCTCGCTGCCGGCCGCGGCCTGCGCCGGCGGCCAGGCCGGGAGCTACGCATCGGGCGCCTATACGCGGATCCGCAAGCAGTTCAACACGTCGATCGCCAATTTCGAAGGCGTGGGCGAGGCGCTGACCCGCATCGCCGGCCACACCTACATCATTAATTCGGCGCTGTCGGTCACGTCAGGCGCGATCGGCGCCGGCGAGCAGCCGGCCGTGCCATCCGCCATCCTGAAGTACCACTGCACGGAACTCGGCCGCAAAGTGGCCAACGACGCTATGGACGTACACGGCGGCAAGGCCGTGATGATGGGACCGAACAACTACCTCGGCCGCCCGTACATGGCGACGCCGATCTCCATCACGGTCGAAGGCGCCAATATCCTTACGCGCAGCCTGATCATTTACGGCCAGGGCGCCATTCGCTGTCACCCGTTCGTACTGCCCGAAATGCAGGCGGCCAGCGACGAGGACGAGGATCGCGGCCTGATCGACTTCGACGCGGCGCTGTTCGGACATATCGGTTATGCCATCAGCAACCTCGCGCGCTCGTTCTTCCTGGCGCTGACGCATGCGAAGTTCTCGCGCGTGCCGCTGAACACGCCCACGCGGCGCTACTACCAGAACATCAATCGCTATAGCGCCGCGTTCGCACTCGCATCCGATTTTGCGATGCTCACGCTGGGCGGCGCGCTCAAGAAGCGCGAGCTGCTGTCGGCGCGGCTCGGGGACGTCCTGAGTTCGATGTACCTCGCGTCCTGCGTCCTCAAGCACTTCGAGAACCAGGGGCGGCGCGCAACCGACCTGCCGCTCGTGGAGTGGTCGGTACGCACCCTGATGTACCAGGCGCAGGAGGCGCTGCACTCGTTCCTGCGCAACTTCCCGAATCGCTGGGTGGCCGGGTTCCTGCGCGTGTTCATCTTCCCGCGCGGCCGCACGTACTCGGCGCCCTCGGACGAGCTGGCGCAGAAGGTTGTGGAGCTGGTCACCCGCACGGGCGAGGCCCGTGAGCGGCTCAGCGAGTTTGCCTATACGACGATCGAGCCGGGCAACCCGCTCGGCCTGCTACAGGAAGCGCTGCAGCTGTCCGAGACCTACGCGCCGCTGGAGCTCAGGCTCAAGCAGGCATTGCGTGAGGGCCTGATCAAATCGGATTACCTTGGCTCGCAGATCGACGAGGCGGCGCACGCCGGCGTCATCAGCAAGAAGGAGGCCGCTGAACTGCGCGAATACCATGATAAGGTGAGGGCCCTGCTGGCGGTGGACGACTTCGCGCCCGAGGAAATCGGGCGCCAGAAGGCTGAGCCCAAACCTGCGGCGGTTGCCGCGGCGAGAAAGAAGCCGGCAGTGAAGAAGAAAACCGCAAGAAAGAAGACGACCAGCAAGAAAACGTCGAAGAAGAAGACTCGCAAAAAAGCCGGTTAGCCTATGACAAGCCACTCCGGACCCCTCTATGAAGTCACATTCTTCGTAGCGCCGGACAGTGTCGAGGCCTTCGAACAGCGCATCGGGGAACACGCGCGGGCGATATTGCTCGACCCCGCCGTGGAAGACTGCACGCTATACCCGGGGAATGACGACGACGAGGGCCGTAAGCGGCGCGTCTGCCTGTACGCCCTGAGCGGCGACGACGTCATCGACGATTTCATCGACGGCCCGGCCGGCGAGCTCGAGGCCCAGCTGCGGGCGGAGTTCGATGACGAGATCGACGTCAGCGCGCGCGTGCTGCGCGAAGACCAGATCAGCGAGCTGATCCCCGAGGCCTCCGCGAACTGCCTCAACTGCGGCTCGCGCCTGCGCGGCCAGTATTGCGGCACCTGCGGCCAACGGTCGCGCAGCCGACTCATCAGCCTGTGGGAACTCGTGTCGGACGCCTTCGGCGACCTGTTCGAAATTGACTCGCGCCTGTGGCAGACGCTGATACCGCTGTTGGTCCGGCCCGGTCGCCTGACGGCCGACTACCTGCAGGGCAAGCGGGCGCGCTTCATGCCGCCGTTTCGCATGTACCTCGTGCTCAGCCTGCTGTTTTTCGTCGTGGCGTTTTTCGACCCGCGCGAGGAGTTCAGCCTGCTGTTCGAACCACAGCCCGAGCCGACCCCGGAGGAGGTCCAGCAGCAGGCCGAGGATCGCGAGGCCGCCGCCGCGGAGGCGCGCGCGACCATTGAGGAACTCGTCGAGGAAGGCGTGGTCGACGAGGAGGACCTGTCCGGCAACCTGCAGGTCGACGAATCAGGCGTCCGTTTCACCTTCGATGACGATGACGATGACGAGGGCGAGGGCGAGGATTCGGAAAGCGACTGCAACGTGACCGAGGAGGACGTCGCGGACCTGCCCGAATGGCTCGCCAGGCGGATGACCCCGGAGCGGTTGCAGCGGGTTTGCGAACGCACCCGGCTCGACGATGGCAAGGCGCTGATCGAGGGCGTGCTCGACAATATCCCTGCGGCGCTCATTATCCTGCTGCCGCTAATGGCCTTCGTGCTCAAGGCGCTGTACCCGCTGTCCAAGCGCTACTACGTAGAGCATCTGCTGTTCTTCGTGCATTTCCACGCGTTCTTCTTCCTGATGCTGACGCTGCAGATCCTGTTCTTGCGATTCTCGAACTGGGTCGGCATTCCGGACGCCTTGTCGATACTGGTTACCGTGGTGACCTCGTTCTACATCGCGATCTACCTCTTCGTCGCGATGCGCACGGTCTATGGCCAGGGCCGCTTCGTCACATTCCTGAAGTACTCCGTGCTGCTGATCGCTTACCTGTTTGGCTTCACCGCGACGATGCTGGCCGCGCTGGCGATTGCAGCTTTTTCAATTGCAGCATAGGCTACGCACTAGCTATCCGGAGGGAATTGCTGCAATGACTCTGACAAGAATCCTGCCAATCGCGGCTATCGCTTTGCTCGTCGCGGCCTGTGGTCAAAAGGAGGCGACGCCGGTTGCCGCCGAGGAACCCGCCGCCGCGGAGCCGGCGGCCCAGCCCGCGCTGCCGCGGTCCGACTCGGCCGAGGGCGCGAGCGTGTTTTTCATAACGCCCACCGACGGCGACACAGTATCCAACCCGGTAAAAATCGAGTTCGGTATCGAGGGCATGAGCGTCGTTGCGGCTGGCGTGGAACAGATGCATTCGGGCCACCACCACCTGATCATCAACGCGGACCTGCCGGAAAACCTGGGCATGCCGATTCCCGCGGACCAGAACTACGTTCACTTCGGTGACGGGAGCACCTCGACCGAGGTGACGCTCGAGCCGGGCCAGCACACCCTGCAATTGCTGCTCGGAGACCACCTGCATATCCCGCATGATCCGCCGGTCACGTCCGACAAGATCACGATTACGGTCGAATAGGTAGTTGAGTGCCTGCCCCGGGACCACTAAAATCCCCGGGCTAACCGAGCCTCACACATGAACCAGTCCAGCGACATCAAGAATATCGGCGTCAGCGGCCTCGCTGCCTATATTCCGCCCTATCGAGTCTGGCTCGAGGACTGGTGTGACTGGACCGGCAACCAGTGGCCGAAGATTCGCGAGGTGGTCGGGCGCAGCTTCCGGGTCCGCGGGCCGGATCAAAGCGTTTACACGATGGCCGCGACCGCGGTCATGCGGCTGATCGAACAGTACGACGTCGACCCGACTCGCGTGAAGTTCCTGGGGCTCGGCACCGAGTCGAGCACCGATAACTCTGCCGGCGCGATCATCGTCAAGGGCATGGTCGACCGGGCGCTCGAGGCGCGCGGCATGCCGCCCATCGCGCGCAGTTGCGAGGTTCCTGAATTCAAGCACGCCTGTCTCGGCGGCGTGTATGGCATGAAAGGCGCAATCCGCCACCTAGCCCTCGACGGGGCCGGCGGTCAGGCCATCGTCGTCTGCGCCGATATCGCCGAGTACGCCCGCGGCTCCAGCGGCGAGCCCACGCAGGGAGCCGGCGCGGTCGCCATGCTGCTCGAAGAGGATCCGAAGCTGGCGGTCGTCGACCTGCCAGGCTCGGGCTCGGCGTCGGACTATCGCATCATGGACTTCCGCAAGCCGATGCTGCGCTTCTGCGGCCAGGATCGCTCCGAGTCTCACCAGGTCCAGGACTTTCCGGTCTTCAACGGCAAGTACTCCACCACCTGCTACGTCGACGAGACGCTGCACGCGCTCAAGGACATGTACGACAAGCGCCAGCTCGACCCGGCCGAGTACATGCGCTCTCTCAAGACCATCTTCCTGCATCGGCCCTACCGCCGCATGCCGGAAACGGGCTGGGCCGTCTCTTACCTGTTTGCCATGAGCCAGGGCAACGCCGAGGACCGCGCGGAGCTGGCTTCGTATTGTTACGAAGTGGGCATCGAGCCCGACGCGCTCGCGGCCGAGATGCTCAGCAAACCGGACGTAGCGAGCCTCGCCAACCCCGAGGGGCTGCAATACGAGGCCTATCCGCTGACGATGGCCGTGCTGCGGGTTTTCCGCGGTTCGCGCCACTACCGTCGCGAGATTCTCGACAAGCTCGCGCTCGGCTCGGACACGATGCTCGACCTCGGCAACCTGTACACGGCGGCGCTGCCCGCGTGGATGGCGGCAGGCTTCGAGCAGGGTCTCGACGAGAATTCGTTCACGCCCGGTGAAGAGGTGCTGACGCTGGGCTACGGTTCCGGCGACGCCGCCGAGGTGATCCCGTTTTTCATGGCCGACGGCTGGCGCGAAGCCACGCAGAAGATCGGCTTCGGCGAGGCCATGCAATTCGCCATCGACCTGACCGAAGAGCAATACATCGCGCTGCACGACGGCCGCACGGTTACCGGCCTGAACTACATCCCGCAGAACGAATTCGTGATTGACCGCGTCGGTCACTCCGACGAACGCCATTTCGCCGACCTCGGCATCGAGTACTACCGCTACGTCGGGTAGCGCCCGGCCGGTTCGCGTCAGAGGACCTTGGTCATGCGCACGAGCAGCGGCCGAAGCAACACGACATTCGGCCACTGAGAGGAATCGACCATCCCCCTTTGTGCGTACAGCTTGCGCGCGCCTGCGTTCTTGCGCGCCACATCGAGGCATAACCTCGCAGATCCACTGGCTTGCGCCCGATGCTCGATGTCTGCCAGCAGAATCGAGCCCACGCCTTTTCCTCGCAGACCCGGCTGCACCGCGATCCCCTGCAGATAGAAATCTTCGTCAGCGACGCTGTTCAGGACTCGTAGCATGGGCGCGAGGAGTACATACATACAACGCAGCCGAAACGCGTCGCGACCCGCGGCTTGCTCCAGCGCCTCGTCGGAAAAACCACGCAATTGAGAGCCCGTGTATGCCGAAGTCATTCCCACAGGTTCGCCGCCGAGTTCGGCGAAGGTTACGTACTCGTACGACAGCGAGTGATTCGGCTCGGGAAAGGCTGCCGCAATCATCTCTTCAGCACGCTGGCCGAGCATGAAGCGGAAAAAACCGTCTGCCGCTTGATCCATGAAGCGCGCGAAAATACGCCCTTCCTCGTAATCAGGCCGAGCCGGTCGCAACAGTACCGAATCCTGGCTCAAGACTTCGCAACCCGTCTATTCGCTTTGCGGACTATCGACGTCTCTCCCGGTCTGCACGCTCGATCAGGTCGACGACCAGCTCCGGCTTCTTGAAGGGATTGAAAGTGATGGGTCCCATGAATGCGATTTCGGTCCCGAGCGGCCCCAGGGTCCTGCACAATATCGTTATGCGCGGTGGCGAGCTCATGCTCATGTAGTTGACGTTCACGATATCGCCGAGCGGTATCTTCTGCTCGAGGTCGCCTTTGCGCACCACCAGGTACTCGCCGTAGTCAAACACTTCGTCAGCAAGGTCCCAGATGAACAGCTTCATTACGAAGTAGCCGAGCACCATCATGACCACGGGCATGATCACCGCGGCAATCGATGCTCCCTCTACGAGCAACGCACCGATAGCGGAAATCCCCAGGATCCCGAACCAGAACACCGGGAACAGCCATTTCAGGATGAATGATGTTCGCGAGATGCGTTTCCCGGTAGCGGCCGATGGCGGCTGCAGATCATTCACGCAACAGCGCCCGTATACTCGACCAGCTTGTCGCGGTGCACCGTCGACAGCGCCTGCCACTCCAGGCGGAACCACGGTGTCAGGGAGTCGGGCGACTCGGCGAACTCGCGGTCGAGGTCGGCTGGTGCGATGAATCGAATCGCTGAAATCTCGCTCTCGTTAGGACGGACGTTCGAGGGCGCCTTACCGAGATACACGTGGCACAACTCGTTCTCGGAACCTGCCGCGCCATAGTTGGCCTGGTAATTGAACTTGTAGACGAACTCGATTTCGGCTTCGATATTCAGTTCGTCCAGCAATCTGCGTTGCGTCGCCACTGCCATCGTCTCCCCACGGCGCGGATGACTGCAGATGCTGTTCGACCAGTAGCCGGGCCACAGCCGTTTCGCGTCGCTGCGCCGCTGCAGCAGTAACTCGCCCTCGTCGTTGAACAGGAACAGGGAAAATGCCCGGTGCAGCACGCCGTCGCCATCGTGGCAAGCGGCCTTGGACAGAAAGCCGGTTTCGTTGTCGGCGGCATCGACGAGGATCAGTTCCTCCGCCTCGGACGAGACAATGCGGTTCGGTTCATTCACTTCCAGGTCTCTCTCACTCAAGCTCCAGCGTCCGGAATCCGGCCGCTCTCAGAGCGGCCGACACATCATGAATGCGCCCCGGGCACAGCGCGACTATCGAACCACCACCCCCTGCCCCGGTCAACTTTGCGCCCACCGCGCCGGCGGACCTGGCGATCGCCACCATGGTCTCCAGTTCGGGCGTCGATACCTCGACGGCGGTCAGCAGTCCGTGGCAGATGTTCATGAGACGGCCGAGTTCGTCATAGTCACCACGCTCCAGCGCCGCCGCGCCGGAGACGCTGAGGCTGTCTATCTGGTCGAAGATCGCATCGTAGTTCTCCCGGCTCTGCTCGCGTCGTGACCGGACATCGGCGACCAGCTCTTTCGTCAGCCCCCGTTCGCTGCTGCAGGCGACCACGATGGGGGCCTCCCCCGCCGCTGCGACGCGCGTGATCTCCAGCTCGCCATCGTTGCGAAACAGCATCGGCTGCGCATACGTCGCAATCGTGTTGTCAATGCCGGAAGGTGTGCCGTGCGCGAGCTTTTCGCACTCGAAGGCAATCTCGTTGACCGCCTCGTCGGCAAGGGCCAGCCCGAGTTTGTTGTTGAAGGCCCGGATGATTGCGACCGCGAACGCCGCCGAGGCGCCGAGCCCCATGGCCAGTGGCACTCGCGATCGTACGTCCACTGAGTAATCGTCCTCGATGCCCAGTTTCTCGCGAATCAGGTCGATGGTCGCGCCGACTTCAGGGGCGGTCGTTGCTGTCTCCGCCGCGGGTTCGTGGACGAATGCCGACACCGCGTCGTGAAGAGGAATCGCAAGCGCGTGCTTGCCGTAGACCACGGCGTGCTCGCCGAGCAGGATCACCTTGGCCGCCGCGGTGCCGTCCGGCGTTTCGGCGGCGCTCGCCGCGCTGCGCCGCTTCACGATGTCGCGCGCCTTCCACACCTTGATGTCACCGCCAGCAATCAGCTCGTTCACGACATCGTCGAACAGCTCGTCCGGCACGTCGGCGCTGCTCGCTACGCTGCGCGCGTGCAGCTTCATGTGGCCCTCCTGGATACCGCGCGTCGCCAACGCTCGCAGCGCCGCGAAGTTCTGCGCAAGGCCGACGGCGGCCATGACCTCGGCAAGTTCCTTTGCGGACGCTACTCCGCACAGCTCGAGGCCGAGCGACGCGCCGGGATTGGCGGCAAGGTTGCCGCCGACCGTGCCAACCTTGAGTGGAATCTCGATGTCGCCGACGAGGTTGCCTTCGTCGTCGGCTGACCAGGTGGCGAGCGGCGCGTAGCGGCCGCCCCGGGCGGCATAAGCATGCGCCCCGGCCTCGATGGCGCGCCAGTCGTTGCCGGTGGCGATCGCCACCGCGTCGATGCCGTTCATGATGCCCTTGTTATGGGTTGCGGCCCGGTGCGGATCGGCGGCGGCGATTTCACTGGCCAGGACGATGCCGTCACGAATCTCGGCGGCCAGCGGGTATCGAACGCGGCAGCGCACCACGGAGCGGTCCGCCAGGTTGGACAGTATGCGCAGCGCCACTTTGCCGTCGCACATCTC
>JASJCH010000008.1 GCA_030066075.1 Woeseiaceae bacterium
AGGCGATCAGCGCGATCGAGAACCAGAAAGGGGCGCCGGCGGAATCGGCGGAGGTCGCCGAACGGCTGGGCATCGGTATCGACGAGTACCACCGAATACTCGCCGACAGCGCCGGTAGCCGCCTGTTCAGCCTGGAGGAGACGGAGAGCGAGCCGTCTGCCCTCAGGTCGCCGCCGAGGTCAAAGCTCGCAACGCCCGAACAGGAGCTTGACAAGGACCAGTTCCGGACGCGGTTGGCGGCGGCTATCGACAGCCTGCCGGAGCGGGAACGCCTGGTGCTGTCTCTTTACTACGAGAAAGAACTGAACCTGAAGGAAATCGGCCGAGTCCTCGATGTTACCGAATCGAGGATCTGCCAGATTCACGGGCAAGCCGTCGTGCGCCTGCGCGGCGTCCTGGCGGAAAGCTGATGGAGGATTTCGATATGGCTAATTTCGTTTCGGGCATCAAGCAAATCGGGCCGTCATACCCGATCAAGCCTGCGCACCCGGTTCGCAAGGAAAAGAAACCGGAACAGCGCAAACAGAAACGTGAAGAACCGCCAAAGGATGACGGCGACAATGACGACCAGACCACACATATAGACGAGCACGCGTAATGAACATCTCGACCACATTGACGACACACCTGCTCCTGATTGCGAATGCTGCCATGCTGGCTGCGGCGGCTATCGCCATCATTCGATTTCGCCAGCAGGCGAGACGCTTCGAGAAATTCTGGGAAAGTCCGGTTGGGGCCGCCATGGCGGAGACCGAGGCGCTCAAAGCGCAGAGCGAATCGGCGCCGGATCCGGAGCTCTCCAAGAAGGTCTCCGAGTTGCAAAGCATCGTCTGGACGTTGGCCCGGAAAGAACCGGCCACCGACAACGCCACAGCGAAGCGCCTGCCGATTGAAAACGCGGTGCGCATGGCCAAGCACGGAGCCTCGATAGGCGAGCTGATCCGGAGCTGCGGATTGACGATCGGTGAAGCGCAGCTCATGCGCAAGCTGCATGGCAAGAACTCTGCACGGACAGTCAACTAAAAAAAGGAAATTGCGGTGGCCCAGAACAATGACGAATTCAGGTTTGTCAGCCTGCTCGCGCTCGAATTGGACAACGGCGATATTTCATTGCCCTCCCTGCCCGATGTGGTGCTGAAGATCCGCAAGCTGCTTGCGGACGAGAATACTGACTTCGAACGCCTCAGCCGGGCGATCAGCATGGATCCGGTGCTCGTATCGAAACTGTTCATCCATGCCAACTCGGCTTTCTACAATCGTGCCAACGTAGAGATCGAGTCGCTGGAGGTTGCGATATCGCGCCTGGGCATCGAAGCAGTGCGCAATACCGCGATGTCGCTGGCGATGCAGCAACTGTATTCATCCGAGAAGCACAGCCATGCGGGCCAGTATCTGCGCGGCGTATGGGCCCGCGGCATGAAGTTGTCGAGCATGGCGTTCGCGGTGGCAGCGCGCGACCCGGGCCTCAACAATGAGACGGCGTTTCTGTGCGGGCTCCTCAACGAAGTCGGCAAGCTGTACATCATTACGAAGGCTGAGGAGTTTCCCGATCTGCTGGGCCGCAAGTCGTCCTTCAACCAGGTCCTCGAGAAATGGAATTCCCAGATCAGCAAGAGCATCATCGAGTCGTGGGGATTTCCGGAGGAGGTGGCGCAATCAGCCGATCCGGTGACCTACGTTGACGGGGATGTGGATACGCCGGCGACGTACGCGGACGTAATGGCGGTCGCAAGGGGGCTCGTCGATTTCGGCCAGGACGGATCGCTCGACTTCGAGGCGGACCCGTCCTGCAACAAACTGAAAATCACCAGTGACTCCGTCGCCGGCGTCATGGAGTCCTATCGGGATAAACTCCAGTCGATGCAGCAGTCATTGACCTGACAGGACCGTCTAGTCGGCGACCTTGTCCAACTGCAGGCGGCGCATCCGCAAGGTCTCGGATTCCAGGTTGAACATGTGCTGTATGAGCATTTCACGTTCACTCGGCATCATGCCGTGAAACTCGACCGCGATTCCGACCTTGAAGGTATCGGGATCGTTGCCCGGTGGGGGCTCCGCATGACGCACCACGCGGCAGAACGTCTCGACGAGGCGCTTGTCGGAGGCAAGTAGCATCCGCAGGTGCAGCTTTGCGCCGACCTCAACCAGCTCCTTGCTCGGGAACACGATGCCATCGGCGCCAACATCGCATCGTACAAGTTGCTGCTGCGCCAGGTCAGCCTTGTTCTGCTGGACACCAGGCAAGGCATCGACCAGCAGATTGATCTTGTCGTTCAGGAGCGTGAAGCATTTCCCGACCGTATCGGACTCCGCGGTCATGCGGTACATCGTCTCGGATAGTCGCGCGTCAAGCTCCACGAGTCGGGCCCGCAGGTCATCATTCTCGCCGCGGCTGATCTTGCGGTGCGCAAGGCCCGATTCAAATTCCTTGTCTGTCAGGATGTCGTACTTGATGTATGCGGATTCGTTTACACGAAACGACCGCCTGTTTTCGTCGCCATTGCTCATGGTGTCGGTTCCTCGGTTGTTTCAGCTGACGCATCGGCGACGTCAGGCTGGGATGCGGCGCCCATAATGCTTGCGCTTCTGAGCTCGTCAATTTCGGCGCCGCGGACAATACTCACGTCCACTCGACGGTTCTTGGCCCGGTCTTCCGGCGTGTCGTTGGACGCGCGAGGCCGGGTATCAGCGTGCCCCATGATGGTCACCCGGGCAGCATCGATCGTCGATCGTTTGAGCAGCTCGTGTGTCACCGACACCGCCCTGGAGGAAGACAGCTCCCAGTTCGACCGGAATCGGGAATTGCTGATGGGCACGTTGTCGGTATGACCGGCCACGGTTACATCGCCGCTGTTGTCGTCAATCAGTTCGGCAATCTTGGCCAGCACCGGCACGAATTCGGGGCGGACGTCGGCGTAGCCCGAGTCGAACGACGCGTTTTCCATGATGTGAACGATGATCTTCATTCCCTCGGTCTGGATGGCGACGTCGCCCTTTTCCAGTTCCTCTTTCAGCGCCATCCTCAGTCGGCGCGCGTGCTCACGGGTTTCCTCGATCTCCTTGTACTCTCGCTCCAGCGCGTCAAGCGTGTTGCGATTCGAGTCGATCGTGAACTGCCGAACTTCGTTGAGCGCGGTCTGCTCGGGTTTGCCGGGGCTGAATTCCTGGGCGACCACGCTCGTTCCTTTGGGGATCGTGCGGACCTGGATCTCGGACTGCACGCCGAACGCTTCCTTCATCGAGCCGGACAGCTGCTTGAATTTCGCCACGTCCATCTCGGAGAAGGACAGCAGCAGCACGAAAAAGCACATCAGCAGCGTCATCAGGTCGGCGAAGGTCATTACCCACGCCGGGACTCCCTTCTTCTCCTGTTTTTGTGGCGCTCCGTCAGACATGGCGTTTCACCGGCAGTCGGTCAGCTTTCGATGTCGTCTTCACTGCGCTGCGAGCGCGGCAGATAGGCTTCGAGCATCGGTCCTATGACGCGTGGATTCTGCCCTGCCTGGATGCTCAGTAGCGCATCGATGATCAGCGACTTTGCCGTGTTCTCCTCGCGACTGCGAACCGCCAGTTTGTCGGCGATTGGCAGTGCAAACATGTTGGCGAGGATGGCGCCGTAGAGCGTCGTCAGCAGCGCAACCGCCATCGCGGGTCCGATCTGCTTGGGATCGTCCATGTTGGCGAGCATCTGCACCAGGCCGATCAGGGTGCCGATCATGCCCATGGCGGGCCCGACGTCGCCTATCGCTTTGAAAATATCCTGGCCGTCGTTGTGACGCGTGAGCGTCTGGTTCAGGTCCTTCTGCAGCATCGCGCGAACCGTTTCGGCCGGGTGCCCGTCGATCAGCAAGCCCAGCCCCGTCTTCATGAACGGGTCCGGAATCTCCGCGTCCTCCAGGGCAAGCAGTCCGCCCTGGCGTGCGGTCTTGGCCAGTTCGACGGACGTCGCGATCAGGTCTTCGGGCTTGCTGGGCTGATACAGGAATGCCTTGAGGGCGATCGAGGCAGCACCGAGAAATTTGCCAAGGCTGAACTTGATCATCGTGACGAGCACGGTGCCGCCCAGCACGACCAGTAGTGAGGGGGTGTTGACGAATGTGCCGGCGGAACCGCCGAGTACGATCGACGTTAGTACGATCCCGAACGCGCCAATTAGCCCGATGAGTGTCGCCAGGTCCAAATCTGTCTCCCAATGCCAGCAAAAAGGCCCAACGAGCCTCTAATGTGTTATCGGCAGAAACGGCCCGGTCTTTAGCGTTTTGAGCCTATTTGGACGCTCCGATCCGGTCGATTCATGCGTGCCGGGGGATAGCCCTCAGTCGGCACATTCGGCGGCTTTCCGGTCATTGGCTTTGGCGGCGTAGAGCGCCTGGTCGGCCCGCTGGATGAACGACTTGGCGGTGTCTTCGTCCTTGATCTGCGTGTAGCCGACAGAACAGGAAATGTCGTTGGCGCCCTGGAGTTCGGGAATTTTCAGGTCGCTGACCAGTTTCAGGAAGCGATCGACGATCTTGGCGGCATGGGTGGCCGAGGTGTCGTTAAGCACGACTGCAAACTCGTCCCCGCCATAGCGCGCGACGACGTCACCCTTGCGAATGAACGAGCGCTCGAGGCACTCGCCGATGGCGCGCAGGACGGCATCGCCCGCCGCGTGTCCATAGGTGTCGTTGACCTGCTTGAATTTGTCGACGTCGATCATGATCAGGGTGACCGGCAGGTTCAGCATGAAGTGCAGATTCAGGCTTTGGTCCACTGCCGAATCGAACGCACCGCGGTTGTAGACATCGGTGAGAGGATCCCGTTTCATCTCCTCTTTCGCGGCAACCAGGTCCTGGCGCAGGCTCGCGAGCCGGTGCTGCAGTTCGCCGACCTGCTCTTCGTAGGCGCGCCGCTGTTCGCTGAAGGTCTCGTCAACCTTGCGGACTGTCTCCTCGAGCACGGCCTTGACGTTGCTCAGGTCGCCCTCATCGACTGCTGTTCGGACATGCTTAAGGCCTTTATTGACCGTGTCCTCGGTGCTCTTGTCTCGGGGACCGATGCTGCGCAAACCGATAACGAGGTCTTCGACAATTTCCCGGTAGTTACCCAGCCGTTCCATGACGAACGACTTTTCCGCACGTCTCCGGTCCGCGACGAACACTCGCACCTTGGACCATTGCCGCTGCCCGTCAACCGTCTGGTTGACTTCGAATTCGGGGACCTCCGCACCGTTCTCTACGTGCCTCGCGAACTCCTCACAATTGCCGCGGAACTGGTCGTGTTCCGAATCTCCGCCGAGCGGGAACGACTGGTCGCCCAGGACCCGAATGACGGATCCGAGCGTGTCGATCGCGCCGTCTTCCAGAGAACAGGGTGCGTTCTTGTTGGTGGCATTTCTCACGGTATGTGGCTCTCCAGGACACGTTCTCAGCACCGTCATCCGGCTGCGGACGACGGTTGCCATACTAGTTATCGCCAGAAGACCGCAAATCTTGAGATTGAAGTCGAAAATGGGCATGGAAAACCATATAATAAGTCGTGGTATCTGCGTATGGTCTATATGGGTAAGCAAGCCTATTTTCGTGGCAGGAGTCGATCATTTATTGGGGATCCCGACCCAATGCGCTCAAACCAACGGTGTGGCAGCCGAATCCCATGAGTAGAGAGGAATTTGTAATCCTGGTAATTGGACGCTCGACGCAAGATGCTGAGAATCTGAAGCGCCTGATTGAATTTATGGATACGCCACGGGTCTGTGCCGCAAGGCTCAGCAACTGGCGCGAATCGCTTGACGGGCAGCGCCTGGAAGCGATGTTCGTTGGCCCGGACCTGACCAGCGACGAGGTCGATACGCTGGTTTCCGAGGTCGGCGAATACGACCCTAACGTGTCAATCGTTCTACCGGAAACACAGACCGCGACCTGACCGACACCCTCGTCGGTACGCAATCATCAACCTGGTTTCAGTCCAACTGCTTGTTGCAGTGAGGGCACCTTGCGGCTGCTTCTTCCTGCTGCAGCGCGGCCTGCACCATGCCGGCGTCGAGGATCTGGCTCGCCGTGGTCCGGTCGAGGCCCAGGTCCTGGCGCAGTTCCTCGAGGTCGTACAGTTCGTCGTCGCTGAGGATGCCATCGTCCAAAGCCTCGCTGGCCTTGTCGGCGTAACGATCCATGCTGAGTTTCAGCTGGCGCGCGTATCCGGTGGCGAGAATACTGGTTGGCAGCGCGACCATGCCGATTCCGACGACGGCGATCAACGCGCCGAAAATCTTGCCACCGTTCGTGATCGGCGTAACGTCCCCATAGCCCACCGTCGTGAGCGTGGCGAATGCCCACCACATGGCTGCCGGAATGCTGCCGAAGTCTTGCGGCTGGGAGGCGCGCTCGAAGTGATACATGCCGGCCGCGGCGAACAGCATGATTGTGACCAGAATCAGGAATGACGCGGCCAGCGCCCGGCCGTTTTCTTTCACCGCAATGATCAGCATGTTCAGCGTAGCGAAATATCGCGTCAGTTTGAGAACCCGGATCAGGCGGATTGCGCGCAGGAGCCGCATGTCGGCGACGCCGGGCGCCACGAAGGCGCTCAGGTAAAACGGCAGGATTGCCAGCAGGTCGATAATGGCGTGGAAGGAGAAGATAAAGCGAAACCTGCGTGTGAAGGCATTGCCTCCCGAGGTTTCGCGATCCTCAATGCAGCTCCAGACGCGCAGCAGGTACTCGACCGAGAACACCGCGATCACGAACACATCGAACCAGTAAATCGCATCGCCATACTGCTCCTCGACCGCCGGCATGGATTCCAGTACGACGGCGGCTACGCTGCAGATAATGAGCGCTATCAGCAATATGTCGACGACGCGACTCGCGGTGTCATCCGGCTGCGCGGTTTCCAGCAGCCGGAATACGGTCGCACGTGTGGTCGAGCTGCGTCTGTTGGCGCCTATTGCGCCGGGCTTTGAAATGTCGTCGAGCATGTTCGCGATTTCCGTCTCCTACTCGTGCTGTAGCGGCGCTGCCGCGCATTTCTTTAGGCCGCCCGGCTAAAGATTTCCGCGAAAATGGCGACAACCCGGAGGTAACAATTTCTCGGGAACAGGCAGTTGCGGATGTCAGAAGGAACACACCAACAAGAGACGGCGCAGCGCGCGCGTATAAACGCACGGGTCGCTGCGGCGATCGGTCGCGGACTAATCCTGCTGGCGGCGGCAAGCACCCTGTACGGCTGTGCGGGCACGCGAGCCGTCGACATGTCCACGGGGCACCTGACCGAGCCCCCGGAAGTGCCCGAGGAGGCGCCGCCCCCCGTGGCCGAAGCGCCGGCAGTGCCGCCCCCGGCGCCGGCGCCGCCGGTCGAGACCTACACGGTTGTCGTCAAGGACGTGCCTGTCGTGGACCTGCTGTTTTCGCTGGCCCGCGATGCAGGGCTTGACGTCGATATCCAGGCAGCGGCCAACAAGACGGTTACGCTGAACGCGGTCGAGCGCCCGCTGCGCGAGATCCTGGCTCGAATCGCCGAGCATTCGGAGCTTCGCTACGAGCTACGGGGCACGAACCTGGTCATCCAGGATGACCTGCCGTACTGGCAGAACTACCACGTTGATTACGTCAATATCTCCCGGTCGAGTCGAGGAGAAGTCGGCGTGGCGACCCAGATCGCCACGACCGGGGGCAGCGTCGGGGAGGAGAGCAGCCAGCAAAGCGACGCCGCAGGCAACACGTCGAAGACGACGGTCAGGAACAACTCCGACAATGACTTCTGGCCGGCTCTGAAGGCGGGCCTGACTTCGATTCTCAGCGGCAACAGGCAGGACGGCGAAGACCTGGCGCCACAGGCGCATGACCCCGTTATCACCAACCCGATGAGCAGCATCGTCACCGTGTTCGCAACGCAGCGCGAGCAACGGCGCGTGCAGGCGTACCTCGACGACATCATGGAGAATTCGCAGCGCCAGGTGCTGATCGAGATGACGATCGTCGAGGTCGCGCTTAGCGACAACTTCCAGGCCGGCGTCGACTGGCAGAAACTCTCCGAATCGTTGGGCGGCGAAGGCGATTTCTTCCTGCAAACCGACCTTATCGGCGGCGATTTGCAGACGGCGCCGTTCGTCGCCCTGGGCTTTGAAGGCATCGAGGCTCTCGGCGGCACGATCACGGCCACGATTCGCCTGCTGCAGCAATTCGGCGATACCAAGGTGTTGTCCAGTCCCAAGATCATGGCGCTGAACAACCAGACCGCCTTGCTCAAGGTGGTCAACGAAGAGGTGTTCTTTACCGTCGAGCTGGATATCCGGGACGCGACCAGGGACATCCCCGAGAGACGGACATTCACAAGCGAGCTGCACACGGTTCCGGTGGGTCTCGTGATGAATGTCACGCCGCAGATCAGCGACAGGGGCTACGTAAGCCTCAATGTCCGGCCGACGATCAGCCGTATAACGGGTTTTGCCGTAGACCCGGCACCGCGCCTTGCCGGCGCTGATTTCGACAACCTGATCCCGGAGATCCAGGTTCGCGAAATCGAGTCGCTATTGCAAGTGCTCGACGGTCGCACCGTGGTCCTTGGCGGACTGATGCAGAACGAGCAGATCAGCTCCAAGGATGGCGTCCCCGGGCTGTCCAAGATACCGGGCGTAGGCAAGTTGTTCTCTTATACCCAGGACAACCTGGTCAAGACGGAGCTGGTCATCTTTCTCAAACCCACGATTGTGACGAACGGAACTAATCCGGAAGGCAGTCCGCGTCCGGGCGACTACTACGAGGTGCCGCGCGACCAGCCTGTGGCATACAGTCCCGAGTATCGCTGAGAGCTGTTGAGGTGAAGAGCCCACTCGTTGAAGCACTGCGCAATGCCACGGAAGAGGCGGACGACCGGCACTCCGATGTTCCTGCGTCGCCGCTGCAGGAACAGACGCCGGCATCCGATCCCCCGGTTGACAGCAATCAACTGTCCGAGTCGGACGATCTCGAATTGATGGAGACCGCCGCTTTGCAGCGGCAGGAAAGCGATGCTGCAGAACCGGAAACGGAGCCGGACCCTGACTTTGCTGCAACCCGCTCGCTCGAGATTGACGACAACCTCGCGGCGAACGAGCCTGGTGATTCGTCGCCTGCGGATCGACCGCATGGAATCCCGGGGCAGCGTTCTACCCGCCAGGCGCGCATGCCGCGGCTGGCGCTCTACGCGCCACTGCTGAGCCTCGGCGTCGGCCTGCTAGCGGCCGCCGGGCACCTCGGTTATCACTGGATTATCGGTGCGCAGCATAAAGCGGACCTGGCGGTGTTATCGGATCGGGATCGCGCGGAGCTTGTTGGCTCCACAGAGCCGCTGCCCGACAGGATCGCCAGCCCGTTCCTCCTGACGGCGGAGACGCCGCGATCCAGGCCCGAGCAGCCGGCTGCTAATCGTAACGTTGAAACGGCCCCTGCCGGGCCCGCACCCGCTCTGCCAAAGGCGCCGCCGTCGGCTACCGCTGAGGCTGCTCCCCTTCGCGCCGGCGTCGCCGATCCGGCATTCAGGGTGCTTTCCGCAGCCTTTGCCGCATTCCAGGCAGGTGACATCGCCGCGGCCGAATCGGCGTATCGAGAGGCGCTGGCGATCTCGCCGCGGCACCCGAACGCCCTGCAGAGCCTCGCGGCAATTCTCCACGCCACGGGTCGGCAAGATGAGGCAGCGGACATGTACGACACACTGCTGGCGGTCGAACCCGACAATGCTGCTGCCGCCGCCGCGCTGCTGAACTCGCGCGGCAACGTCGACGTCAGCGGGCTCAAGCACCTGGTCCAGCGGCACCCGGATTCGGGGCAGTTGTATTTCGCGCTCGGCGTGCAGTACTCCGAGCAGGGGAAGTGGGGGGAAGCCCGCGCCGCTTTTGCCGATGCCCTGCGGCTGGAGCCGGGCAATCCCGAGTACATGTTCAACCTCGCCGTCACCCTCGAGCACTTGCAGCGCTACGACGAGGCGCGGGGGGTCTATGGCCTCACGCTGGCAAGTGCTGATTCGAGCTCGTACCTGGATCGAACGCTGATTGCCCGCCGGATTGACCAGCTGAGCGCGTTGGGCGAAGAGTCGGGAGCAGGCCAATGACCACAATCACAGTCCGCAAGCTGACCCCGGAAGACCCGGGCTTGCCGCTGGGCGAACGCCTTATCGAGGCTGGACTGATCACGGAGGACCAGCTGCAGGTCGCGCTCAAGGAGCAGAGCCGCAAGGACGAGCCACTGGGGCGCATACTGGTCAAGCTCGGCCTGATCTCGGAGGGCATGCTGCGCGATACGCTCGGCGAATCACTGGGTCACGACGCCGTTGACCTGTCGACAGTCATTCCCGATCCCGACGCGCTGCAGATGGTGCCGAAGAACATCGCTCGGCGGTACAACATGCTGCCGATCAACTTCGACAAGAACAACAAGATCCTGACGCTGGCGATGGCAGACACGTACAACGTCGTGGCGATGGACCAGGTTGGCGCATTGCTCGGCGCCGGCGTCGGAATAACCGCACTGGTCGCAGGAGAAGCCGAGATCGAAGCGGCTATCGAGCAGTTCTACGAGTTTGAACTGTCGCTGCAGGGCATCCTGCACGAGATCGATACCGGGGAGGCGGAGCAGCTTAGCGTCGGCGTCGAGAACGAGGAATACAACCACCCGCTGATTCGACTGGTGGACGCCATTCTCGCTGACGCCGTCAAGCGCGATGCATCGGATATCCACCTCGAGCCGGAAGCGGGTTTCCTGCGCGTGCGCTACCGAATCGACGGCGTAATGCGGCAGGTGATGGCGCTGCACCGCAGCTACTGGCCGGGCATGGTGGTGCGCCTGAAGGTCATGGCGAAGATGAACATTGCCGAGACGCGAGCGCCCCAGGACGGGCGTATCTCGCTGACACTCGCAGGCCGGCCGATCGATTTTCGCGTGGCCTGCCAGCAAACGTCGCACGGTGAGAACTTCGTGCTGCGCGTCCTGGACCGCAGCAAGGGAATCGTCCCCCTGGAGAAGCTCAACCTGGTCAGGGACACCCTGACGTCCCTGCAGGTCATGATGGCCCGGCCGGAGGGGATCATACTTGTCACCGGCCCTACGGGTAGCGGCAAGACAACGACCCTGTACTCGATGCTCAACTGGCGCAACGACGAGACCGTCAACATCATGACCCTCGAAGACCCGGTCGAGTACCCGATGGCCATGATCCGGCAGACGTCGATCAACGAGGCCGCCAAGCTGGACTTCGCCAACGGTATCCGCTCGATGATGCGCCAGGACCCGGATGTCATCCTCGTCGGCGAGATTCGTGATGAAGAGACTGCCGAGATGGCCTTCCGCGCGGCGATGACCGGGCACCAGGTGTATTCGACGCTGCACACGAACTCGGCGCTGGGCGTCATTCCGCGACTGCTGGACATTGGCGTCAAGCCGCAGATCATGGCCGGCAACATCATCGGCATCGTGGCGCAACGATTGGTGCGGCGCCTGTGTCGGCACTGCAAACAGGCGCACGCGCCCGACGACACCGAGAAGCAGCTGCTCGCGATCAGCAGCAGCAAACCGGTGTTGCTGTACCGCGAACAAGGCTGCGAGGCCTGCAATTTCACCGGCTTCAAAGGCCGGGTTGCAGTGATGGAGGTCCTCAAGATCAACGAACAGCTGGACGAGTTGATCGCCAGCGGAGCGACGCGACGGGAGCTTCACGAGGCGGCGGTCGCTGCCGGCCTGCGCGATCTCGCGGAGGATGCCGCTCGCCACGTGCTGGCAGGTACAACGAGCGTCGGAGAAGTTTCGCGCGTCGTCGACCTCACTTCGCGCGTCGGGTAGCCGCCATGCCGTTCTACAACTACAGGGCCCTGGATACCAGCGGCGGGATCTGCGAAGGGCAGCTCGAGGCGCCGAGCGAGCACGCGCTGGAGACCCAGCTGCGGCAGTCGGGTATCGAGCTTCTGCGCTGCGCCGAGAAAACCTCGCGATTCGGTCGTAGCAACAAGGTCAAGCGCAAGGACCTCATCAACTTCTGCTACCACATGGCCCAGATGACCCGGGCCGGGCTGCCGATCCTGGATGCGCTGTCGGACATGCGGGACAGCCTGGACCAGGGTCCGTTCAAGGAGATGGTTGCCCAACTCATTTCGTCGGTCCAGGTGGGCAAGACGCTGTCCGAGGCGATGGGCGAATTCCCCCAGGTCTTTGACGAAGTCTTCGTGAGCCTCGTTGCCGTGGGTGAGGAATCCGGCGAGCTGCCGGAGGTAATGCTCAAGCTGACTGATTCGCTCAAGTGGCAGGATGAGCTGATCTCAAAAGCCAAGACGGTAATCATCTATCCCGCCTTCGTCGGGGTCGTCGTGCTCGGGGTCATGCTCTTCATGATGCTGTACGTGGTGCCCCAGATGGTCGACTTCATTCGCGAGATGGGGCAGGAACTGCCGATCCATACGCGTGCGCTGATCGGTTTCTCCAACTTCCTGGTCAATCACTGGTGGTGGGCGGTGCCGCTGCCATTCGTGGTGCTTGTTGCGATCAAATTCCAGGCGGCCCGGAATGAGGCGTTCCGACTGCGGGTCGATGGCTGGAAGCTGCGCGCATGGCTCGTCGGGCCGGTCAATTCGAAGATCATCGTGAGCCGCTTCACGAGCTACCTCGCACTGTGCTATGGCGCCGGGCTGGACGTGATTTCGTCGCTGAAGATCTGCGAGAAGCTGGCCGGAAACGCCGTTATCCGCAACAGCGTATGCGACATCTCCGCCGGTATCGCCGACGGCAAGACGCTGAGCAGCAGCATCGAGGCGACGGAAATGTTCCCGCCGCTGGTGACACGTATGGTCAAGATGGGAGAAGCGACCGGCGCTCTCGACGAGGCTTTGTCCAACGTCAGCTATTTCTACGACCGCGAAGTAGAAGAGTCGATCGAACGGCTCAAGGCCATGATCGAGCCGGCGATGACGGTGGTGCTCGGGACCATCATGGGCTGGATCATGCTTTCGGTGCTCGGTCCGGTCTACGAGACGATCAGCAATATCGGAGTCTAGTATGGGTATCCAGCGCGCATTCTATGTCACCCAGGGAGCCCTGAGCGTCTGGGAATGCCAACGCGGGCAGCCCCGGCGCTGCGCGGAGTTCACCGACAGCGACGCCGGCCTGCAGGATTTCGACGCTTACATTGCGGAACACGGCGAACTCATCAGCAACGTCATCGTTGATGTGATCGAGGAAGAATTCTCGCTCGACAACGTCCCGAAGCTGAGCCTGAGAGACCGTAACGCCCTGCTGCAAAGGCGCCTGCAGCGCAAGTTCCCGCGCACGCCCTATCGCTTGCCGGTTTTTCAGAAGAACAGCGGTACGGTGCCCGGTACCGACGCGGTCGTTTACAGCGCGGTCTCCAATCACGAACTGCTCGAGCCCTGGATCCGGGTGATGCTGCGGCATGAGGTGCCGCTGGCCGGCATTTACTCGGTTCCCCTGATGGCGCCGGATTTATTGCGCCGCATCCGCAAGACTCAAGGATCGGCAATGCTGGTAACACAGCACGGTGGCCAGAAACTGCGGCAGGTATTCATGCACGGCAAGCAGGTGCAAAGCGCGCGCCTCTCACAGTCGCCCGACATAAGCGACCCGGAATACCCGCAGTTCATTCTCACCGAGATCAGCCGCAGCCGCCGCTACCTGGAGCGCAAGCGCCTGACCAGCAACCGCGCACAACTCGATGTCTACATCGTGGCGGAAGCAGATCTTGCCGAACGCATACTCGCGTGTCACCGCAACGAGACGCCGCTGCAGGTTCACTTCGTCAACCCGGTGTCCGCCGCCAGGAAGCTCGGCCTGGAATCGCCCCCGAGCCAGGAAAACCAGGAGCTGCTGTATCTCGCGCAGTCTTTCGCCTCACGACCGGGGCGCAGCTACGCGGTGTCCGGGGAAACCCGCTACGCACGCATGCGCAATATCCGGCGGGCGGTCATCGGGGGCTCGCTCGCCACCGCATGCCTGTGCTCGGCGATTGCCGGTGCAAACCTGAGCGCGGCCTGGATGTTGCACAGTCAGTCGACGTCAATCGAGCGCCAGCTCGAGCAACTCACGGAAACGTTCCGCCGGGAGAACGAGCGTTTCGATCCTCTCAAGGCGGATTCACACGAGATGAAACTGGCCGTCGACACCGGCGATTTCATCCTGTCGAACAGGCTGCCGGTACCTTGGGTGATGCAGCAGGTCGGACTGGTCATGGGAGATTACCCTGACGTGCAGATCAAGGGGCTCGACTGGTCGGTTGAATCAGCGGGCGGCGACGACCAGTCCCAACAGCGCATCGACCGGTCGATGCCGATAACGGTCCCGGTCAAGGCAATCGGTGCGGTCAGGGCCGAAATTTCGGCCGACATCGAGCCTTTCGGCGGCGACATGCGCAAGGCGTTTGCGCGCATCGACGCGCTCGCGGCGGACCTCGAGGAGCGGACCGAGTTCAGTCGTGTCGTTGCCGTGGAGTATCCGCTGGACGCCAGCCCGTCGGCGTCGATTGCGGGCGAGATCACCGGTGACAAGGTCTACGACGGCGCTCGTTTTCGCCTGCAGCTGCACTACGCGGTGAACACGACCGCCGCCGCGGTAGAGGAGGCAGATGATGCCCGCTTTTGACATCGACTGGCGCTATGTTCGCCGCCACACGCTGTTGCCGGCCCTGACGGCGCTCATTGCCGCGGCCGCCCTCGCTGCCACTGCGTGGCTGCACGGCGAACAGCAAGCATCGTTCCGCCAGGTGAGCTCCAACCAGGACGCCATGCACCAGGATTACGATGCGCTGGTCTACCGGCGTCGCCTGGTCGATCGCTACCACCGGCGCTACGAGCAGTTTTACGATATTGGGTTCGTCGGCGTGGAAAGCCGGCTCGAGTGGGTCGAGACCCTCAGGGAAACCTCCGTGGACCTGCTGCTGCCGCGCGTGAGTTACGCCATCGAGCCGCAACTGCAGGTGGTCGCACCGGTCGAGTCAATAAGGGCAGGGGAGGATATCTCGATTCGCGTCAGCCGCCTGCACCTCGAAGCGGGGCTCACGCACGAACTGGACTTGCTGCGCTTCTTCGATGAGTTGCAGCGCAGCGCGCCGGGACTGATCAAAGTCGATCGGTGTGCGCTTACCTGGCAGGCAGAGACCGCCGCGAATCTCGCGGCCGGCGCCAACCTGCTCGCCGACTGTGCAATCAACATCTACAGCGTGGTCACGTCCGACGTGATTTCCCCGGGTGCGGAGTCATGAGGGCGCTATGGGTACTGGCGGCGCTGGCACTCGTGGCCGGGGCGAACGCGGGGGCGGATGAAAGCCCGGTCTATGAGTCGCTTGCGACTGCCAGTATCGGGCGGGTATTTCTCAGCCAGGAGCAGCGTGACCTGCTCGACCGTTTGCGGCTGCGCGATCCCGAGGCTGCGCAGCCGGCCGCGGGCGAGACCGAAGTCAAGGAACAGCGCCCGGCTGCAGCCGGTTTCATCATTGGTCCTGACGGACGCTCGCGCACCTGGGACGAGGGGGATTTCGTCGATTCGACTCGTTCCCGGGCGCTATCGACGCGATTTCCCGGAGACATAGACGTCGAACGCAAGGCGGAACAGCTCGCAGCCGAAGATGATGAAACGTCTGAATAAAATCGGTGCAGGGACACAGCGCGGCGCGGCGCTGCTCGTCATGATGTTACTGCTGATCACGGCGATGTCCGCAGTGCTGGTATCGCGAGTCAGCGTCAACAATGTGCGCAACCAGCAACTGGCCGATTCCAGCGAGGTGCTGGCGATGGCGCGCGACAGCCTCATCGACTACGCGGCCATTCTGCCGGACGTGGCTCCCGGGCAGCCCGCCAAGTTACCGTGCCCGGACATTGACGGTTCGGGCGGCTGGCGCGAAGGCGAGGCACATCGGGACGCCTGCGGCGCGACCGGCGTCACGGTGATTGGCCGGCTGCCGTGGCGGACGCTCGGGCTGGCGCCGCCGAAAGACGGCAGCGGCGCATGCCTGTGGTACGTCGTGTCCGGCAGCCATAAAGATTCGACGACCAGCAGCTCGCCCATGGTTAACCCGGATTCGAACGGGCAGCTGCAGGTCCGGGCTATCGACACCGACGACTGGCTCGCAGGGGCGGCGCCGGAGCAACGGCCAGTGGCGTTGGTAATCGCGCCAATGATGAGCCTTCAGGGGCAGTCGCGGCCAGCACCGGCCGGAGGCGCTGATTCGTGTAGCAGCGGCTTTGCCGCACGGGATTTCCTCGATGCCGACGCGGCATCGGGGATATCCAATGCGACGGTTTCCGGGCAGCCCGATGTCGTTGACGTCTTTGGCGTCTTTACCGGCAGCAGTGACACACACAACGATCGCGTGGCCGTCATCACCCGAGCCGACCTGGCAAGGGCGGTAGAGTCGCGACACGACTACCCGGACCAGGTGCGGGAACTGGGCCTGGCGGTTGCCGGTTGTCTCGCAAACTACGCACGCAACAATCCCGGTGGCGCCGATGACAGGCGTTTGCCCTGGCCGGCGCCGGTTCGCATGGCCGACTACCGGAGCGACAGCAGTTACGACGACGCCGCATCCGGGGTCCTGGCGGGCAGGCTGCCGAACGCTGTGGACGAAAGCAGCGCGCAGACCGGAAACAGCATCGCGCAGGCGTTGTCGGCATGCGACGCAGCCGCCGTGCCGCGGTGGACGCCGCAGATGCAGTCGGCGTGGAGCAACTGGAAGGACCACTTCTTCTACGCGGTGGCAGGTTCCTACGCGCCCGATGCGCCTGTGCCCAGCACCTGCGTCGACTGTTTCACCGTCAACGGCGCGGGCCAGCTTGCGGCAATCGTCATGTTTGCGGGCTCACGGCTGGACGGCCTCGGCCAGCGGCGTAACGCGCCGCCACTCGATGTGGACACGAAGGACGACGCAGCCAACTACCTCGAAGCGGAGAACCTGGCAAATATGGCCTATACCGGCGGCGCGGCGGATTTCCGCTCGGGCGCAGCGGCGGCCGATTTCAATGACCGGCTGTTTTGCATCGACATGGCACTGAACGTGGCGGAGTGCTGATCGTGATTACCACACGACAACAACGGGGATTCTCGCTTGTCGAACTGGCGATTGTCCTGCTGATCATGGCCATCATACTGGGCGGACTCGTGGCGCCTCTCGCCGCACAACGCGAGAGCGAGCGCGCCAACGACGCCCGGGACCAGTTGCGCGATGTCGAGAAGGCAATCTACGGATTTGCGGCTGTGAACGGCTTCATACCGTGCCCGGCAACGCCGGCAAGCAACGGCTACGCCGCTGCGAGCGGGGCCGGGTGTTCCGCCCAGCACGGTTTCGTTCCGGCAACGACGCTGAATCTGAGCGGCACTCGCAATGACGACAACCTGCTGCTCGACCCCTGGGGCTCGCCGCTGCGCTACAGCGTGACGGCGGCAGACAGTAATGCCAACGGACGCTGGGACTTCACGACGCCGGGCGAAATGCAGAGCGTCTCCATGGCGCTGTTGACTCCCGACCTGGTGGTTTGCTCTACGGCGGCCGGCAGTTCCGCCACGGCCTGCAGCGATCCGGGCACGACCCTGGCCGAGCAGAGCCCGGCCATCGTCTATTCCCTCGGGCGGGACTGGCCGTCGTTCAACTCGGCCGACCAGCGGGAGAACGTTGGCGCCACGATTGCCGGCGGCGCCTCCGGGCAGCCGTACCGGGTGGCTGACGACAGCGTCTTCGTGCAGCGGGGACGCAGCGATCGAAACGGCGACGAGTACGATGACCTGCTGCTCTGGCTGTCCGCCCAGTCGCTCTACAGCCGCCTCGTCGAAACCGGGCACTTGCCGTAGCGCATCGATCGTGACCCGGCGTAAATCCGTGACGGACTTAACAAAATTCGGGACCCCGCAGGCTAAAGCTTCGGCGCCTCGCGCCGATAAACCCTTTGAGTATCGGAGATACGCACGACAGCGGCTTATCTCGATTACAGATCCCTATCGAAAATTGAGGAAACAGTCGTGAATATGGATTTGGCAAGCAGAAGGAAGCAGTCAGGATTTACTCTCGTCGAGATCGCCATCGTGCTGGTCATTATCGGCCTCCTGATTGGTGGAGTACTCAAAGGCCGCGAGATGATCACCAATGCCAAGATCAAGCGTATCGAGAATGATTTCGGCGGCGTGTCAGCGGCCATTTTCGCGTACCAGGATCGCTATGGCGTGCTGCCTGGTGACGATCCCGCCGCATCGAGTCGTTTCTCCGGCGATTGGCGCGGTTCCGACAATGGCAACGGTAACGGCAATATCTCCGGTGGTTGGAACAGCACCAACAACGGCGATGAGTCCCGCAAGCTCTGGAAGCACCTGCGCGGCGCCGGACTGATTGCCGGCCCGGTCGATAATACTGATGCAAGCTACCAGCAGCCCAGCAACTCGTTCGGCGGCAATATCGGCATCGACCTGAATCTATATAACCTCAGCGGACACAATATTGTGTTCGGCGAGATCCCGGGCGACATTGCCCAGATCCTCGAGGCCCGCGGCGACGACAACGACCCGAGCACTGGCAGCATTCAGTCGCACAGCTCGTCAACGACGTACGCGATTGATCGTCGCTACGACGTCGCCTTCAGGCAATAAATTACAACCTCGCTGCTTGAGGAAGTGGTAACAAGAGCCGTTGCAAGCCGCGTTGCTTGCAACGGCTCTTGCGCATAGTGCGAGTGTCAGCCGACGGACTGGCGCATCGACTGCGAGTGCAGGTCATACGCTTCACGAACGCTCGGCCAGCTATCCGTTGTCAGGCGCAGCCTGGCAATGATGTCATCCGTAGACTCCGCAAGCGGGTCGTCCTGATCGTCTTGCTGCAAAATCAGTTGCGCCGCGTAGATAACGTCGATCATTGACGCGGACGCATTGCCTTCTCGAATCAGGTGGTCCTCGTACTCGACGGAGTTTGCGATCTCGTCGGGAAAGCCCCACGACTCTACGATCAGTTTGCCGACGCTGGCATACCACTCGTCAAGGACGCTCGAAAGCGATTCGGCGTCGCCGAGAAAGTTGGGGTAGTCCTGCGCCTTGGTGAGAATGTAGAGCTTGCCGATCTGGTGGAGCAGCCCGCAAAGGAACGCGTTGTCGGGGTTGACGGTCTCCGAATTGCGGGCGATGACGAAGCACATGGACGCCAACGAGAGACTGCTGCTCCAGATGTCCTTGATCGAACTCTTCAGCGCGTCATGTTGCGAGGCGTTGAAAATCTGTTCGACGGCCAGCGTTATGGCCATATTGCGAACGACTTCGAATCCCAGCCGACTGATGGCGAGAGCGAGGTCCGTAATTTCGATACCGGCACGATTGTGAAATGCGGAGTTCGCTCCAACCAGCAGCCGCGCGACCAGCACGGCATCCGTGCGCACGACGTCGGCGAGTCTCTCGGACGAACACTGCGGATCCTCGAGCGCGGTGCGAATGTTGATCACTACATCCGGGAATGACGGTAGCTTGATGTTCTTGGAATTGAGATCTTCGGCGAGCTGCTGCAGGAATTGTGCTTGCTCTTCGGTTGACACTGGACTCTCCGGAAGTGTAACGGCGCCAGCCCGATACTATGACCGAGGTAATCGCCTCGGGCAACCTGTTGTGCTGCGAGACAAACGAAAAAAAACTCGGTGGTAACTACCGATTGCAACTACGGTTTCGCTAACCTATATTGGTTTACGAGTGAAAGGGTCGTTTGCATGTAAGCCTGTTTGAACAGCGACACGCGAACTATCTGTCGATAACCAGAGTGGCGCGGCTTTATGCCATGCGTTAGAGCGAAAATTCCGGCGGTCGCGCCGTGAAGATAGACAGAATCCAGCGGCATCACCCCTGGGTGCGCCTGCACTCCCTTGACTATCCGGTCCGGCTCGACGCGCTCAGCGCCGTTCTTGATGAAATCCACGCCGAGCACCAGCCTGCTCGCAGCAATCGCCGCGCCGCCAGCGTCAACGGCATCATCGGCGAAAGTGACGGCATGCGGCAGGTGCGCAGGCTTGTCGACAAGGTGGCGCCGTCCATGGCGACCGTGCTCATCACCGGGGAATCCGGTACCGGCAAAGAGGTCGTTGCCCGGCAGCTGCATGCGCTGTCCGGTCGTGACGGGCGATTCGTGGCCGTCAACTGCGGCGCGATACCGGAACAGCTCCTTGAAAGCGAGTTGTTCGGACACGAGCGAGGGGCTTTTACCGGCGCTGTGAGCGGGCGCGCGGGTCGCTTCGAGGAGGCGGAGGGAGGCACGTTCTTCCTCGACGAGATCGGCGACATGCCGCTCGCCATGCAGGTCAAGCTGCTGCGGGTCTTGCAGGAGCGCAGCGTGGAACGCGTCGGGGCCACGAGCAGCATCCCGGTGGACGTACGCGTCATTGCGGCGACGCATCGCGATCTGCCGTCACGAATCGAAGCCGGGGAGTTTCGCGAGGACCTTTACTACCGGCTGAGCGTATTCCCCATTGAAATTCCGCCACTGCGCGATCGTCCGGAAGACATCAGGCCGCTGGCGGAGGCTTTTCTCGACCGCACCCGTTTCGATCTGGGCGTGGATCTCGATATTTCGGCCGACGCTTTTGACAGGCTCGAGCGTTACGACTGGCCGGGCAACGTCCGCGAACTCGTCAACCTGATTGAACGGCTCTCTGTGCTGCGCCCCAACGGCGTAGTGAGAGAACAGGACCTGCCGTGGCCGATTGTTGAGGCCCAGCCGGAGCCCGAGGTGCTGAGTGCCGACGTTGCGCCGGTGGGGGCGGATCCGCACGTGACGCTGCCGAAGGACGGGCTCAATCTCAAAGAACACCTGGCCGCGGTGGAGCGGCAGATGATCCAGGACGCACTCGCCCAGGCGGACGGCGTCGTCCAGCGCGCCGCTGAAATTCTGGGCGTCGGACGAACCACCCTCGTGGAGAAAATCCGCCGCCTGGACATCAACTGATTGCCAGGGCCCAACGGTTACACCTGAATCCGTGGGCTAACCCGGGCACAACAACTACACTAAGGGTGTTTGATGGTCTGACCTGGCAGGGGAGGCACAGTGGCGCGCTCGATACCGGTTTTGTTCCTGGTGCTGATGGCAATGCCGCTCGCTGCGCAGGAAGGTGATCGCGCGGACCCGCTGTTTCAGGACACCGCGATTCTCGCCGTAACAATCACCGGACCGCTAAAAACCCTCGTCAAGGAACGGCCGAAAGAGGACTACCTCGACGGCTTCCTCGAGTACACCGAAGCAGACGGCCGCAGCGTCAAGCTGGATCTCGAGATTCGGGCGCGGGGCCACTTCCGGCACGCCAATTGTGATTACCCGCCGGTCTTGCTGAACCTCAAGCGCAAGCAGACGCCCGGAACACTGTTCGAGAACCAGAACAAGCTGAAGCTCGTCGTCCAGTGCGACCGGTCCAGCCAATTCGAGCAGGCCGTTCTGCGAGAGTATCTTGCTTACCGGATTCTCAACGCCGTCACGGACAAGAGCTTCCGGGTGCGCCCGCTGAGCATCACCTACGTCGATACCGAGAAGCCTGACGGCAGAGAGCCGCGCTACGCGTTCCTGATCGAGCACAAGAAGCGCCTGGGCGAGCGATTCGGCGTGCAGGACCTCGCGATTGAGCGCACGGCGGTGAGCGCGCTCGATGGCGCGCAGCTCAACCTGACATCGATCTTCGGGTTCCTGATCGGCAATACCGATTTCTCACCGGTTGCCGGCGCGCCGGGCAGGGACTGTTGCCACAACTACGTGCTGTTCGGCGAAGACGGCATACCGCAATGGGCAGTCCCCTACGATTTCGACATGTCCGGCCTGGTCGACGCGCCGTACGCCACGCCCAATGAACGATTCAATTTGCGCACCGTGCGGCAAAGACTCTATCGCGGTCGATGCGTGAATAACGAGCACGTCGAGGCCTCGCTGCAGACGTTCAGGGACAATCGGGATGCGATCTACGCGCTGGTCGATGAGCATGAGGGGCTGAAGCCTTACCTCCGCAAGAAGGTCACGAAATACATCGACGATTTCTACGAGTTGATCAACGATCCCCGCGATGTCGAGAGAAGAATCCTCGACGAGTGCATCTGAGTATTTTGTAACAAGTCGTCGCCGCGGTTACGCCTGGCAGCCTAAAAAGGGCGTGGGGGTCAAGGAATGCAGTGCGTTTCCACAGCCCCCGCCGCCCGTTTGCCCATGAAAACCCGAGATTGAGACGTTGTTCCGGATTCCTGCGGAGTCATGGACTACGATCTCGACAGAGCAATGACTGCTTGTCGAGGGCTTTTCAATGAACAGCAGGGCACTCGCTATATCGCACGCAAACGGGCTTCGTGACTTCGTCGAGTCACGCGCGTTTCAATTTTTCGTGACGGCCGTCATCGTCATCAACGCCGTCACCCTTGGGCTCGAAACTTCTCCATCTGCTGTCGAGAGATTCGGCACACAGCTACACGTCATCGACAGGGCGGCGCTGTGGGTCTTCACGATCGAGCTTGCTCTCAAGCTACTGGTTTACCGGGGCCGATTCTTCAAGGACGGCTGGAACGTCTTTGATTTCACGATCGTAACCATTGCCTGGATTCCGGCGGCAGGACCTCTGTCCGTATTACGGGCACTGCGTATCATGCGTGTGCTCCGTCTTATCTCCGTCATTCCTTCCATGCGCAAGGTGGTCGGCGCGCTGTTCAGCGCGTTACCGGGCATGGGCTCAATTGTCTGTGTGCTAATGCTCGTGTATTACATTGCCGCCGTCATGGCGACCAACCTGTTCGGAGGCGCGTTCCCGAACTGGTTCGGCAGCATTGGTGAATCCATGTTCAGCTTGTTCCAGATCATGACGCTGGAGAGCTGGTCGACGGGAATCGTACGTCCTGTCATGCAGGTGTATCCGCAAGCCTGGCTGTTCTTTGTGCCGTTTATCGTCATCACGAGCTTTACCGTACTGAATCTCTTCATCGCTCTGATCGTCAATTCGATGCAACTGTTGAATGCCGAGACCAGCGACGAGATTCATGCCGAGGCAGAACTCGCGCACGGGGAGCGCGAGGCGTTGTCACAGCAGATCGATGCGCTGGCAATGCAAGTACGCAGGCTGCAACGCAGCTTGAACGACAGATAAAAAAAGCCGCCCACCAAAAAGGTGAAAGCGGCTTTTTCTGATGACTGGTCGGGGTGAGAGGATTTCATGGCGGGCATCCTGCCCGCCACCCTGCGGGCGCACTCGCTTTGCTCGTGCGTGCAAAATTGCATCCTGCAATTTTGTGAACCTCATTTCGGTTCCGTATCCCGCCCACGCCCAAAAAGAAAAAGGCCCCAACTAGACGTAAGGGCCTTTTTCTTTCTGAACGTGGTCGGGGTGAGAGGATTTGAACCTCCGGCCCCTGCCTCCCGAAGACAGTGCTCTACCAGGCTGAGCTACACCCCGAACAGGCGCGCAATAATACACCCAGATTTCGGGTGCGGCTACCCGCTCAATCACCAATTTCGGGCATGAAAATGCGTCTTTTGCCCTCATCGGAACCTAATTCGGGCTGGATTGCCGGGATGCCCGCCGCTTGCCGCCTGCGGGCCCAGTCCATGAGCGCGGCGACCGAGTCTTTGCCCTGGAAACTCTCTATGGTCCGCTGCGTCGGGAACGGAATCTCGCGTTCGCCGGACCGGGCCGAGGCAATCGCTTTGGCGACCGTCGCCCAGCAATAGTCGGTGATCTCGTTGCCGTCGGGCCGGACCGCCTGGCCTACGGGCATGGCCGCCAGGAAGAACCGCGTCGACCAGCGCTTGGGCAACGCCGAGGGCGTTATCCAATGGGCGAAGTACTGCAGCTCGTTACACGGAATGGTCAAACCGAACTCGTCCAGCAGTTCTTTCCATGACAGCTCGCCATCGTGCAGGCGGTTCCGATACTCGTCGCCCGGGGGAGCCTGCGCTCCCAGCAGCACGCCGGTTTCCTCGAACAGCTCGCGAACGACGGCGCCGTAGTAGTCGAGCGCGCCGGACTCGACGCCGAGCAGGGCGTCTGCCTCGTCTGAGGCAAGCCCCGAGCACATCGATCGGGCTTCGGCTTCGTCCGGGTCGAGCACACCGCCGGGGAACGTGTAGCTGTCGCCGAAGGCGTCACCGGCGCGGCGGCGCACCAGCAACATTTCGGGTCCACGATCGGAATCACGGAGCAGGACAACTGTGGAGGAGGGCAGTGGTTCGGTCATGGCTTAGCGAACGTGAGTGCGCCAGGCGAGGATACCGCCGATCGCCATCGGCACCGCAAACAGGTAGTAGTTCATCGACATGTCGAGCCCGGCCGCGATCAGGTGGCCCGCCACAGCGGGCCCGACGACTGCACCGAACCTGCCGAGCCCGATGGCCCAGCCGATGCCCGTGCTGCGGATGCTCGTCGGGTAGAGCTTGGCCGCCACCGCATAGAGTCCCATGAAGCCGCCCTGCTGCAGGAAGCCGATAACGAACGTGATCGCCAGCAGCAGGTCGAGGTTCCGCGGGGCGGCCGCAAAAGCAACCATCGAGAGCGACGACAGCAGCAGGAAGCTCGAAACGAGACTGGACAGCTTCCAGCGCGTGGCGAGGAAACCCAGCGCAAAAACGCCGATGATCGCGCTCAGGTTGAACAGGAAGAACGCGTCGCGCCCGGCCTCGGCCGAGAACCCGGACTGTTCCATCAGGCGCGGTATCCAGCTCATCAGGAAATACAGCGTGCCGAAGCACATGAAGAAGGTCGCCCAGAGGATCAGCGTGCTCTTCCAGTGCTCTTCCGACAGCAGGAGCCGCATATTGCCGAACAGGTTGCGTTTGCTTCCGGCGTCTCCTGCTTCGACGCGCGGCATTGCGTCGATACCGGGCTTGCGGAGGCTGGTCAGTATCTTGTTTACACGCCCCAGCGCGTTACGTGGTCGCCGCTCGAACAGGTACTTGAGTGACTCGGGCAGCAGGACTATGGCCGCGACAGCCATGGCCAACGTCATGATGCCACCGAACCAGAACATGCCGCGCCAGCCATAGTCGGGCATGACGTAGCCGCCGATAACCGATGTCATCATTGCGCCCGCTGGATAGCCCGCTGTGACGACCGTGACAGCGAGCGCGCGGTATTTTTCGGGGCTGTACTCAGCAGCCAGCGTCGCCTGTGAGGCGAGCAGCGCGCCGCCGCCCAGTCCGCTGACGAAACGCAGCGCGATGAACTCGGTCAGCGTCGTGGCGCTCGCGGTCAGCATGACCGACACGCCGATCAGCAGCAGGCTCGCGATGATCAGTTTGCGTCGGCCGACGATATCGGACAGTGGTGCGAGGACCATGGCGCCAGCCATCATGCCGGCAAGCGCGAAACTGAAGGTCAGGCCGAGGCGGTCGGCTGACAGGTCGAGGTCAGCCGCGACACCCGAGGCGACGATGGCCATCGCGGTGATGTCGAAGCCGTCCACCATGTTGAACAGGACGCACAGCGCGATAACCAGGAACTGTCGGGTGCTCGCCTTACCGTCATCGATCACCCGGGCTACGAGATGGGCGCTCGACGCTGGCGCTGCAGATTCGGACATGGAGCTGGCTCGGTACTACGAACGTCGTTGTATGGCGAACTCGGCGACTGCGACCAGGGCCTTCTTGTAGTCGGAATCGGGAACGTCGGCGAGGGCCGCGATGGCCGTGTCGGCCGCCTCCCGCGCCCGGTCGGCCGTGTACGTCAGCGCACCCGTCGATTCGATAATGCGCGTGATCTCGTCGAGCTGGTCCAGGCCGCCATCAATAATCGCCCGGCGTATCAGGTCACGGTCGGCCTCCGAGCCCTCCTGCATTGCGAAGATCAACGGCAGCGTCGGTTTGCCTTCGGCAAGGTCGTCGCCGATGTTCTTGCCGAGTTCGTCGGCGCTCGCGTTGTAGTCGAGCGCGTCGTCGATGAGCTGGAACGCGGCGCCGAGGTTTTTGCCGTAGGTAATCATCGCGGCCTCGTCGGCCGGGTCGCGGCCTGCCAGCACGGCTGCGATCTGGGCGCCGGCCTCGAAGAGCCGGGCAGTCTTGCGGTAGATGACCTGCCGGTAGGCTTCCTCGGTCGTGTCCGGGTCGTGCACGTTCATGAGCTGCATGACTTCACCGGCCGCGATCGTGTTGGTGGCATCGGCGAGGATCTGCATGACGCGCATGCTGTCGATGTCCACCATCATCTGGAACGCGCGTGAGTACAGGAAGTCGCCGACCAGCACACTGGCCTGGTTGCCGAATACGGTGTTGGCCGTGTCGCGGCCACGGCGCCGGTCGGAGCCGTCCACGACATCGTCGTGCAGCAGCGTCGCCGTGTGAATGAACTCGATGATTGCCGCGGAACGTACGTGCTGTTCGCCGTCGTAGCCGAGGGCCCGTGCCGCAAGCAGCACGAGCAGCGGCCGCAGCCGCTTGCCGCCGCTCATGACGATGTACTGCGAGACCTGAGAGACCAGGGCGACGTCGCTTTCCAGGCTGGCCGTGATCAGCTTGTCGACGGCCTCCATGTCGTCCCGCGCCAGCTCGGTGACGTCGGAGAACGATGGAAAGACGAGGGATTCTTCTACCGCGTGCATTAGAAACGCATGATGCCTGAAACGCCTGTTCTTGGCGACCGCGCCAGCCCGGTTCCAGGACATTGGAGCGTGTCCGCAAGCCATTGAATTCAGGGCTAAAATGGTGGGGCTACAACGTTGACCCGGGGCGGGGTTATCTATAGAATCGCTGCTCCCTTGTGGCAGCCGCCAGAGTTACGCCTGTGTGGCGACCGGGCCGCTGCAAGAAAATCACTTAATTCTCAGTGAGTTGCGTCAAATCGCGAGTCACGACTTGGAGAGAAAAACGATGTATGCGGTTTTTCGCAGCGGCGGCAAACAGTACCGCGCAGCTAAAGGCGATGTCCTGCGCGTCGAGAAAATCGACGGCGAAGAGGGCGCCACGATAAAGTTCGACGAGGTTTTGCTCGTCGGCGAAGGTGCGGATGTGAAGGTCGGTAGCCCGACGGTCGACGGCAGCTCTGTGAGCGCCAAGGTCGTGCGCCAGGGCAAGACCCGCAAGGTGCCGGTGGTCAAGTTCAAACGTCGCCAGAACTACCTGCGCCAGGGCTCGCACCGCCAGTTCTTCACCGAGGTGGAGATCACGGGCATCACGGGCGCCGGTGCAAAGAAGGCGGCGCCAGCGAAGGAAGAAGCGGCTGAGAAGCCGGCCGAGAAGAAGGTAGCCAAGAAAAAGGCAGCCAAAAAGACGGCGAAGAAGGCCGCAAAGAAAGTAGCCAAGAAGGCGGCGGCGAAAAAGGCGCCTGCCAAGAAAACGACCACCAAGAAGGCAGCCAAGAAGAAGGCTGCCAAGAAGTCAGCAGACTAACGTTAAGGTAACCGACCATGGCACATAAAAAGGCAGGCGGCAGCAGTAAGAACGGCCGCGATTCAGAATCCAAACGACTTGGCGTGAAGATTTTCGGTGGCCAGGCAGTGCTCGCCGGCAACATCATCGTGCGCCAGCGCGGTACGCGTTTCCACGCGGGCACCAACGTCGGCATCGGCCGCGACCACACGCTGTTCGCGAAGAAAGACGGACACGTCAAGTTCGAGCGCAAGGGCCCGAAGAACCGCCAGTTCGTGAGTGTGGTAAGCAATTAGACAATGGTAGGAGCGCCCCATGGGCGCGATCGCGGCCACGGGCCGCTCCTACGATGAAAAAAAGCCCCGCCCTTGCGCGGGGTTTTTCGTATCTGCATTTAGAATCCCGATATGAAATTCGTCGACGAAGCAACAATCCGCGTACAGGCAGGCAACGGTGGTCACGGCTGCCTGAGCTTCCGTCGAGAAAAGTACGTTGAAAAGGGCGGACCCGACGGTGGCGACGGCGGCCACGGCGGCAGCGTCTACCTGGTGGCCGACCCGGCCATGAACACGCTGGCGGATTTCCGGGTTGCCCGTAAATTCCGCGCCGAGAGCGGACAACCGGGCGCTGGCCGTAACAAGACCGGCAGGTCGGGCGAGGACCTCGAGGTCAAGATTCCTTGCGGCACTGTCGTGAAAGACGTCGATACCGGCGAGCTGATCTGCGACCTGACGGAAGCGGGCCAGCGGCAGATGGTGGCCGAGGGCGGCCGCGGCGGGCTCGGCAACACGCGCTTCAAGAGCAGCACTAACCGCGCGCCGCGGCAGACGACGCAGGGGACACACGGGGAGGGACGTCACCTCGCGCTCGAGCTCAAAGTGCTGGCCGATGTCGGTCTGCTCGGACTGCCCAATGCCGGCAAGTCGACGCTGATCACGGCGATGTCACACGCGAAACCGCGCATTGCGGACTATCCGTTCACGACCCTGCATCCGAACCTGGGCGTCGTGCGCGTAGGGCGCCTGCAGAGTTTCGTGATGGCCGATATTCCGGGACTCATCGAAGGCGCATCGGAGGGCGCCGGGCTCGGCATCCAGTTCCTGCGACACTTGCAGCGGACGGGCCTGCTCCTGCACCTCGTCGATATCGCGCCCATCGACGGCTCGAATCCGGCGGATGCAGTGAATGCGATCGCACAAGAGCTCGCGAATTTTTCCGACGAACTTGCGGCCAAGCCACGCTGGCTGGTGATCAACAAGATCGACCTGCTTGACGCGGAAGAGCGTGCGGCCGCCCGGAAGCGGCTGCTGGACGAGCTTGACTGGCAGGGACCGGTATTCGAGGTGAGCGCCGCAACGGGCGAGGGCGCCGAACAGCTCGGTCATTCCATAATGCAGGAACTCGAGGCTATCGAGGAGGAGCTACAGGAATTGTAAGGGCGGGATCAGGCGTTCAGTTCTTTGACGCGCTTGTTGAGGCGGCTCTTGTGCCGGGCAGCCTTGTTCTTGGTGACGATGCCTTTGTTGATCATCCTGTCGATAACGGGGACAGCGTCCTTGTAGGCCGCTGCGGCAGCGTCTTTGTCGCCGGCATCGCAGGCCTTGACGACATTCTTGATCTTGGTCCGCATCAGGGAACGCAGCGCCATGTTGTGCTTGCGGGCCTTCTCGGCCTGGCGGGCGCGTTTCCCGGCTTGTTTGATGTTTGCCACTGGTTTTGACCGTGTCGGGTGTTCAAAGAGCCGCGTATTATTCGTGCCCGACCGCCCCTTGTCAATGACTATCCGCACACCCCGCGGGGGCGCCAATTCCGCTACACTCGGACCCCGTATGGCAGGCAAAAAAGTCACTGGATTCAAGCTGATGCTGAAGACCTCGGTGGTCAGCGGGATGACCTTCCTGTCACGGATCCTGGGGCTGGTGCGGGATATCGTCTTCGCCCGGTATTTCGGCGCCTCACTGGTCATGGACGCGTTCCTGGTGGCCAACCGTATTCCCAACATGCTGCGGCGCTTTTTCGCCGAGGGTGCGTTTTCAGCCGGATTTGTGCCCGTCATGGCCCGCTACCGTGAAAAGCACAGTCACGAGGACGCCCGTGAGTTCGTCGATGCGGTGGCCGGCACCTTCGGCGTCACCCTGTTCCTGGTAACACTCGCCGGTGTCATCGCGGCGCCCCTGCTGGTGGCGATCGTCGCGCCCGGATTCATCGGTGAGGACGGCCGCTTCGAAATCGCCACGCTGATGCTGCGGTTTACGTTCCCGTACCTGTTTTTCGTTTCCCTGACCGCGTTTGCGGGCGGGATCCTGAACACCTACGGCCGTTTCGCAGTGCCGGCGTTCACCCCGGTGATCCTCAATATCGTGCTGATCGCGGGCGCGATCTGGTTGTCGCCGCGGCTCGAGGAACCGGGGATGGCGCTGGCCTACGCGGTGTTCATCGCCGGTGTATGCCAGCTGTTGTTCCAGGTGCCGTTCCTGATGCGCATCCGCGCGTTGCCCAGGCCGAAATGGGCGATCGGCCACGAGGGCGTAAGGCGGGCAGGGCGCTTGATGCTGCCCGCGATCTTCGGCTCGTCGGTCGCGCAGCTCAACGTGCTCGTCGGGGGAATCATTGCGTCGTTCCTTGGCGTCGGCAAAATCAGCTACCTGTACTACTCCGACCGGCTCATGGAGTTTCCGCTCGGACTGTTCGGCATTGCACTGGCCACGGTGACATTGCCGTACCTGTCGCGCCAATGGGCCAACGAGTCGCACGAAGAGTTCTCGGCAACGCTCGACTGGTCGATGAAACTCGTATTGCTGATCGCCGTTCCGGCCGCGCTCGGGCTCATTGTTCTTGCCGAGCCGCTGGTGGTAACGCTGTTCTACGGCGGCGTTCTGAGTGCTGATGATGTCGAAATGACGGCGCTGGCTTTGCAGGCATTTGCCGCGGGCCTGATCGGATTCTCCTACGTCAAGATTCTCGCGCCAGCGTACTTCGCACGCGAGGACACGAAGACGCCCGTCAAGATCGGGCTCATTGCGCTGGCCGTCAATTTCGTTCTGAGCGTAACGCTGGCCTGGTACCTGAGATCGATCGGCTTCGCGGGCACGCATGCCGGACTGGCCCTGGCGATCTCGGTGGCCGCGATCCTGAACGCCGCGTTGCTGTACCGGGGCCTGATTGCGGATGCCGTGCTGCGTCATTCGCCAGGCTGGATGTCGCTAATCGGCCAGGTCGCCATTGCCAATCTCGGGATGTTGCTCGTGATCGACCGGCTGCACAGGCCGCTCGTGTGGTGGCTCGATGCGACCGTCATCGACCGGGTCGCCTGGCTTGCCGCGACCATCGGCGCCGGGGCCGGCACCTACTTCGTCGTACTCGTCGTGCTGGGCCTGCGCTCGTCGAGCCTCGGCATAAGGCCGCACTGACATGCGTCTCGTCCGCCATATCAGGGACATTCCGTTCGCGGACCTCGAGCGCGGCAGCGTTGTCACGATTGGTGCCTACGACGGCCTGCATCTCGGGCACGAGCAGCTGCTGGCCCGCGTCAATGCCGCGGCCGCCGAGCAGGATTTGCCATCCGTGGTCATGAGCTTCGAGCCGACGCCGAGAGAGTACTTTTCATCGGGCAACCCACCGGCGCGCCTGATGCGTTTCCGCGAGAAATTCGAGGCCCTGGCCGACCACGGCATCGACCTGTTCTATTGCCCGCGGTTTGACGACCGCATGCGCGACATCAGTGCCGACGATTTCATCCGCCGCATCCTGGTGCACGGACTCGGGGCGAGGCACATCGTGATCGGCGACGATTTCCGTTTCGCCGCGCGGCGCGAGGGCACCCTGGAACACCTGCAGCGTGCGGGCAGGGCGCTCGACTACTCCGTCGAACAGGTGTCGAGTGTCATCGTCGACGGCGTCCGCGTCAGCAGCACGGCCATCCGAGACGCGCTGACGAGCGGCGAGCTGCCCACGGCCACGGCGCTGCTCGGCCGGCCGTATCGCATGTCGGGCAAGGTGGTCATGGGCGAGAGGATTGGCCGCACGCTCGGCTACCCGACGGCCAACGTCGACCTGCGGCGCAAGCAAAGCGCGGTCATGGGCATTTTCGCCGTCCGCGTCCTCGGCCTGGCCGGTGGTGTGAAGGACGCGGTGGCCAGCGTGGGTTCACGACCGACGTTCAATGGCACCAAGCCGCTTCTCGAGGTCCATATCTTCGATTTCGATGAAGATATCTACGGTCAGTACATCCATGTCGACTTCATCGCACGCCTGCGGGAACAAGTGAAGTACGACGAGGTCGATGAACTGGTTGCGCAGATGCATCGCGATGCCGACAATGCGAGGTCCGCGCTAGCCCGCTACGCCACATGAAGGAACATCGATGACCGAAACCGCCGACCGGCCGATCCGCCGCTACATTGCCTGGATGGTTGTGGCGCTGCTCGTCGTGGTCGCGGACCAGGCGACGAAGTGGGCGATCGTCGAGTGGGTCCAGCTCTACGGCAAGGTGCCCATCAACTCGTTCATCAATATCACCCACCAGCAGAACACCGGGGCGGCCTTCAGCTTCCTGGCCGGCGCCGGGGGTTGGCAGCGCTGGTTCTTCGTGGTGCTGGCGACGGTCGTGAGCGTGGTCATCGCCGTCTGGCTCTGGCGGTTGCGCCACGAAGGCCCGCTCGTCCTGATGGCCGGTTTGTCGCTGGTGCTCGGTGGCGCCATCGGCAATCTCATCGACCGCGCCAGGCTCGGCTATGTCACCGACTTCATCCAGGTGTGGTTCGGCAACTGGGCGTTTCCGTCATTCAACGTGGCCGACTCGGCGATCAGCGTCGGTGCGGCCTTGCTGATCATCGACGCCCTGTTCCTGACGGGACGCGAGACAAAAAAAACCGGGGACTAGCCCCGGTCTTTTCCAGCGGCTGTCGCCGCTGTCCCTGAGAATGTCGCCTAGCGGGCCGTCGTCCAGCAGTCGGTCTTGGGCTGCGAGGTCTGCGCGCCGCGCCCATCAACCGTAAACGAGCTGCACTTTGTCGCTTCGGAACCGCCCTTTGTGTAGTTCGCCACCGCCGTAAAGTTACTGGCGTCGGGGGGCGGGTTGATCGTCACGTCGTACGAGCCGGTATCCGTGGTGATCGTATTACCGGCATAACCCAGTTCCGTCAGCGTCCCGTAGCGGTTGTTTTGCAGATAGAACCGCTCCTGGTTCTGGGCGATCTCCAGCAGGATAGCCTTGGCCTCGTTACGCTGGGCGCGCGCGGCGAAATCGCGATAGTTCGGGTAGGCGATCGCGGCCATGATGCCGACGATGACCACCACGATCATCAGCTCCATCAGCGTGATGCCGCGCATGTACTTTTGCATCTGCATAGCTCTTTCCTGTACGGGTTGCATTAGTCTATACCATCCTGAGTCCACAGCGTCCGGACCGGAATGTTGTCAAAGTCCGGATCGAAACACTCTACGCCAACACAGGCCACCGGTCGCGTCTTGCACTCTTCGCCAATGCAGTCCGGGTCCCAGTGCGACGGGAACAGGAACACAGGCGCCGGTGCGATACCGCTCTGCTCGAGTTCGACAACGCGCGCACCGTCGATAACCTCCGGATCAGTGGTCTCCGTCGGTAGCGGTTCGCCGTCTGCCCAGACCGGGTCACCGTTCTGCACCGATACGCGATACAGACGGTTCGTGCTAAGACCCGCGCGGCACGGATCGGCAGCGTCGATCTCCGGCTGCAGCGTCACGAAGTAGATCAGGTCGTTGAACGTGCGAGAGTCCGAGAGCACCTTCTGCTTCTCGGGCAGGGCCAGCTTCCAGCCACGCCCGGATTCGGAAATGACGGTGTTGTACTCGCCCGCGACATCAACGAGATCATCATCCGTGATAATCGAGTAGCTGTTGTACTGCGCCTGGCTGAGAGGCGTCAGGACGTCCGGATCACGCAGCGAGTAGAAGCGGTCGGCCGCGCTGTTGTCGAGCGGGTGAGCGCGGTAACCGCTGCCGAGGCTGACCGACAGGTAGCGGCGTTGCTGCCGCTCGTCCGTGAACATCGCGACGTCGGGCGTCGTGTAGAAGCGGCGCGTTTCCGCAGCGCTCGGGCTGGTCAGGCCCTCGGCGCCGAGGCGGGCGATAACGCCGCCGGCGACGAGATTAGACGGCTGTTTGTCGTAGCCGATGTCGAATCGCCAGACCTGTCCGCCGAGATCCGCCGCGTACATGCGGTTCGCGAAGCCATCGCCGGTCAGGTCGATGACGCTGATCCGGCTCGGGATCGCGCGCGTCATCTTGTCGTGCGACAGGTCCGCGTACGCATCCGCGCCGGCCCGCCACAGGACATCGCCGGACTCTATATCCAGCATAAAGATGCCGGCGCCCTGCAGGTCGGGCGTATCCGGGTGCGCGGCGGTATCGTGCGTCGTGTCGTAACCACCGCCGACGATCAGTACGGCGTCCTCGTCACTCACAACCTCGTTGCTGTCGATCTTGACGCGCGCCACGGAGGGCGTCGACCAGGTCTGGCCGAATTCCGGGAAGGTCCTGATCCACTTCAGGCTCGGGCGCTCGGGGTTGGTCACGTCAAGCATGTAGTAACGGTCGCCGCCGCGCCGCATGCCGAAAACGACATAGACGAAGTCCGTGCCCACCTCGATCACACCGTCCTGGTTGAGGTCAGCGACGATGGGCACGACATCACCGTCAAGGCCGTAGTTCTTGTAGTCGACGTTGCGATTGAAGAACAGGTCCTTGAGGTTTGGCAAAAGAGTTTGGGGAACAAACGACCACAGCTCGCTGCCGCTGTCCGCATCGATCGCGTGGAGGTAACCGTCATTGGTGGCGCTGAAAATGACGGTTCTCTGGGTGCCGCCGGCGGAGCCAAAAGCTACCGCGGCTGGCTGCGAGTGCAGCGAATCGCCCATTTGCATGCGCGCCGTCGTGTCGGGATCGTTGTCGTCATCCTTGACGTCCACGCCGCGGGCGAAATCGATCAGGTCCGCGATGCTGGGCTCGTCGTCGGCGCCCGTAAGGCCGAAGTCGTCCATGGTGTACAGGCCCACGTTCGCGGCCGTGAGCGCATTGCCCGCCTGCGTCAGGTCGCCACCAATGTTGTTGGTGTATACGTTGCGGTCTTCGGGGTCAGGAAGCCTGCTGGCCGCGCCGCCCTCGTCGACGTTAGCGCCGTCAGCATCGGTGCCGTCTGTCCAGAAGTTCCTGGCGGTATCGGCAAAGAAGCCCGTGTTCGGATCCACCGCGCTGCGGTCATCGGCGTCGCGAATCTCGTTCTCCTTGAGCTGGTACTTCTTCAGGTTACCGGGCCAGTACACCTCGTCCGTCGCGCGGAAGACCGACACGTACAAGTCGTTGAGGTTCTGCGTGCGGTTGAACGTGTTGACCGCGACGGCCGGCGCCGTGAACGAGATGTCGCGATCGAAGATATCGGTCACGATGTCGGTCAGGGCCGCCGTGAGTGATTTAACGTCCGACGCGAGATAGTACTCGCCGCCCGAGAGTTCAGCGGTGGACTTGAGGATCGGCAGGTCGACCGAGAAGCCGATCGTATAAGTCGTGACCGACTGGGTGCCCGGCACCAGCGGGTTGATATCGACCTTCGACAGGTATTCGGAGATGTCGTCAAGGCACGCGCCGTTCACGTCGCCGCCTGTGCAGTAGTTGCGGCCCATGACGTCGCCATACTCCGGCAGCGTCGGCGTCCTGCTGTAGGCGCCGCGGTCCCGGGTCGGCTCACCGTCGGTGAGCAGTACCACGAAGTTCTTGGAGCAGGCGTACTCCGCCGGCTGGTCATAGATCATCGGGTTGCTGCTGACCAGGGCGTCCGCATCCGTGTGCGTCGTGCCGCCGTATACGCCCGAGAGTCCCGACCAGTAGCGAGCGGCTTCGTACAGGGTCTCCGACAGCGGCGTCCAGCCACTGGCCGGAATAGCGTCGACCACGGCATTGGCTTCGGCGCGATTGGCGTCCAGGTCCTTGACGGCGTGAATGACGGGGCCGCCTTCCTCGAAATGGAAGCGCATGAAGCCGACGTTGACGTCCTTGATCGAGCCAAGGACGTTCTTCGTCACCGCTTTAACAATATCGGTACGGCGCATGCTCGAACCGGGGGGGTTGTAATACCAGTTGAGGTAGTTGCTGTCCCAGACCGTGATGATCCGGTGCGTCGGGGACGACCCCCAGTTGACGCTACGACGCGACTTGTCGTTATACATGGCGCGGTTCGTGCCGCGACGCGCATAAGTCTTGGGCGTCGGGGCGGAGTTCGAGCCGTGCACACCCGAGTCGGCCCGGCACTCGACCGGACTGTTCTGCAACGAGCGATACGGCTCGCGCCAGTAGGCGCGACCCTGGTAGCTGAAGTACATCGCCATCGTGTCGGTATAGGAACCCGAATCACGGGCCTGGTCCTTACCCTGCTCGCAGTAGAAGACGTCCTTCTTGAACTTGTACTGGTTGCCGCAATTCGGGATCGAATTGTTCGTCGACCAGTAGTACATGTCCGCGTCACACGGACCCGAGTAGGTCTCGGAGCCGTCGTAGGGTTCCTGGCTCTGTTCGACCGTTGTCATACTGCCCGACGAGTCGATGATGAACAGGATGTTCGGCTTGGCCGCGTTACCGGACTCCGGTGTCGACAACAGGAGTTCAACGTCGTCGGCCCAGACCGGCGATGCGACCATCAGTGTGAGCAGCATTCCCGCTATTGCCCAAGCGGAGTGCAATCGGCACATAAACATGTGTCCTTACCTCTTTTATGTCAGTCCGTGACCTAATCGCTCACTCAGTCACATCACAGGTTAACTACCTCGCAATATCAATACTCGTAACGACTTTTGTTGTTGTGTCTACGCTTAGCAGCGCGTAGCCGTCCTTGTCGTTCCTTGCCAGCGCGAATTCCTCCTGGAATTCTTCGAACTTCACGGCTGCGCCGCGGACGGTGAACCTCGTCTCGGGGCTCAGCCGGGCGCGCTCGTAGTCCGCGTCACACTCATCGGCGCACGGTTTGTACGTCATCATGCCGCTCGTGGAAGCCGGCAGGATCATGTTGGACGGTGACAGCTCGACCGCCTGAACCAGCGTGACTATCTCGAAGTTGGCCGCGGTGGCCGGCGTTGCGAAAATGGCCATTGCCGCTGCAAATAATCGGATTCTCATCTTCCTTTCCTCCAATCCTAATCGGCTACTGGATGCCGTCCTGGGTCCAGAGCGTCCGCACCGGGTTGTTGTCGAAGCCCGGATCGTCGCACTCGACGCCAACACAGTAGATCGGCGGCGGCGAGCAAGCGGCGCCCGTGCAGTTCGCGTCAGGACTCGGGAACAGGAACCGCGGCGACGGTGCAATGCCGCCCTGCGCGAGGTCCTCGACACGCTCGTTGTCTTCCTGGCCGGGCACGATCTGGCTCAGGTCCGTGATCGGATCGCCGTTGACGACCGACATGCGGTACAGGAAGTTCTTGCCGCCGCTGGCCGTGCAGGTTGCGGCGCCCGCGGCATCCGGCGAGAAGGCTACGAAGAAGATCTCGTTATTGAACGTAACCGAGCTCGACAGCACCTTCTGATCCGCCGGCAGCGTGAACTTCCAGCCGGCCTGGTTCTGACCGATCGCCGTACCCGTCGAGCCGCTGACCTCGACCAGGTCGCCATCGGTATACGGTGAGAACGCGTCGTATTCGGCCTGCGTCATCGCGTTGAACACGTTGCGGTCGCGAACCGAGAAGAACCGATCGGTGTTCGTGTTATCGAGCGGATGCGCCCGGTAACCACTACCGATGCTGATGGCCATGAAGCGCCGGTTCTGAAGATTGTCGTTGAACATCGAGACGTCCGGCGACGTGTAGAAACGCCGCGTCTCGGCATCCGTCGGCGTGGCGAGACCTTCCGCACCGAGCTGGGCAATTACGCCACCAGTGACCAGCGCGTCGGTGCCGATACCGCCGGGGGCCTTGCCGTCGAAAACATCGAAACGCAGGAGCTGGCCGCCCATGTCTGACGCGTACATGCGGTCGACGAACGTGTCGCCATCAAGGTCGATAGCCTGCACCTGGCTGACGATCGAGCGAGTCATGCCAGGCAGCTGCAGGTCAGCGCCGTTATCGGCGCCGGCCCGCCAGAGCACGGCGCCCGACTCCAGGTCGAGCATGTAGATGCCAGCACCCTGTGCGTCCGCGGTTGCCGGGTGGCTGATCGTGTCGTGCTGGGTGTCGTAGCCGCCGCCGACAATGACGACAGCCTTGTCGGCATTGAGGCCATTGTCGTTCATGTCGACACGGGCGATCGTCGGCCGCGACCAGCTCTGGCCGAACTCGGCCTCCGACGCGCGCCACAGCACTTTCGGGCTGAACTTGTTGGTGACGTCCAGCGCATAGTAGCCGTTACCGCCGCGGCGCATGCCGAAGATGATGTAGACGAAGTCACCGTCGGCAACCTCTACGACACCGTCATTGTCGCGGTCGGCCGTCACGGCCACGATGTCGCCGTCGATACCATACTGCTTGAACGATGAGTCCGGGTTGAAGAACAGGTTCGGCAGCTTCGGCAGGAACTCCTTCGGCATGAAGGACCACAACTCCTGGCCCGTGGACGCGTCCACCGCGTGCAGGTAACCGTCATTGGTCGCTGAATAAACGACGATGTCCGGGTTGGCCTGGGTTCCGCCGTAAACAACGGCAGCAGGCTGCGAGTGCAGCGGGTCGCCCATCTGGCGGCGAATGCTCGTGGTCGGGTCGAGGTCCACGTCCGTGATGTCCTCGCCGCGCGCAAACCGGATAAGCTGTTCGACAGTCGGCTCACCGGCTGCGCCGGTCATACCGAAGTCGGCCGGCGTGAACGCCATCAGGTTGGACGCAGACAGCGCGTTGGCGCCTGCCGTCAGGTCCGGGTCGGCCGAGTTATTGGTATAGAGATTACGCACGGACGGATCCGGGAGGTTCTCCCTGGCGCCGCCCAGCTTCACATCGTTGCCGTCGGCGCTCGAAGACCAGAAGCTCGTTGCCGTGTCCTGGAAGAGTCCCGACGCCGGGTTCACGGCCGGCACGCCGAACTTGTCGACCACGACACCATCATCGATGCGGTACTTCTTGAGGTTGCCCGGCCAGTGGTACTGCTCGCTGGCCGAGAACGTCGACAGGTACAGGTCGTTGAAGTTCTGCGTGCGGTTGAACGTGTTCACCGCAACGGCGGGGGCTGCGAACGACAGCGAGCGGTCCGTGATGTTGTTGACAATCTCGAGCAGCGCGAGCGTCAGGCTCTGAACGTCATCCGCCTGGAAGTACTCGCCGCCACCGCGGAGCGCGGCTTCCTGCAGGATCGGCAGGTCGATGGCGAAGCCGATCGTGTGCGTCGTGACGGTCTGCACGCCCGGCTCGTTCGGCGCGATATCGTCGTTGTAGAGGTAGGCCGCGATATCGTCCAGGCAGGCGCCGTTACCGGTGCCGGTGCAGCCGGAGTAGCCCTGCGTTGCGACCCAGTTGGGCAGATTGTCCACGAGCGTCGCGGGATCCGTATCCTCCGTGGGCGCGCCGTCGGTCAGCACCACGTTGAAGTTCTTGGCGCAGGCCATGTTCGGCGGCGCCTGGTAGACGTCAGGCGACGTCGACGCCAGCGCCAGCGGGTCGGTCGTATGCTCGTTGATCAGGTTGTCGTAGTGCCCCGGGAGGCCGCGCCAGTAGTGAGCGGCTTCAAACAGGGTCTCCGACACCGGCGTCCAGCCACCGGCGTTGATGTTGTTGATCGTGGTGAGAATTTCCGCACGGTTTGTGTCCAGGTCCTTCATCGCCTGGATGACCGGGCCGCCCTGCGTATTGTTGAAGCGCATGACGCCAACGTTGATACCGCTGATCGAGTTCAGGATGGCGGTCGCCGTGTTGTTGACGATGTTAATGCGCGAGTCATCGATGAAGACCGGGTTCTGGATGTAGTTCAGGTAGTTGCCGTCATACATCGTGACGTTCTGGTTGGTCGGCCACGATCCCCAGGCGACCTGGTCGTCCTTGTCGTCGGTAAAGGGATCCACGTCGCCGCCCTTTTGCGCGTATACAGCAACGCCATCGGAGCCATCACCATGCTTGCCGCGGTCTTTCGAGCACTCGACGATGCTGGTCTCGTTGCCAGGCTGCAGGTTCTGCCAGCGCGCTTTTGACAGGCCGAGGAAGATGCTGAGGAAGCCCGAACCACCGGTGCGGTACTGGGCCATGCGGCCGTTGTAAATACCGATGCCCTGGATCTGCATGGATGCATGGTCGCAGACGAATGCAGTTTTGAGGATGCGCTGGGTATTGGCCGGGTCGCAGCTCGGTACTGCCTTTTTAATCGTAGACCAGTACAGGTAGTTCGTATCGCAGGCGTTCGCGCCGCCGACGTACGGAATCGAGGAGTCATAGACTTCGCGCGTCTGTTCCGTGTTGCCCATCGAGCCCGAGGAGTCGATGACCAGCAGCACGTTCGGAATGGACTGCGTGGCCGCATTCGGGTTCAGTAGCAGCAGCTCCGTATCGTCGGCATAGGCCGGCGTCCCGGTCGTCAGGACCAGTAACAGACCGACGCACATCCATTTCGTCTTCTGAATTGCCTTATTCATGATTCTTCCCTCTTAATCCTGACGCTCTGCTACGGAATCAGAATCCAGACCTTGGTGACCTGGTTCGATTCGAGGTGATGCAGTACCTGCACCGGGATATTCTGTGAGCGATCGACACCTGCAAGCGCACGGCGGAACTTCTCGAGCGACATCCGCTGGCCGTTGAACTCATAGACCGTTCCCTCGCTAACGCGCCGGGTCTGGTAATCGCAGTCGTCACACTCTTTAAAGCCAATAGTGCCGACTTCGCTTTGCGGTAGCCGCACATCGCTGATCCGGACTTCGTAAGCCTCGGCGATCGTCTTGAACTGTGCCGCGGCCGTCAACGAGAGGCTGAGCAGGAGGGCGGTAATTATCATCTTGATCTTCATTAGAGTACTCCGTTACATCTACCGCTTACGGTGCGGTGGGCACTATCTCATTCCGGGTAGGCCCGACAATGTAGAAAGCCTGGGTATGGGTTGCCAGGGAATCGCGATCGGTCTCCGAACCGGGGGCACGCCGCGACTCTGCGCTGGCCGTCGCGAGAAAGTGATAGGCAACGATGCCGCTGCCTGAGCCCAGGCTGAATGCCTTGTCCGGCACAATCGTGGGCGGATTCTCGGGCTGAATCTGAGCGGTCACCTTGTCATTGGAATTGATGATGTAGGTGACGTCTGGCATGCCGGCGGGATTGAACGAACCCAGCCCCAGCACCTGCTCGAGGCCGGTCTCTGCCGCCTGGAATGCGTTCTCGTAGTTCTGGTCGTTGCGCGCCATCGCGAGTTCGGTCGTCGCCGTGTTCATGCCGGAGATCGCCAGCACCGAGATGACGACGAGCAGGATCAGCCCGACGACGAGCGCGGCGCCCTTTTGATTCTTATGGAATCGCATGGTTTTCATATCAGGTCCTCGCGTTGCGCAGCAGGATCGTCTTCGATACCTGCATGCGGCGGAATCCGTCGTTATAGGTGCCGAGGTCGACGTCACCCGGCTCGTAATCGCGGTTGTCGACGATGCCGACCTCCGGGGCCAGGCCGCGGACGACCAGCCATACCCGCGCCGTCATGATGCGCGCCCCCGGGATGTAGCCGGGAGCCTCCGGGTCATACACTTCGTCGCCCGGGTTGACGTAACGGTCAACGGTGTTGTCCTCGTTCGTGTCCACGCCGAACTGGATCTGCAGGTTCTCGACGCCCGGTGCAATCTCCTGGTCGACGATAACCGGCGCGCCGCCTGCCGCCATCAGGGTCTTGCGCCGCAGCGTGGGCGTGCCGGGAATCAGCGGCGAATCGTCAGCCACGTAATAAGTGTTGACGATCAGGTTGTGGGTCGACGAGCCGTCGGCCGCCGAAAACGGCGGGGGCACCGCGCCGTCGGCAAATGCAGCGCCCTGGATGCGCGACGTCTGAATCTGCAGGCGCCCGGCTTCGAGCGCCACCGCCTCGACCGTGGCCCGGCGGACTGTGAAGTGGTCAGAGTTGCCCTGCGCGGCGGGTTGCGCAGCGCACAGCAGGTTGTAATCGTTGTTCTCGCCGTCGACCGTCATCGCGAAGTCGAGGGCCCAGCCGTCGCCGCAGTCAGCCGGCTCCGGCAGCCCGGCAGGATTGGCGTCGCCGATGACACTGCGCCCTTCGATGGCCAGCGGCCGGCTCGTGCGGCCCCAGTTGCTCGCCATGCGCAGGTCCGCCTCGATCGTGTCCATCGCAAACTGCGCGGTCTCCTGGACCCGGGCGATGGATTCGTTGACGACGAACGCCTGGCGGCTCTGGTTGTAGATCTGGACGGCGCCGATGATCAGGAATGACCCGATCGCGAGCGCGACGAGCAATTCAACCAGGGTCAGGCCAGTCTGTCGCTGCATGTCGTTGATTCGCTGTTCCATCATCAAATACCCAGTACCGGAATCGTGATCTCGTAGTTCAGAGGCGCGTTCGGGTCCTCGCCCGGCTCGTCCCAGTCGATGCGGATGGTGTACTCGGGAGGAAGAACCGTGTCGTCGAAAGTCACCGTGACGGTGCCATTCGGCAGCGACTCGTCAACCTGTGCGTCCCACAGGAAAATGTCGTTGGCGGCCATTTCCGCCTCATTGCAGTCGATTCCCGCGCCAACACAGCCGTTGTCGGCCGGCTGGCCCTGGTAAGCGATGCCGGCGCGCGGATTCGCGCGAATACGGTCCGCTACGTCGCCTGCCATCGTTACTGCCTGGTGGCGGAACATCGAGGTGCGTCCCGCCTGCATGCTCTGCACGAACAGTGTGGCGATGCCCAGCATGCCAACCGACATAATGATCAGCGCGATCAGCACTTCGACGAGCGAGAAGCCGCGCTGCTGTTTTCGTGAGTTGATCAACATCGAATCGTGTCCTTGTCCTAATGCCTTACGGGCAGGTTGCACCCATGTTGCCCAGTGCGGTGCCGATCAGGGCCTTGTCCCGCAGAATCGTCGCGCGGCCGAGCGGCGTGGCGACGAACAACCGTGCCGCCGAGTTGCCGCCGGCGGCGGTGATATTGCCGCGGTCGTCGCACATGACGACCTGCGTCAGCGCCGGGTTGCCGCCTACGTCCCCGCGGCCGAGGCCGGTGGACGCATAGCTGAAGAAGGTGGCGTTGTTGGCGACGGCCAGGATGATTTCGTCATCGAGCGGGCCGTGCGCCCGCAGCACCGTCTCGTCCGCCCCGGCGCGGGCGATATCGCCATTGTCATCGAGAAAGACGATGAAGCCCTGCTCCCAGGTGCCGCCGCAGTCAGCGTTGCCGGCAAACGGGTCGGCGCTTGCGCAAATCGTGATATTGGTCTTCGCGCGTGCCGCCTCCGAGCGCGCCAGCTGGAAGGCCGCGTGCAGATCGTTGGCGGCGCCGGTCAGTCGGCTGTTGGCCGAGAATTCCGACAGGTTGGGGATGCCGAGCGACAGGATGACGCCCACCACCAGCAACGTGATCAGCAATTCGTAAAGCGTGAAGCCGTTTTGGAGTCGTTTCTTCATGCGCGCAATATACTGCGCGGGCTGCGGCCATTAATAAGTAGCCGACGAGCGGCCGAATGCCGCCGACCAACGGTCGATATCCCGTCCGTCGACTTGACTTAATCCGCGCAGGAATAGGGTTGGCCACGAGGATCCTCCTCGGCGGCCCGCGGCCGGCCGGTGTAGCTGACCACGAGGGCCAACGGATCGGCGCGCCCTGCCACGTCGCAAAACACCAGGGTGCCGTTGGTCGCCCGCTTCTGGGTGGCCCGCAGGGAGAAGCCGCGGCGGTTGGCGACGATACGCACACTCTCGTGCACCCGGTGGGTCTGCAGCAGCGGCTCGTCCGGGTCGCGGCGCGGTGGCTCGTCGCGATCGCTGTTTTCGAACATCAGCCAGCCCGCGGACCAGTCGCGCCCGGGTTCGCAGTGCAGTCCGTCGCGGCTGGGGCACAGCGAAACGACGCGTCGGCGCATGATGGATTCCTTGCGCGCCAGGTGTATGGCGTGAAACAGCGCGTTGACCTCGACGCGCATTTTCGAGCGGGCCAGCATGCTGCCGAAAGAGGGCAGGCCGAGACCCGCGATGAGGGCAACGAGCGTGAATGTCATGAGTAGCTCGTAGAGTGTGTAACCCAGCCATTTGCGGCGCATGCGGACCTCCTTGTCGCGCCATCAGAATAGGTCTTTTCCGCATTGTCGGCGGTCCGAGAAACTGGGCTATAATCGCCGAATAGCAACACTGAGGAGTCCGGAAATGACCCGTTCAGGCATCCGCTCCCTGATCGAGAAGCACGGCATCCTGCCCACGCCGCAGCGCGTCGAGGTTGCCGGGATACTGCTGGACAAGCCGCAGCACCTGTCGGCGGAACAGATCATAGAAAGGCTGAAGGCGGCCGATAGCGGTGTGTCGAAGGCTACGGTCTACAACACGCTAAACCTGTTCTCGGAGCGCGGCCTGATTCGTGAAGTCATGGTGGACCCGGTGCGCAAGTTCTATGACTCGACGACCCGGCCGCACCACCATTTCTACAACGTCGACACGGGCGAGCTCGCCGATATTCCCGACGAAGAGGTGGCGTTCGGGCAACTGCCCGAATTGCCAGAGGGCACCGAGCGCGAGAGCGTCGAGGTGCTGATCAGGGTGCGCGGCAAAGCCTGAAAATCGCCGCTAAGCCTTTGACAAACAGGGCGCGACCGCTATACTGCGCGCCCTCCCAAGTGCCGATATAGCTCAGTTGGTAGAGCAACGCATTCGTAATGCGTGGGTCGGGTGTTCGAGTCACCCTATCGGCACCAATTCCTCTCTTCAGAAACGGTAGTCCGGGTTCTCCGGATCGAAGTCGAGATCCGTCAGGCCGACATTGAGTCGCACGTCCCGGTAGACGTAGCGCTCGTAGAGTTGGTCCTGCGCGTCGAAGATCTCGATCCGCGCTGGCAGCAGGCTGTCGGGTGCTACCCAGACGCTGCCCCGGGCCGAGTAATAGCGGGGAATGAACAAGCGCTGACCGGTCTTCAGCTTGCGCGGGCCCCTGACGTCCGGGTTCGCGTACCAGACGACATACATCGGCCGGCCATGGGACTCGGCGATCGACCACAGGCTCTCGCCGGCGACGACTTCGTGCGTATCCCCAACGCCCGTCGGGAATGAAAAGTCCAGCCGTAACAGGCAGGCATTGGCGGCATCGCAGTCTTCCTCCACGCGAATTTCACCCTCGCCGTTGTCCACGGCCCTGCGCACGTTACTTGCGATCCTGTCGATGGTTGCTCCGATACTGGCGTCTGTGGCGGTCTGGTGCTGCCACTCGCCGAGCATCGGGTCATCCAGGCGAAACTCCGTCGGCACGACTTTCCGCAGAATAACGGTCGCCTGGAGGAACCGCGCCAGGCCACCTTTAAACCCGCCGGCGTGGGCGACCGCGAGCTCCGAGCCTTCCCGGGCCGGGAAGATCAACTCGCCGCCCTTGTTCGGGCCCTCGAGGACCGTCATGTAGTACTGCTCGGGCTGCCGGAACTTGACGAAGACGGTTTGCTCGGTGACGTCGCCGTTGACCAGCCGCTCGCTCTTGTCGACCAGCTTGGTGTAGTCGTCGACTGCGGACCACGCCTCTTCCATACCGGCCAGCAGCGCCAACGCTTCCTCGAAGGCCGCCCCGGCGGCATGGGCAGGCGCGGCGAGGCCCTGCCACAGCAGGGCCAGGCTCAAGAGAGTGGTTGCGCAAGTAGTCCTGAACCGCATTTACCAGTAATCTCCCGGCTGGTTCTGGTTGCCGTAGCAGTCATGGTGAGTACCGACCTGAAACAGGGATTCTACCTTGGCGAGTGGGAAGTGCGCCCACTGCAGCTCGAGCTCGTGGGCCCTGACGGCGCACAGCATGTCGAGAAGCGCTGGATGGAGGTCCTCGTCATGCTCGCGAGCCGCGCCGGGGAAGTCATCGAGCGCGACGAGATCCTGGAAGTCGTCTGGGAGGGTCGGGCGATGAACGACGAACCTCTCAACCGCTGCATCTCCCAGCTGCGCAAGGCGCTCGGGGATTCGCCGCAGAAACCCGAGTTCATCGCCACCATCACCAAGGTCGGCTACCAGCTCATAGCGCCGGTACGGCCGCTGGAGCCCGTAGCGCAGGAATCCGAACCTGCTGCCGCAGGGCCAACTGGCGAAGCGCCGCGCACCACCAATAGCCTGCGAGCGCTCGGCCTGGCCGCCGCCGCGCTGATCGCCGTGGGCACAATGATCATCTGGTTCGGCGGGTTTCCGGATCCGCAAGAAGCCTCGGTTGCCGTGTTGCCGTTCGAAAACCTCGGTGATGATCCTGACCAGGACGACCTCGGTCGCGGCCTGGCTGAGGAGATTCGTCAGCGCCTTGCCAGTGTCGACGGGTTGACTGTCGCCGGCCGGACGTCGTCGCGGGCCGCGGCAGTATCGAACAAGGATGCCGCGACCATCGCCGACGACCTCGGCGTGGTTCACCTGCTCGAGGGTAGCCTGCGAATCGACGGCGACGACATTCGTATCGCGGCGTCGTTGTTGCAGGATGACGGTTACGAGGTCTGGAGCAAGACCTACGAGATGGCGCTGACGGATGTCTTCGCCATGCAGGATGAAATCGCCAACGACATCGCGGGCCAGGTTGCGCCCGAGATCGTCGCCGAGGCGGCGGACTCACTGATCAGCACCCGGGCATCTACCCAGGTTCCCGAAGCGTACCTGTTGGCCGTGCGTGGCCGGGAACAGCTCGCGCAGCGCAGCGAGGGGCCGCTGCGGCGCAGCATCGCCCTGTTCGAGGAGGCCATCGAGCTGGATGCTTCCTACGGGGACGCCTATGTCGGACTTGCAACGGCGCATGCGCTGCTGCCGTTCTACTCCGACATGTCGATGGAGGCGTCATTCGACCTGGCCCGGTCCATTATCGCGAAGGGCGCCCGGGTCGACGACACGGTCGATACCCGGGCAGCAGGCATCGTCGCTTTCATGTTGTTTCACAGCGAGTGGCGCTGGATCGAGTCGGAGAACGCGTTCCGCGTCGCGCTGCAAAACTCGCCCAATGATGCCGAGTTGCTGAACTGGTACTCGCTGTTCCAGGCCAGCGTGGGCCGCGCCGATGAGTCGCTGCAGTTCGCAATCCGTGCACGGGACCTTGAACGCCTGTCCCCGGTCGTCAACCAGCGCCTGGCCGTGGCGCACTTGTGGGTTGGTCAGAACGACGAGGCGGAAGCGCAGTTCGCGGTCGCGGCGGAGCAGGGCATGCCGGTCACGACCCAACCCGAGGCCTACCTCGTACTGCTGCTGCGCCAGGACAAGCTCGAGCTCGCGCGGCTGCTCATGGCCGGGCAACAAAAGCTGCAGGGCCTGGACGCAGCCTGGGTGGACGCGCTGTTTGCCGCCATGCAGGACCCGTCCCAGAGAGCCGCAGCAGTCGCGGCCGTTGAGCAGGCGGTAGCGAGCGGCAACATCTCCGACCTGCACCTGTTCGGCGTCTGGGTATATCTCGAGGAGACGGAACGTGCGATCGACACCGCGCTGCGTCTGACTGAGAACCGTATCCGGTTCATCCCCGAATTCCTGTTTGCGGTTGAAACCGCCGAGCTGCGCCGGCATCCGCGGTTCGCGGAAATCGTCCGCGCCATCGGGCTCGACCGCTACTGGGATTACTTCGGCTGGCCCGACATGTGCCGGCGCGACGGCGACACTATCTCCTGCACCTGAATGACCAAACCCTGAGGCGAACCGCCAAGAGCGCCAGGGCGCTCTGCCACTACCTTGTTACGCAATGCAGAGCACTGCGGAAGGAGGTAGTAATGATGGACATCAGCAAGATGCGGCAGCGGCTCATCGATGCCGGCCGCCTGAAAACCGAGCGCGACGCGCAACTGTTCGACGCGCTGGCAGCCAGCGCACCGGAGATGATCGCGCTGGTCTACGCCGCCGCCCTCGCGGGCGTTGTCGTTAGCGAAGAAAACCCCGATGCCGGCTAGGGCAGGGCTTTCTGCTCCTCGATCCAGGCCAGAATGGACGCGTGCAGCATCGGCAGCGTGATGCCGCCGAATCCCACGACCCGATCGTGAAACGCGCGCAGGTCGAAGCGGTCCCCGAGTTCCTCTTCGGCCTGCGCCCTCAGCCGCTGGATTTCCAGCATGCCCAGCATGTAAGCGGTGGCCTGGCCGGGCCAGGAGATATAGCGATCGATTTCGTTCTCGATGTCGATATCGGACCACGAGGTGTTGGCCATCATATAGTCGACCGCCTGCTGGCGGGTCCAGCCCATCGTATGAATGCCCGTGTCGATGACGAGTCGCGCCGCTCGCGCGCCCTGGTCTGAATACAGCCCGATGTGATCCAGCGGGTCACGGTAGAGGCCGAGCTCGTCGGCGAGCCGCTCCGAGTAAAGCGCCCAGCCTTCGCCAAAACCGGCGTAATAGGTGTAACGCGCTATCGGGTGCACCTTGTCGCCCAATTCCAGCGAGATCGCGCCCTGCAGGTGATGGCCGGGATAGGTCTCGTGGTACAGCGTTGACAGCTGCCAGGCGCGCGTACGCTTTTCGGGTTCGATGACCGCGATGTAGTAGATGCCGGGTCGCGTGCCGTCCTCCGACGACGAGTGATACTCGCCGCTGCCGCTCGCAGCGAAGTCGGGGTAGGGCTTCACGATCACATCGGCTATCGGCATGTTGCCGAAGGCGCGCGGCATTGCATCTTTCGCAGCGTCGAGCCCGTCGATCGCGTACTGCAGCACCGCGTCTTCCGATTCGAACGTGAACTCGGGTTCGACATTGATACGCCGCAGGAACTCTTCGATAGGTCCGCCACCGAAGTGCTCGTCGATCGTTACGCGCATTTCGCCACGGATTTTCTCGATTTGCTCGAGTCCGAGCGCGTGGATTTCGTCGGCCGGCGTTTGCAATGTGACGAACGAACGCACCCGCAGCGGATAACACTCTGCGCCGTCGGTGTTGGCGCTGAGCGCGATCGCTTCGCGGGCCTGATCGAGGTAGACGGTCTCGATGAAATCGGCGAAACGATTCAGCGCGGGCACGATTTCCTCGTCGTAGATCACGCGCACCGCCGCCGCGAACTCTTCGTCGTCCGAACGCGAGGCGGGGTTGAGGAAGATGCTCTGGTCTCCGATCAGCGAGCGCACTTCCTGCGGTACTTTGACGACCGTGACCCGCGGGGCGCTGTAACCGCTCTCCAGTCCCAGCCGCAGGTTGGCGATCTCGGTGTCGATGAAGCGAGCGACCTCGCCAAGGCGCGCCAGCGTCTGCTCTCGATGTTCGGCGGTGTCGACAGGCTGGACCTCGAACAGGAACGGCAGGCCGCGGTGCCAGCCCGTGGCGCTGCTGGCCTGCCAGAGCTCGTTGCGGCAGGCCCGCAGTGCAATGGCTGAACTCAGTTCTTCGTGCAGGATGCCGTGCGTGACCCAGTCGCGCGAACCGACGGCCTCGGGTTGCGGAATGGTATTCAGTCTCGCGAACCAGGCGTCTTCACGTTGCTGCCATTCGGCCAGCGCCTCCAGCGAATTGTCGAACAGCTTGTCGTGACGGGCCCCTTCGAGGCTCAGCTGGGTGCCGAGCGATGGGTAGCGTTCCAGGACAGCGGCGAGAAATTCGTCGGCCAACGCCTCGGTGGCGCTGATCCCGGCTTCGGGATCAGGCGTTGGCTGGGTGGCCTCCCGGCCGCAAGCGACCAGGCAAAGGCAGGCGCCAAGTACAAGTAACAGGTTCCTGTTCATTCCAAGGGTTCCTTTGATACGGGTTCGAAGTCGCTGAACTCGATGACTTCGGTTTCTTCGAACCCAATGAAGAGCAGCATGCGACCGCCCACCCTGATTCTCATGCTCTGCGGCACGATCGGGCCGTTGATAACGGCTGGCCCAAACTCCATCCGAACCAGGAACGTGCCGATCTTCATGCCGAAGCCGGGCTTGATGTCCGCGCTGTTGCGCAGATCGACGAGCTGCAGGTAGCGCCCGTTCTTCATGATGCGCACCGAGGCATCGACGTTGTCGACAAACTCGATCTCGTCTTCGTCCGGCACGAACCGTAGCAGCCACGCCTCGTCGTCTTCGCTGATGAGCTCGAGCGTCTCGATGCCAACGATATCGAGCCGCTGGCTGCTCGCGGAAGTCTCATAGTCTTCTTTGTCGTTCGCGAACTCACGCAGTTCGCCGTCGGTCGGCGCCCGACCGTCGACGCTCAGCAATTTCCAGCGCTCGCCCGCGGCACGGCGCGGGTCGAAACGCGACACCCAGAGAGTGTCGTCGCTCAGCCGCGACTCGGTGAAGGCCCACTGGTCTTCGAGGTCCCAGACGACCGCGGCGGCGGCCTCTTCGAACAGCGCCGCGTAGTCCTCCGCATGCGCCGCGGTCGCGGCGCACGCAAGGACCAACATCGCGAGGCTTCGTGTCACTGCACTTCGCGCAGGTGGAAATTGAATGCCGGCAGGGGCGTGAAGTTGTTGTGTATCAGCAGGATGGCCATGCCCTCGATCCATCGCGAGTGATCGATCGGGCCGAGGTCGATTGGATGCAGGTCGAGGCTCGCGACGATCTCGGCGACGCGGGCCTTGGCCGTTTCGTCATTGCCCGCGAGCGGAATCGAGATCGGCCCGCCCGACCTCGCAGGGTCGATCATGTACTCCCAGCTCAACACGTTGAACGCCTTCACCACGAATGCATCGGGCGCCGCCGCCTGGATGATCTCGCCGTTCGACGTCGGCACGCCGTGACTCACGCCCTCGGCCGTGAAGTTCAGCGGGTTCGTCGGGTCGATGACGATTTTGCCCGACAGGTCGCCGAGGTTCTTCGTGATATCCCCGGCCAGCATGCCGGGCACTGCGAGGATAACGATGTCGGCGCCGGCGACAGCCTTAGACTGCAGCCGCGCGGTCGTTCCGTCGCCTGTTCTTGCGACGAGGTCGCGCACGGCCTCGGTGGTCGGGTCGCGGGAACCGTATACGATGGTATGGCCCTCGGCGGCGAGTTCGGTGCCCAGCGCGCTGCCGACCCTGCCCGTGCCGATAACGGCGATCGTCTCCGCCGCCGACTGGGCGACGAACAGCAGTGACAATAAAACTGCAATGAACCGCATGGAAAACTCCCCTGTGCTGCGAGCGCGTATTATGCCGCAGTCAGATACGGTATGGTTTGGTCCCATGCTGACCGTCAACGAGCTCTCCAAGAACTACGGTGACTTCGTCGCCGTGGATCGCATCAGTTTCAGCGCCGCGGCAGGGCAGGTTTTCGGCCTGCTCGGACCCAATGGCGCCGGCAAGTCGACGGCGATCAACTGCATATCCGGCCTGCTCAAGCCCACGTCGGGCCACGCCAGCGTCGCCGGTCACGACGTCGTCAGCGACGGCAAGGCGGCGCGCAGCAAGCTCGGTGTCGTGCCCCAGGAGCTGGCCCTTTACGACGACCTGCCGGCCATCGAGAACCTGCGTTTCTGGGGTAAAGCCTATGGTCTCGGCGGCAAGGAGCTCAACGACCGGGTGGCGGAGGTGCTCGAAACGATCGGCCTGGGCGATCGTGCCACGGACCTGCCGAAGGAATTCTCGGGGGGCATGAAGCGTCGTCTGAATTTCGGCTGCGGGGTCGTGCACAAGCCCCCCGTCATCCTGCTGGATGAACCGACGGTTGGCGTCGACCCGCAATCACGGGCGCGGCTCTTCGACCTCGTCGAGGCCGAGCGTGATGCGGGCGCCTGCGTGTTGTATACGACGCATTACATGGAGGAAGCGGAACGGCTCTGCGACTCGCTGGCGATCATCGATCACGGCAAGCTGATTGCGCAGGGCAGCGTTGCCGAACTGCGGGCCAAGCTCGGTGCGCGCGACGTGCTGCAGCTGACCGGGCATTTTCCAGTCGAGCCGACCAAGCAGGCCATCGCCGCGCTCATCGAGCGCGGCAATGCCGATCTCGAGTTCCTGGCTCAGCAGGAAGACAGCATCACGCTGACGCTGTCGCAAGCATCGCAGCACCTGCCCGCGATCTATGAAGCGGTTGCGGGTACTGGCGGCAGTGTGACCGAGACCAGCCTGCGCAGCCCCAATCTGGAGACATTGTTCCTGTTGCTGACCGGCAAGGAACTGCGAGAGTAGCGCGTGTCCTTCGCGCTGAGTTCTTTCCGCAAGGATATCGCTCGCTGGCGACAGGACTGGGTGTTGACCCTGATCTGGATAGCGATCCCGCTGATGGTCGGCACGCTGGTCACTATCCTGATGGGATCCGATGTTAAGCCGAGCGGCACGCTGCTGCTCGTCGACGAGGATGAAACGTTCTTCAGCGAGCTGGTGGTAGGCGCTTACAGCGCGGGCGAACTCGGCGAGTTTCTGACTGTAGAAAAAACGGACTACGATGACGGGCTCACGCGGGTCAATGACGGCGAGGCCAGCGGCCTGCTGGTTATCCCCAAGGGCTTCGCGGAGGCGTTCCTGGAGGCCGAGCCGGTTACGCTGACGTTACGCACCAACCCTTCACAGACGATTTTGCCGGGCATCATTCGCGAGGTCACCGAGATCCTGCTCGACGCCGGCTTTTATGCCCAGCAGCTATTCAGCGACGAGATCGAGACGCTGACGTCGATGAGCGAAAACCCGACGGATGCGCAGGTCGCGGCGATAGCGATCGCCATACAGAATAAGGTAGAGGTCGTTGCACCACGGCTGTTTCCGCTTGTCATTGACGTCGAGATCGTCGAACCGCCGCAGGAACAACCCGCGCCGCCGCTCGCGTTGTTGTACATGCCGGGCGTCATCGTGATGGCCCTGGTCTTCTCGGCCAACGGGCTTGCCGGCGATTTCTGGAAGGAACGCGAACTGGGCACGCTGCGCCGGCTGGTCGCCGCACCGACCTTCCTTGGCGAGTTCCTGGCCGGCAAAGCGCTGGCAGCGGCGCTGATCATTGCCATCGTCGGCGGGATCACGCTGTTTCTCGGTTTCCTTTATCACGGCATCGGCTGGGCTCACTACCCGGTCTCCCTGCTGTGGCTGGTGGTCTCGGGTGTCGCGCTGTTTGCATGGTTCAGCGTTCTGCAAATGCTGTTTAGCAACCAGAAGACCGCCGGCGTGGTCTCGACCCTGCTCGTGTTCCCGTTGCTGATGGCGGGCGGTAGCTTCTTCCCGCTGGCCGTCATGCCGGGCTGGATCGCTGCAATCGGCCGCGCATCCCCCAATGGATTCATGGCGGAGCGGCTGACGACGGAGATTACCTCGGTCGCGGCTGGCGCAATCGACGCTTCGAGCTGGGCTATCGTCGTCATCAGTACGGTCGTCGGTTTCGGCATCTGCGGCTGGCGGCTGCGGACGGGATTTGCCCGCGCATGAGGAACATACTGTTCATCGCCTGGCACGACGTGCGTTACCAGCTGCGCCAGGGATCGACGTTGCTGTGGGTGTTCGTGCTGCCGGCCGTATTCTTCTATTTTATCGGCACCGTCACAGCGGGCTTCTCCGGGACACTGTCGGGCGCGACGGCGACGCCGGTCGTCATCGCTGCGAGGAACCCGGGTTTCCTGCGTGAGCAGGTCGACCTGCGCCTGCGCGAGAACAGTTTCGAGACCGACTGGCGCGAGGAACTCGTGCCGGACGCGGAGGGCAATCTGCCGAGTCGCGTGCTGGTTATCGACGATAACCTGAGCGACAAGGTTGCGGCGGGCGAGAGCGTCACGGCGAGCTTCGATACGCGCGCGTCGTCGCTGGCTCGGCAGTACGAGATCATTCGGATGCAGCGCAGTCTCTACACGGCGCTCGCCGATATCGTGACGGCCGATGCGCGGTCGGGCGGCGAGTTGTCCGCGGCGGCGCTCGTCGAACTCAACAACGAAACGCGCGTCTGGCAACTCGACGTGGCGCCCGCTGGCCAGCGCCAGGTCATTCCGAGGGGATTCGAACAGGCTATCCCGGGCATGCTCGTCATGTTCACCCTGCTCGTGCTGTTGACCAACGGCGGCTCAATGCTCGTTTTCGAGCGTAACAAGGGTTTGCTGCGGCGGCTTGCTTACGCGCCGATATCGCGCACCGAGGTCGTAGCCGGCAAGTGGGGCGGCCGCATGGTGCTGGCCGCACTGCAGATCATTACCGCCGTGCTCATAGGCACGATCGTGTTTGACATGCGGTGGGGTCCGGATATCCCGATGATCGTCGTCGTGCTGTTTGCCTGGGCCGGGTTCTGCGCTTCGGCCGGGCTGCTGCTCGGCAGCATCGCGAAGACCGACGGCCAGGCGGCCGGGCTTGGCGTGCTGGTGGCTAACGTGCTGGCGGCGCTCGGCGGCTGCTGGTGGCCGATCGAGATTACTCCGTCCTGGATGCAGAGCCTGCAGAATCTCATGCCCACGGGCTGGACCATGGACGCCTTGCACAAGCTGATCAGCTTCCAGGCAGGGCCGCTGGCGGCGGTCCCTTACGTACTGACGCTGCTGCTGGCCTCGGTCGTTGTGACGGGCGTCGCCGTGAGGTCGTTCCGGTACGAGTAGGCATACGGCGCGATCGCGTCGGCCAGCCGTTCCGCGCTCGCCAGCGCCAGCGTCCAGCCGAGCGTGCCGTGACCGGTGTTGACGAACAGGCCGTCGAGCCGCGTGCCGCCGACAATCGGGCGGCCGTCCGGCGTCATCGGCCGATAGCCGCCCCAGGCGTGGTTGTCCGGGCAGCCGAAGTCAGCGACTTGCGGCGCCGCCGCGCGCGCGGTTTCGAGAAGATGCTGGATGCGCCTGCCGTCCTTGCGCGTTGAGAAGCCGACGAAATCGGCATACCCCGCGATGCGCACCTTTTCGCCGAGACGGGTGACGACGAAGCGCCTGCCATAGTCGGTCACGCTCGCGCTCGGCATCGTCCTGCCCGGCGGCAGGGTAAGGCTGTAGCCGCGCACCGGCGCAACGCGGATGCGGACATCCACTTTGCCAAGGAGCGCCGGGCTCCAGGCGCCGAGGCAGACGACGACGGCATCGGCCTCGACGTCGCCGCCGGCAGTTCTTACGCCGAGAATCGTGTCGCCCTCACGGATCAGGCCGGTGATCGAGGTTTCGAACAGGAAGCGTGCGCCGCGCTGCTGCTCGAGACGCTCGGCGAGCAGTTCTGCAAACTCCGACGAATCGCCCACATCATCACCCGGGGAATACACGGCTCCGGCATAGGGGCCGGCCATCGCAGCGATGGCCGGTTCGATATCGATGGCTTCCTCGATCGAGACCACGTTGGCGCGCACGCCGAGTTCGGCCTTGACCGCGCTCGCGCGGCGCGCGTCGTCCAGCTCCCGGTCGCTGCTCAGCAGGATCAACTTGCCGGCCTGGCGGTAGTGGAAGTCGGCCCGAAGTTCGTCACGCAGGTCGCGCAGCAACTGCGCCGACCGCACCGCCATCTCGAGATTGGCGCGCGTGTTTGCCGCCGCGCTGCTTCGCGTGCACTGGCCGAGAAACCCGAGGCCCCAGCGGATCAGGTCTGCGGTCAGCGGGGGTCGGACGTGGATCGCGGCGTCCGTGCCGGCGGTCAGTCCGGGCAGGCGCAGCAGGAAAGAGGGACTCGCCATCACCTCCGTATAGCTGTAACTGAGCTGCGCCCCGTTGGCCGCGCTGCACTCCCTGGCGACACCCGGCGCCTGGTCGATGATCGTAACCTCGTGTCCGGCTTCGGCCAGGAAATGCGCCGTGGTGATGCCGACGACACCCGCGCCCAGAACGGCAACGTGCATGAGTTTCCCTCAATTGTTCTTTTGGTCCCATAGGGTAATGGCCGGCCGCCGGCGTCAGCCAAGTCCGATTTGTCAGGCGGTCATAACCCGGGCTTATGGAATGCCTTTCAGACGTAGTCCGCGACGATGTCCGCGAGGTGGGCGATGAAACGGCGGCACAACAGCGACGGCGGCATGCTGTCTGCGCTGATGACGTCGATGGAGTAGGGCAGCGGCGGTTCCAGCTTCCAGCGGCGCACATCTGCAGAGTGGCCCGAATTCGCCGTGATCGTGTCCACGATCGAGATGCCGCTCCCCCTCGCGACCAGCGCCTTGGCGACGTGGTAGGTCTCGGTATACACGACCTGTCGGAACTCGACGCCCGAGTTGTCGAGATAGGCGCTCAGCAGTCGGCCGAGCGGGCCGCGGGCGCTCAGCCCGATGAACGGCTGGTCGGCGAGCGCGTCCAGGGTAACCCGATCGTCGGCGCCCAGCTCGAGGTCCGGCGGGGCGATGACGACAAACTCGCCCTTTGCAAGCGTCTCGGAAGTGAGCCCTGGAACGGTCACCGAGTCGAATGCGAGGCCGATATCGATACGCGATTCGAGCAGCGCAGCGCCGATCTCGTCGTGGTGCAGCGTCTCGACCTCGAAGACCGTGTCGCCGTGATCGGCCAGGTAGCTGGCGATAGCCGCCGGTAACAGGTCGACGCCGAAGGCCGGCGTTGCGGCGACCCGGACCTTGCCGTGGTCGGATGCGCGCAGGTTGTCGGCAACGTGGCGTAATTGCTCGACATGATCGTAGACATTCGACACGAGGCCGAACAGGCGGTCCGCCTCGGGCGTCGGGACGAGCTTGCCGCGTACGCGTTCGAACAAGGGGTAGCCAAGCTGCTGTTCGGCGTGGGCGAGCACCTTGCTGACCGAGGGCTGCGAAACGTTGAGCAGCCGGGCCGCATTGGTCATGGTGCCGCTCGTGTAAATGGCGTGGAACACCTCGATCTGGCGCAGGCGCATACCCGGGCTCCTATAGCTTGCGGTTATGGTCTGCACCTATCTTAGCCGACGGGGCACTAATAAGTGCAGGTTCCCATAACTCCGGGCTATGGGCCGCCCACGGAAAGTATTTGCCTGAAAGGCCCGTCATTGCTAGTGTCGGATGAGCGCAGCCATGCGCTCGGTACCGGCCGCAGAAGCCGGCAAAAAGCAGGGGAGAAAACATGTTGTCCGAGTACAAGTATCCGTGCGGCGTCCGCCGCCTGAGTTCATTGGTTCTTGCATTCCTGGCACTGCCGATGGCGGCAGGCACGGCGCTGGCCCAGGAAGACGCAGAAGACGATGAGCAGATTGAAGAAATCGTCACGGTAGGTTCGCAGATTCGCGGCGCCAATATCCGTGACGCCCTGGCCGTCTCGGTCGTTACCTCCGAGGACATCGAGGACCTCGGCGTCGATTCGGGCGATGAACTGCTCGAGTTCATGGCCGAGCAGGGTCAGAACTTCCTGAACGAAGCCGAAAATATCAGCGGCGGCGTCAACTCGGCGCGTGGCGACATTGGCGCCTACAACCTCAGGAATCTCGGCACGGGCAATACCCTCGTTCTGCTCAACGGCCGGCGCATGGTCAACGCGGCCTCTTACCAGACCGAACTGGTAGGCGGCAGCTTCGTCCCGGTCAACACGGTCAACTCGCAGACGCTGCCCGTCATGGGCCTCGAGCGCGTTGAAGTTCTCCGTGACGGCGCATCGGCCATTTACGGCGCGGACGCCGTGGCCGGCGTCGTCAACTACGTTCTCAAAGACGACTTCGACGGCTTCAGCGTGCGCGCCAGGTACGCGGGCTGGGAAGGCCTCCCGCGCAACGACTACAAGATCTCGATGGAGTGGGGCACTAACTTCAACGGCGGCGCCACTAACCTGGCCGTGTTCGCAAGCTACTACGACCGCGACCCGATCAACTCGCAGGACGATAAGTTCTGGTCCGTCTCCGATCATCGCTACCGGATACCCGAGGGCAACGCGTTCGAAGGCAGCACCCGGTTCCGGCGTGACAGCTCGAATTCCGAGTTCGGCCAGTACGATGCCCGCTCAGGCACAGCCGACATCACCGACGGCAGTGGCGAATTCAATACGTACCCGCTGGATAGCGAATTTTGCGAATTCCACCCGGACGATTATCCCGAGATTGCTGCCCTGTACCCGAACGTGTGTTTCGCCGTGGATGGAAACCCTGTTTACCGCCACAACCTGAACGCCGATCGAGACCTGCTCTCGGAGCTGCAGCGCACCAACGTTTTTGCGATGCTGACGCACGAATTCGGCAACGGGCTGGAGAGCTTCACTGAAGTGTCGGCCTATCTCTCGGATACGTACACGCAGCGTCATCGTTCCACGCGCCTGAGCGCCGTCTCCAAGTATCGCATCGCGGCGGACGCCTACTGGAACCCGCTGGGTGCGGTCGGCACGACGGCGCGACTGCCGGACAGCATCATCGGCACCGGCGTGCCGGTCGAAGGTCTCGCGATTGATCTCGACAACTTCGGCTGGGTCGAATCACCCCGCCGCGTGTTCAACGACGGTGAAACCTATCGCGTACTGACCGGACTACGCGGCCAACTGGGTTACTGGGATTGGGAAGGCGCGGTTCTATGGTCGCGCGCCGAGAAAGAAGACATCACCAAGGACCGTATCTCGAACACGCTGATGCAGGAAGCGCTCAATGACCCGACTCCTGCAGGCTACAACGCGTTCAATGGCGGCATCGACACGAACGTCGAGCGCGCCCAAATCGACGTCTATCGCGAGAACGAGACCGAGCTCACTCTGATCGACTTCAAGATGTCGAATGCCGAGCTGTTCGATACCTGGGCCGGTCCGGTCGGTTTCCTGGCCGGCGTCGAGTACCGCGAAGAGTCATTTGAAGACGACCGCGATCCGCGCCTCGACGGCACGATCCAGTTCGTGGACAACGCCGGCAACGGTTTCCCGATCGTATCCGACGTCATGAACTCGAGCCCGACGCTCGACAGTGAAGGCGACCGCGACGTGTTCTCGGCGTTCACCGAGTTCCAGATACCGCTGCACGAAACCCTGGACGTCCAGGTTGCCCTGCGCTACGAGGACTTCTCGGACGTCGGCGACACGACGGTCGGCAAGGTGGCGGCAGGCTGGCGCCCGGTCGAGCCGCTGCTGATCCGCGGCTCATGGTCCGAGGCCTATCGCGTGCCGAACCTCGTTACGATCAACGAGAGCGGCGTTGCGCGCTCGAACACGGTCGACGACCGGGTGTGCCAGTACGTCGAGCAGTTCGATACGCAAGGTATCCTGGAATGTTCCTACGGCGTCCAGCGCGCCGCCGGCGGCAGCGCGCTGCTCGTGCCCGAGGAGTCCGAGAATACGTCGATCGGTATCGTCTGGGATATGACGGACAACCTGACGTTCACCCTCGACTACTGGGAGATCGAGAAGGAAAAAACGATTGGCCTGTTCGGCGAGGAGAACCACACGGCGCTCGAGCTGGTGAACCTGCTGGAGGCCGGAACGGCAAACTGCCCGACGACCGGCGGCCCCAGCATCGGCAACCCGGCCGTTATTCGTGACGATCCCTGGGATCCTGCCTCGGAAGAGGCAGCGCTCTACGCGCTGGCCGGAATCTGTAACACGGGCGAAGCCGCCAGGGTCAACGACCTGTACGCGAACCTCGACACCCGCAAGGTCAAGGGCCACGATATCGGCGTCTATTACACGACGGACACGCGTATCGGCACGTTCGACTTCCGCTACATCGGTACGCGCCTCGACGAGTACGAGCAGGTGGCCGGCGGCCCGGCAGAAATACTCGTCCAGGCTGAGAAAGACGGCATCCTGCCTGCCGGGACGGCCATCGGTTTCGCGAATCTCGTGAAGCAGGACGGCAACCAGCGCTGGAAACACTCGGCGCGCCTGAACTGGCGCTGGGAGAACTGGGGCGCGGCAGTAACCGGTACGAAGCTCAGTGATGCGATCGACACCCGGCCGGGGACCGCCAGCGATGGCTCGCAGTGGAAGATCGACAGCATGTCCACGTATAACTTCTCGGCCGATTACAGTTTCGAGACCTTCGGCGACACGGCCGCCAGGGTACGCGTGGGTATACTCAACTTCACCGACCAGCGCGCGCCGTTTACGAGCGGCCGCTTCGGCTACAGCTCGGACATGCACCGCGACTGGGGTCGTTCCTGGTACGTGGACCTGCGCCTAGACTTCTTCTAATTGGAAGACGCACGGCACCAGAAAATCGGCAGGGCCCTTGGCCCTGCCGTTTTTGTTGCGATGCTCGCCATGGAAGGCTGGCAGCAGGCCATGGACCCGCTGGCCTGGCGCGCCGCTGCCGCCGGGCTCTGGATGGCCATCTGGTGGGCGACCGAAGCGGTCCCGGTTCCTGTGACCGCGTTCCTGCCGCTGGTCATCTTCGAGCCGCTGGGTATCTCGTCACTGCGCGATGCCGCGGCGCCGTACGCCAACCCGATCATTTACCTGTTCCTGGGCGGATTCCTGATGGCGCTGGCGCTCGAGCGCTGGGACCTGCACCGACGCATCGCGCTGGCGATTCTCGACCGCACCGGCACGGAGGGGCGGCGCCTGATCCTGGGCTTCATGATCGTCTGCGCGGGGCTCAGCATGTGGATGACGAATACCTCGACCACGATGATGCTGCTGCCGATCGTGCTGTCCGTGGTGTCGGTGATCCGCGAGAACGTCACGGACCTGTCGGAGCAGAACCAGTCCGACTTCGAAATCGCGATGCTGCTGGGCCTCGCTTACTCGGCGAGCATCGGCGGGTTGGCCACGCTGATCGGCACGCCGCCGAACGCGTTCCTGGTCGGCTATCTTGCCGAGAACTACGATATCGAGATCAGCTTCGCGCGCTGGATGGTTGTCGGCATCCCGGTTACGGCCATCATGCTGCCGGTGGCGTGGTGGGTTCTGACCCGCTTCATGCACCCGGTGAAAGTGCCCGCCAGCGAGGAGGTCAACCGGCACCTGCACGAGCTGCGGGCAGAGCTCGGGCCGATGACTCCTGCGGAGAAACGCGTCGGCATCCTGTTCGGCCTGGTAATCATTTCGTGGATGCTGCGGCGGCCGCTGACCGAACTGGCCGGGCTCACCGGGGTTTCGGACCCGGGCATCGTCATCACGGCCGCCATCCTGCTATTCCTGATCCCGAGCGGCGAGGGGCGCAGGCTCATGAGCTGGGACTACGCGCTGCGCCTGCCGTGGGGCGTGCTGGTGCTGATGGGCGGCGGCCTGAGCCTTGCGGCGGCCGTGTCTAACTCGGGGCTCGCACTCTGGTTGGGCGAGAGCCTCGCACCGCTCAACGCGCTCGGCCTGGCCGTGCTCGTCGTTGCGGCGGTGGCGTTGGTTATTTTCCTGACCGAGCTCACGAGCAACCTGGCGACGACAGCGACGCTACTGCCGGTCATGGGCGCCATTGCTGTGCAGGCGGGCCTGCCGCCGCTTTACCTGACCGTGCCCATCACGATCGCCGCGAGCTGCGCCTTCATGCTGCCCGTAGCGACGCCACCAAACGCCATCATATTTGCGACGGGTCGCATAACGATCCCGCAAATGGTCCGTGCCGGCTTCGTTCTCAACATCATAGGTATCGTCATTGTCACTCTTGTCGCTCTCTACCTGGCGCCGAATGCGCTGGTCTAGCATCCTGTTCGCCCTGCTCCTCGGCGCCTGTGCCCGGCAGGAGCCCTTCGACGCGCTGCTGGTCGGCGGCGAGGTTTACACGGGCGACGACACGCCACCGGTTGTCGCTGACGTGGCCATCCGGGGCGACCGCATTGTCGCGGTTGGCCAGCTCGACGGGCATCCGGCGACACTGCAGCTCGACGTCAGCGGGCTGGCCGTGGCGCCGGGGTTCATCGACATCCACAGCCACGCGATCCGTGACAACCCGGACCGCAGCGGCATCTACATCTGGCCCGATGCCGAGAACCTGATCCGCCAGGGCGTCACGACCGTAATCGGCGGTCCTGACGGGGGCTCGCCGCTGCCGCTCGAGGCCGACTTCCGGCGCCTCGAAGCCGAGCCCGCTGCCGTGAACTTCGGTTCCTTCGTGGGCCACGGCTCGGTTCGCGGGAAGGTCATCGGCTACGACGATCGGCCAGCGACCGAGGAAGAACTCGAGGCGATGCGGGCGGAAGTTCGTGAAGCCATGGAGAGCGGGGCGTTCGGACTGTCATCGGGGTTGTTATATGCCCCGGGCAGCTTCGCGCCGGCCGAGGAGGTGATCGAGCTGGCGAAGGTCGTGAAGCCCTACGGCGGCATCTACATCAGCCACATGCGCAACGAGGCGCTCGGGCTGCTCGAATCGGTCGAAGAGACCATCCGCATCGGCGAAGAGGCCGGCATACCGTCGCAGTTGACGCACCACAAGGCGATGGGCCAGCCCATGTGGGGGCGCTCCCGCGAGTCGCTGGCGCTGGTTGACGCGGCCAACGAACGCGGCGTCGACGTCACCATCGACCAGTACCCGTACCCGGCGTCGTCCACGGGACTGCGGGCCGTCTTTCCGCGCTGGAGTCTCGACGGCGGCGGTCCGGCCTTGCGCGCGCGGCTCGACGATCCCGAACAGCGGGCGCGAGTGAAAGAGGGCATCGTCTACGCACTGATCAACGAGCGCGGCGGCAACGATGCCTCGCGCGTGCACCTGGCGCAGTGCAGCTGGGATCCGTCGCTGAATGGCCTGAATCTCGAGGACGTGCTGCGGCAGCTCGAGATGGACGTCACGATCGAGAACGCCGCCGAACTGATCATGGACTTCGAGTATGCGGGCGGCTGCCAGTGCGTGTATCACGCAATGTCGATGGAGGATGTCGATCGCATCATGGTGCACCCGAAAACGATGATCGCGTCCGATGGCGGCGTCATGGCGCCCGGCGACAACAGCCCGCACCCGCGCAACTACGGATCGTTCGCGCGCGTCCTGGGCGTGTTCGTTCGCGAACGGGAGCTGCTGCCGTTATCCACGGCCATCCACAAGATGACGATGATGCCCGCGGACCGCATCAGTCTCGCCAATCGGGGGCGCGTCGCGGTCGGCGCCGTCGCCGATATCGTCGTCTTCGACCCGGCAGAGATCATCGACACGGCGACCTTCGAGGAGCCGCACCAGTATGCACTGGGCGTGCACCACGTGTTCGTCAACGGCGAACCGGTATTGCTTGGCAAGGAAATGACCGGCAAACGGCCGGGCAGGGTGCTGCGCGCGACGGACATGTAGGAGCGGCCCATGGCCGCGATCGCGCCCATGGGGCGCTCCTACGGCGCCTCGAGCATCGTGCGCATCATCTCCTCGGCGAACACGGGCGTGTGTTCGATGATCGCCGATCGATCCACTTCGTCGCCCATCTCGTAGGTGATCGCAGGAATCCCATAGCGTTTGAAGAAATAATTCTTGACGTTGCCTTGCCCCGATGGGGGGCGCGGGTCGTGCTTGAACTCGAAGTTATCGATGCGTTCGTCGACGCTGTCGAGCCATCTGCTCGAGAATCGTCGCGGCCTCGCGTCGTCGTCCGGCGTCTGGGTGTAGAAGATCATCGTCGGCCACATTTTCGTGGCGTGAAAGTCGAGAACCAGGCGCGGCGCAACGTCCCGGGCTTCCAGGTCCTCGAGCAGCGCGGCGACGGCCTGGGTTTCCGGCTGAGTGAACGGTCCCCAGTCGCGGTTGAGATCGGTCAGACCGGCATTGTGCCGCGCGTGCCCGAGCGCCACGCCATCGGGGTTGATGAGCGGCAGAATCACCAGCATGTAGCGCTCGCGGAACTCACGCGCGAGATCGGAGTTGCCCATGACGACATCGACGAACGTGCGCATCGCGATCGCGCCCGGCACCTCGACCGGGTGCTGGCGTCCGAGCAGCAGCACGGCTTCGCGCTTGTCCCGGGTACTGGCCAGGTGGATAGGCCGGCCCAGCACGCTTTCGCCGATAATCTCGGTCTCCAGCTCGAAGTGCCCGTCGAGCTGCACGAGCCAGTCGTCGTAGTAGCGCGACGTCAGCAATTCCTGCGCGGACACCCAGAGCCCGGTCTCGTCCACGTCGAGGGTCAGCGTCATGGACTTGCCGACTTCGCTGCGCTCGACGCCGTATTCGGGCGCCCGGATCCAGTTGCGGCCGTCGGTGCTCAGCTTGGGCCAGAAGCGCGCGTAGGAGTCCGGGAACTGCAACTTGATCTTCACCTCGCGGGGGCCGTCAGTAGCAACGCGAAACGAAAACCAGGCGAACGCATCACTGACGCGGTAGTCTTCCGCCCGGAAAGTGAGCTCGACGACCTCGTCGGCGCTAAACTCGCAATGATCGAGTCGGCCACCCTCGAAATGTGCGTCGATGGCCACTGAGCCGTTTTCACACGAGGGGTGAGCCAGCGCGAGCGCCGGCAAAGTCATGATGACAATAAGAACGAAGCGACAGGTCATGCGATGAAGTCTACTGGTAACCGATTGCTGTGGGTACTGCTGGCCGTGCTGGTGTTGTCGAGCTGGGGCGCATCGCTCGTCCAGACGTCGTTCGGTGACATCCGGGTGCACTCGATCAAGATGCCGGCCCACAACGGCCAGTGGGTCGTCGCCGACCTGTATCGGCCGCTGGCGGCGACCCGTGACGCGCCGGTGCCGCTGGTCTTCGTCGTGCCCGGCTTCCAGCGCGGCAAGGAGGCGCTGTCGAACGTGGCGATCGAGCTTGCGCGGCGCAACATGGTTGCGATCCTCATCGATCCCTACGCGCAGGGCGGCTCGAGCGCTTCGCTGAGCCGCATCGCCGCGACGACCGAGGGATACGGCATGTTTGCCCTCGTCGACTACGTGGCGAGCACGCCCAATCTCAACTACGTCGACCGCACGCGCATCGGGGCAACCGGACACTCCGCCGGCGGTAATGCGGCAATCCGCGGCGCCAATTACTTCGGTCGTGAGGCGCAGCGCACCGGCGAGCCCAGCAAGCTGCACTCGGTGTTCGTGTCCGGCTACGTGCTCACGCTGCGCGACGACGTCCTCGAGGACGTCCGCTCGAACATCGGCGTCAGCTATGCCTATTACGACGAGGGGGCGTACCGCAACGAGCTGAAAAACGGCGACATGCGCATCGCCCCGGAGGCGCTGCGCGTCGTCAACCTCGGGCGGGACCCGTCCCTGCCCCCGGTCGAGGAGGTCGAGCTGGGTCGTTATTACGGCGACCTCGAGGATCGCTCGTTCCGGGTAGTGCACAACGAGCGCATCCTGCACCCGTTCCAGCCCTACATGGTCGAGGCGATGGCCAACCAGGTCGAGTACTTCGAGCACGTGTTCGGCGTCGACAGCGGGCTGTCGAGCACCGACCAGGTGTGGTACTGGAAAGAGCTGCTCAGTCTCGTGTCGCTCGTGTCGGCCGTCACGCTGCTGATTCCGCTCGGGCGGGCCCTCCTGAGGCTGCCCCTGTTCGCGTCACTGGTCCACCCGGTGCCGCCGCCATTGCCGCGGCCGGCCGGCCGCGGCAGGGTGCTGTTCTGGTCGTTCTTCACCATCGGGGCGCTGATCGCGTGTTTCTCCTATATCCCGATGGCCGAGCTGTCGCAGGTGTTATTCGTAAAAGCCTCCAATCGCGAGATCACCTGGTTCTTTCCGCAGCGCATGAACAACGCCGTGATGATGTGGGCGGTTCTGAACGGGCTGGTCGGTTACCTCATGTTCTGGATTTCATGGCGCTTCCACGGGCGGCGGCACGGCGTGACGCCGGACATGTGGGGCGCGCGGGTCAGCCGTAATGAGCTGTTACGGACATTCCTGCTCGCGCTGACCCTGTTCGCCATTTATTACCTGCTCCTCTTTGCGCTCTACTGGCTGTTCCACGCCGATTACCGTTTCCTGTTCATGGGCGTGCGGCCGTTTCGGCCGGTCGAGCTCATGCTGCTGTTCGTCTATGCGCCGTTCTTCTTCCTGTTCTTCCTGTCCAATTCGCTGCGGGTCAACGGCGCCATGCGTACCGCAGGTCAGCCCGAGTGGCTGAGTATGCTGCTCGGCGGCATCGCCAACTCGCTCGGACTATTGCTGATCGTCGTCGTGCAATACGTAACGTTCTGGTGGACGGGAACGGTGTACTGGACCGACGGCTGGCTCTACGTGAACCTGTTGTTCGCCGTTGTGCCGATGATGTTCGTGCTGCCGTACTTCAACCGCTTTTTCTTCCGCATGACCGGCAGGATCTACCTGGGCCCGATGGTGACCTGCCTGGTCTTCATCATGATCCTGCTCACGAATACGGTCGTGTACCTGCCGCTCTAGGACGTGCGCGGGCGCGCCCTCAGCCGCGCATGCCCTGCGATGGCTCAGAGGAACACCCGTTCGACAACTAGTTGTTCAGCGCGCCCTGTTCGATCCAGAGCCGGAAAACCTCGACCTGGTCCTCGGACAGCGGAAAGCCTCGCCCGTCGGCCAGCGCGACGTCGCTGTGCGGCGGCATGTGGATTTCCGGGGCCGTCTTTTGAGCGATCACGAGGTACAGGGAACTCGACTCAGGGCTGCCGGGAACGACGACCGCGCCGAAGTTCGTGCCCTTCATGACGGCCTCGTAGCTGTCGAGACTGAAGCCGCTGTTCAGGTAGCCCTCCGAGTCCTTGTTGTGGCAACTCAGGCAAGCGGAGAACAGGATCGGCTGCACGTCTTCCGTGTAGCTGACCTTGCTTTCACAGGCGGAGAGCAGCAGGGCGGACGCAGCAAGGCAAAGCGTAAACCACTTCGTTGGGGTCATTAGTCTCACCTCCCAATGTACTCACTCTCGCCGGAAACCCGCGAAATGCAAGTCGGGCTTTTACCTACTCGCCGCCATCGAGAAAGCGCAGGGCTGCATCGATGTGCTCGGTTTTCGGGACTTCCTCGATGCGCTTCATGTCGAAGATCAACTTGGTGTGCTCGACGCCGGCAGCGTTGTGGGCTTCGTAATGGCCCCGTACCTGGTCTTTCGCCGGGTCGTTGGTGCCCGTGATGAACACGTGGCGCTTGCGGCGTACCTGCTCGAGTTGATCGTCGCTGATCGTCACCCACATGGCCGAGCCGCGCATGTACACGACGCCCGTAATCTCGTTCGCGAACAGCGCGGTCTTGAGCGCCGTGGGCGTCGTGTCGCGGGCGCTGGCGATGTAGATGCGATTCAGGTCGATGGCGTACTGTGATTCGATGGCGCGCAGCCCCAATACGGCATGCCAGATTTTCTTCTCCTCACTTTGGCGCCGCTCGTTGACCCTTGGGCCCACCCAGATCATGTTGTGCTGGTCGAAGACCGACGTCCACTGATCGGGGATGCCGCCGTAACGATTCGGGTCGAGATAGATGAACACGCCCGGCGGCCGCGAGGGGTCGTAGTCCCAGGGCACGTAGACCTGCCACTGCAGCGCCTGGTCGCTCGGGACCGTGTCATCGAGCGCCTTCGCCATCTGGTCGCCGAGGATCTCGCCCACCGTGTGGCTCATGCGGAACATCCCCGTCATCGCTTCCTGCGCGAGCGCCGGCGAACCAACGAGGCAGGCCAGCATCAGTGCCGCGACTGCTCTTTTCATGCGCACCTCCTGGCAGCCACTATAGCATCGCCGGAGGCGGCTATAATCGGGAACAGATGACGGAGAGTTCGATGAGAAACGCCAGCATTCTTTGGCTCGCTTTCGCCGTTGCCGCATGCTCGCCCGAAGACTCCGGCGAGCCTGCCGGGGCGCCCGGGACCTTTATCGATCCCAGGGTTGCGGCGATTCACGAGAACACGGTGTTTGTCGACATGCACGCACATCCCAGCCGTTTCCACCGCGAGAACGTGGAAACGATCCTGCCCGGGGAGATCGAAGTCTATCGCCGCAGCACGATGGACGTCGTCGTTGCGAACATCAGCAGCGACATGGCGTTCGACGGCGATTACACCAACCGTGACGGCACTGTCGTGGACGATGGCCGTTACAAGCCGGCGCCCGGCGAGGTTTATGCGCTGACCGCGGACCGGCTGGCACGGCTGGCCAAAACCGTCGAGCTCGGTTACGCGGTGCATGCCGACAGCCCGGAGGCGGTACTGCAGGCGCGCGAGCAGGGCCAGGTCGCAATACTGCCTGCGCTCGAAGGCGCGGACGCGCTGGAGGGCGACATCGACAACCTCTACCGCATGTACGACGACGGCCTGCGCCTGATCCAGCTGATTCACTTCCGCAATAATGAGCTCGGCCACATGCAGACATGGCCGTACTCGCCCGGCGGCCTGACCGACTTCGGGCGTGAGGTGGTACGCGAGTCCAACCGACTCGGCATCATCATCGACATGGCGCATGCCAACAACGAGACCATGATGGATATCCTCGAATTGTCCGAGCACCCCGTGATCTTCAGCCACGGGGGCGTGCGCGAGTACACGGATCACGACAGGGCCGTCACCGACGACGAGATACGTGCGATCGCCGAGCGTGGCGGCGTCATCGGCATCTGGCCGCACGGTCGCCATATCTCCGATGTGGCCGAGATGGTCGATTACATCGAGCACGTCATTACTGTCGGTGGCATTGACCATGTGGGCATCGGCTCCGACCTGCGCGGCATTTCGCGCTACGTGGTCGGTTTTGACGAGGACGCGCGTTTCCACGCGATAGCCAGCGAACTGCTGAATCGTGAGTACAGCGCCGCGGACGTGGGTAAGGTGATGGGCGGCAACTTCTTCCGCGTCTGGCAGGCGGTGACGGCGGACGACCCGGAGTCGCTGTGAGCTACCAGCGTTTCGAACCGATCGATCCCCGAGACGCGTTCACGGTGACGGCGCGACCTGATGACGAGGCTACTCAGTCTGCCGCTGCCTCGCAGGCCGCACTGCTGCTGGCGATCCGGGCGGGAGTTCTCGGCGACGTGCCGACGGCCGAAAAGCTCAAGGAGTTTCCACTGCCCAACGTCCGGCCGCTCAGACGTGACCGGCATCTCAAGGTAGCTGATGCCTGCGCGCATCTCGGCGCCAGCGAGAGGGAGCTGCGGCAGGACGGGGAGCCCGCGCTGGAGCAGGAAATGACGCGGCTCATCCGCGAGCTGTATCGCAAACCGGGAATCGACGCCGCGGCCGCGCTGTTTGAGGCCGCCATGTTCAGCCCGCACCCGCTCGTCGCGGTGGCCGGCGCGGCGGGCGCAAGAGAGACGACGCGACTGCGTCCGCGTATCCGCGAGACGCTCGAGCGCGGTTTCAATAGCGAGGACCGGCTGACGTCGCGGCTCGCCGTTGCGGCGATGAGCCAGATGCCGCCCATGCAGGACCTGGCGCGCCAACAGGTGATCCGCCAGCCCAAGTCGCGCAAGCGCCGTCGCAAGTCGAACACGGCCGTGATCACGCACGGCACCTGGGCGGCCGACAGCGCGTGGTACCGTCCGGGCGGCGATTTCTACGAGGCCGTCAAGGCGCGCCGGCCCGACCTGCACCTGCACGACCAGAGCTTTACCTGGACCGGCGCGTATTCGAAACGCGCGCGCAAGGCCGACGCCCGGCTGCTGCAACAGTGGATCGGCGACCAGGGCCTGGGCACGCCTGACTTCTTTGCCCATAGCCATGGCGGCACCGTGGCCAACCTCGCGACCTGGCGCGGCGTCGAGTTCGACCGGCTGGTGCTACTGAGCTGGCCCGTGCACCGTGACTGGTATCCGAAGTTCTCGAACGTTCGCAGGATCGTCGACGTGCGCGTGCACATGGATCTCGTGATCATGGCCGACCGTGGCCGGCAGCGCTTCAAATCACGCAGTTCGAAGGTCAAGACCCACCGTAACGGCTGGTTCAATCACAGTGCGACACACGAACCGGATTACTGGGACGAGCACGGGCTCTGGGACAAGGTGTGACGCCGCTGCGCGTACTGATGGCTGGCGCGCTCTGGCGAACACTCGGCCTGGCGACAAGCGCGAATACGCTGCTCGAGGCGTTCGCCGGCGAAAACGAACAGAGCCGGATGCTGGCAGGCATGTCGCTGGTCCGGGCCGGTAAGCGAACGTTTGATCTCATCGAGAACGAGATTGCCGCCGGCAGGGCATCACCCCGGCTGTTGCGACTGTTACCCGATATCGACCACGTTCGCGCACGGCACGTGATCGCGCCGATCGCCGCCGGGGAGGACGAACTTGCCGCCGCCGCGCGGGAATGCGTCGCAACGATGGATCGAATCGAGGCCGACGAGGCTCAGGGGTATAGCTCGCGGCCGTAGGCTCCGGCGAAAAACCGGGCAACCCGGTGTATCCACGCGTTGGCGGGGTCTTTCCAGCTCTCGGCCGGCGCGATACGCACGTCGCTTGCGCGCTTCGCCAGCACGCTCTCGTTCGCAGGGGGGAACAGGTGCTGGCTGCCCCAGTCAATGCGCACCCGGTTCGGCTCGACAAACAGTGAATCCGGGATCGGGATGTCGGCCCACCTGGCGATAGTCGCAATCGTTTCCTGCGGCGCTGCGGCAAGGTCCTCGTAGCGAACGGTCATGAAACGTTCGCCCAGTTCGGCGCTCCAGTCCTCGAGCTGCTGCTGTCGCCTGAGCCAGTCGCGGGCGTTCTTGACGAGTGCCGGGATACTGCGCTTTTTCTTGTACCAACTACAGGCGACGGCGCGCGGGTCGCGGACGAGATTCAGTACATAGACGTCCAGGCCAGGCAACGTGCTGAGTTCGCGAGCATATGCGGGCGCTTTGGACGAGTCGACGAAGGTACGCGCGCCGGTCACGCGGGACAGGGACTCGAGCGTGGCGGCCGTGTCGTCGTCAGGCCGGACCTCTCCGTAAACCGCGCAGTTGCGGAGCGGTTCCAGGCAACTGCAGGGTGCATTGTCACGATAGGCGCGGCCCAGGTGCCGCATCTGGCCGAGATTGAAGACTTGCGGGTGCTGCGACAACAGCAGCGACAGCAGCGTGCTTCCCGTGCGCCCGGTGCCGCTGATTGCGATGACCTTGAGCTTGTCCATATACTGCGTAGGTTCGCACAACAGGCCGAATAATTCCTCGATGTCAGCCGCGCCATTCTTCCTGATTTGCTCCGAGCGCTCCGGTTCGAACCTGATCGCATCGATCGTCGGCGAGCACCCCACGGTGTATGCCCATCCACCGTACCACCTGGGGCGCGACCTCATCATGCGCCTCCACGAAGTCGCCGCGGGCGGCAAATCCTCGACCGCGATGGACGTGCTGAAGCGCAGTGCGGCAACCCGCATCAGCAAGTATCGCGGGGAGGACGAGGCGCAGCGTTTTAGCGACTGGCTCGACTCGCGCAGCGACATCGTGCCGGCCGAGGTGGCGCGCTACGTGTTCCAGGAGATGCCCGCCGAGGCGCACGGCAAGCACGTGTTTATCAAGGAGAACAACATCCACCAGATGCTGTTCTTTCTCGTCGACTGTTTCCCCGACGCGAGGTTTATCTTCCAGGTGCGCGACCCGCGCGACTTCCTGTTGTCCTGCGTTGCGCGCCGCAAGCGCTGGCTCGGCAACAAGTTCGGCTCGATCCGCAACGCGATGAACGTCTGGCGTGAGGACCAGCTCGGTGGCCTGACCGCTTACGGGCTACTGGGACCGGAACGCGTGTTCCTGCAGCGTTACGAGGACCTGGTCGGCAACTTCGAGCCGACGGTCACGCGGCTGTGCGAGTTTCTCGGCCTGGACTTCGACGAGCGGATGCACAAGTTTCACGAGGCGGACCATGCGCAAAAGCTCGCCGTCAAGGGCGGGCCGCGCGAGAACCTGGCGCGGCCGCTCATGACCGCAAACTTCCGCAAGTACCGCAAGGGTTTGTCGCGCGGCCAGGTCAAGATCGTCGAGGCCTATAACGGCGACCTGATGGACCGCTTCGGCTACCCGCGCGAATACACGGGTATCGCCAAGCCAGGATTTTTCAGCACGCTGCGGCCGCAGCTGACCGAGCCGCTCGAGCGCTTCGTCAACCGCGACATGCGGGCGCAATACAAGTTCGGCAACAGCCGTGTCAAAAAACAGCTCGACGCCAACGTGACCCCGCTGTGCCCGCCGCTCTGGGATGACTGAGGCTGACGCATACCGGGCCGCCCGACGCATCCTCGAGGTTGCGCAGGAGGACCCATCGCGGCCCGCGCTGATCGTCGACGGTGAAACCTGGAGTTACGCTGAGCTGGTCGCCGCCGCCAGCCAGCTCGCGAGCCGGTTTCCCGTAGCTGCGGACGACGAGCCGCAACCCATCACGGCGGTCATGGCCGAGCGCCACGCGTCGTCGTACGTCGGCATACTGGCTGCGCGCATCGCGGGGCATGCTTATGTGCCGCTCAACGTCAATCATCCGAGCCAGCGCAACGCCACGATCCTCGCGAACTCCGGCGCGCGCCGCGTTATCTGTGGCGTCAACGCACAAGACTCGCTCGCTGAGATCCTGTCCGCGGCGGGTATCGATGCCGGCTCGATGCCGGTCGTCGACTGCGGGGAGCACAAGGATGACTTCCGCACCGAGGCGGCCAGCGAGTATGCATGCCGCCGCCAGTCGCTCGAGGATCTCGCCTATATCCTCTTTACCTCGGGCAGTACGGGCAATCCGAAGGGCGTGCCCATCCAGAATGCGCAGCTCGAGGCCTACCTGGAGGCCGCCGGCGGCATGGTCGGCGTGCAGCCGCACGACCGCTTCTCGCAGACCTTCGAGTTGACTTTCGACCTGTCGGTGCACGACCTGTTCCTGTGCTGGGAGAACGGCGCCGCACTGGTCGTTGCCTCCGAGAAAGAGCTGCGGATGCCGGCGGATTACATCCAGCGGCACCACATTACCTGCTGGTTCTCGGTGCCGTCGCTGGCCTACCAGGTGCGCCTGCAGGAAGACCTGCGGCCGGGCGCCTTCCCGAGCCTGCGATCCAGCCTGTTCTGTGGCGAGGCGTTACCGACCGTGGTCGCGACCGAATGGGCGCAAGCGGCGCCGAACTCGGTCGTCGAGAACTGGTACGGGCCGACGGAAGCGACGATCGCATGCTCCCGTTACATCCTGTCCGACGCGCCGATTGACGATGACACCGTGCCTATTGGCAAGGCGTTCGACAAAATGGAGCTGCTGGTGCTGGATGATGACCGGTCGCCGCTGCCCGCTGGCGAACCCGGCGAGCTGTTCCTGGCCGGCGCCCAGGTTGCAACCGGCTACCTGAACGATCCGGAAAAGACCGCCGCGAGTTTCATGACGCTGCCCGACGGCAAACAGGCCTATCGTACGGGCGACCGGGCGGTCTTCGGCGACGACGGCAATGTGCGGTTCCTGGGCCGCGTGGACAACCAGGTCAAGGTGCGCGGTTTCCGGATCGAGCTCGGTGAGATCGAGGCCGTGCTGCGCAGGGCATCCGGAGGGCTCAACGCGGTCGCGATGGCCTGGCCGGGCGGAACGGAAATCGCCACCTCGGTCGTGGCCGCATTCGAGACGGAAACAGCCGATATCGCCGGCATCCAGGCCCAGGCAGAACAAGCATTGCCGGACTACATGGTGCCCGCCACGATTTTCTGCGTGCCCGAGTTTCCCAAGAATGCCAGCGGCAAGGTGGACCGCCGCGGGCTCGGCGAACTGCTCGAGGCTCGCGCCCGCAAGGATGTCGATACGTCGGGTCTGGGGGAAGAGGCGGCGTTCCTGTTGAAGTCGGTGCTGTCGCATTCGCCGCTGCTGAGCCGTGACAACATCCTGGGCGCGAACAACCTGTTCGATGCCGGCATGGACTCGATCGCCTTCATCAGCTTCACGACGGACGTCGAACGTGAGTTCGGTCTGTCGCTCGACCAGGACACCGTCATTCAGTTATCAGAAATGTCTTTCGACGCGATCGTGAAAGAGGTTCGCGGCGAGACGAGCCTGCTCAGGCCGGGCAGCGCCGATGAGGCGCCGCCGTCGTTCTTCGATCGTATCCGCAAGGTCCTCGGCATCCCGCGCCTTATTCAGAAGCCTCGCGCCAACCGCGCGCTGCAATTCATTGAGCGCTTCGGCGCTTACCTGGACGCGCATGGCGCCCCCGATGTCCTTGCCTTCGGGTCGTCGGGCACGTTCCGCGCGATCGTTCCGTCGGAGTTCGAGCCGGCTATCGCGATCAACGCGGGATTCCCGGCGGTCAACGCCTATGGCATGCGCATGATGTGCGACTTCATCAAGCGGGAGTGCGACCGGGCCGGTGTGCGCATCCCGCTGGTGATCTATGAGTTCGACCCGATGCAGGTCAGCACCACGCCGCCGAGCGGCGACATCAACCTTGGACCCGACTATTTCGAGGGCAACGTTATCTCGCTGCGCGGCAAGAACACGAGCCTCGAGTTCCAGTGGCTGGTGGATACCCGCGGCGCCTGGAATGCGCCCGACGAGGCGCGCCAAAAGCAGCGCAAACCCAACTGGGTGCGCGAACGCGATCGCGTCATTGCCGGCGTTTACCTCGGTGAAGTGGAGTTCGAGCCACAGGCCGTCGAGGCCTGGTACGCGGGAGCCAGAACCCTGCAGTCGGTTGCCGATCGCGTCGTCTGTTTCCTGCACCCGGCCGATCGCGAGATGACCGACGAGATCAGGGCAAGCTGCGGCGGCGATGCGCTGGTCAATTTCACCGACGAGATCGCAGCCCGGCTCGGCATAGCGGTGATCCCCTGGGAGTCATTCGACCTCGAGCCCGCGGACTTCCTGGACATCAATCATATGAACGCACGCGGCGGCCGCGAAAAGCTGAGCCGCCAGCTAGCCGCAAAAGTAGCGCAAAAGGGTTGATCGACCTAGCGGGTCAGCAACAGCCGAATGGTCTTTGACGGGCCGTCGCCGTCGGATTCGTTATAGCGCAGGACGAGGTCGGCGAGGCCGTCGTCGTCGAGATTCTCGACGCTCACGAGTTCGCCGTTGCGGGGCAGGGCGATCGTCATCTCGATGCCATCGTCGTCGAACAGCTCGTCGTTGCGGACGCCGCGGCGATACTCCAGGCGGTCGGGGTCGGTCTGCATCAGCAGGTCTTCGAGACCGTCACCGTCGAAATCGGCGACCCGAATGGCCGGGACGTCGACCTGCCCGCTCGACATGCTGAAGCGGACATTCGTCTTGGTAATGTAGTTCGCCTCTTCCGGGTAGGTGTCGTCGTCCGTCATCCGGTAGAAATGCACCTGCAGCGGCACGTTGCCTGCCAGCAGCGCACGAATGACACGACCGAAACTCATGCGCACCTTGCGCACGAACAGGTCCTTGCGGCCGTCTCCGTCGAGGTCCGTGGTGACGAGACCGTATTGCAGGCCTGACGAGGCGAGCAGCGCGTCCTCGGTCTCGAAATAGCCGATGACGGCGCCGTCACGGCGACCGAGGTGCAGGCGAAAGTCGTTTTCCTTGTCGAACACGCCCAGGTTTAGCAGCGACTCGGTCAGGATGTCGGGCCGGCTGTCGCCATTGAGGTCTTCAATCCGCAGGATTCGCGTGTCCACCAGCCCCTCCTGGTCGACCGCGCCGAGGCCCTGGGTCCGGTTCTGCATCTCGGCCTCCGATTGCAGGCCGAGCTCGAGCGGGACGGGTAGCGGCTGGCCCGAGTAGCGGTCGCCGTCGAGCTGTTCATACACGAGCAACGTATCGCCGCGCCAGACCGCCAGGTCAACGAGTTCGTCGTCAGTCATGTTGCCGCTCACCAGCGGCCGGCTCTCGAAGCTGACCCGGCCATCGGCAACCGACATGGCGCTGCTGTCCTCGAGCACGACCTCGTCGCCCAGTGTGCCGTCGGCACGCTGCAGGCGAACCCGGTAGCCGGCGGTATCGGGAACGACGATATCGTCTCTTGCGTCGCCATTGACGTCCTGGATGAAGTCGATCGGTACAATGCGTCCCGTGCGCTTTTGCCCATAGATCGTGCGGATCGCGATGAACTCCTCGAACTCACCCGACCCGATGTCGTAGCGAACGATGCGGCCCGGCTCGACGAAATAGAGCGCATCCCGGTCGCCGATGCGGCCGAGGTCGTAGGCGATCAGGTGCCTGCCGGGCTCGAGAGTCAGCAGTGGCGCATCCGGGCCGTCGACCCGGTAGATGGCCATACGCTGCTCGTGCTGGTCGTCACGACCCGCCAGTACGATATGCCGATCCTCACCGACCAGGTTCCCGACCAGCGCCGGCTGTTCGATATGGAATCCAGCGTCGATGACCCGCTCTTCAAAAGCCGGGCCGTTGGCCATCGCGGGAGCGCCGGCCAGCAGGGCGATTATCGGGGGGAGGTAGCGCATCGACAGAAATATAGCAGCAAGTTGTTACAGGGGAGCGGACTTCACCAGCAAGCGCATGTTTGACCCGTCGCGCCCGGTTTCATTCCGGAAATGTGAATTCGATCGCAGAAGCGATGTTGAGGCTCGTCACGTTTTTTTGTCCCTACGGCGGCCTAAAGCATCGAGAAATCAGTTACTTGAATCGGATTTCGGGATTAGCTATAAAGAATTGCACTAAAAACGCGTCAGATTATGGAACCTTTCTCACAGCGACGCCGTTGAATAAAGGAATAATACCAACCGTCAATACCCTGACCACTGGGCCGAAATGCAAGAGAATTACTCTGTTCTGGGCGAAAAAGCGTTTGGGGGGGACGCCGATTCGCTGACGACCATCAAGTATCGTTCGAACCACGATGCGCTGAAGTTCCTGCAGTCGGCGCTGCGAGGCCAGAATGGCATCGGCTTGTTGTACGGGCCGCAAGGCGCCGGCAAGACCACCATCGTCCGCGAACTGGCCATGCAGCTATCGGCCGACACCGATGTCGCCTATGTTGATGGCAAGCAGATGAAGCCGCACGGCCTGCTGACCCGAATGCTCGCCCAATACGGCCACGCGACCACCGACGAGTCGGACGAGGAGTTGCTCAGGCAAGTCTCGGAGTTTGCGCTCGAACAGACGCGGTCCTGGCAGGCGCCCGTCCTGATCATCGACAACGTCGATCGCATGTACCCGAGTTCCCTGCGCCTGCTCAACACGCTCGCCGCGCTGGCGCAAACGGGACGCTTTGCGCTGCGCCTCGTCCTGACCGGCGACAAGAGTATGCAGACCCTCGTTGAAGCTGACGGCATGACGAGCTTCATCCAGCGTGACCCCGTGATGTATTCATTGCTGCCGCTGTCGTCCAAGGAGACGATGATCTACCTGCATGCGCGCATGCAGGCCGCGGGGAGCGAACGAGCGGACACGATTTTCCCGTTCGACGTCTGCGACCGCCTCCGCGAGCAGTCCGGCGGCTGGCCGGGCAAGCTGAACGAGTTTGCACTCGACGCGATCAAACGTTCGGACGGGTTCCCGATCAGCGTCGTCGACACCTATGCGCCGGGCGAAGGGCAGGCCGATACCAGCCAGGAAATCCCCGTGCTGAGCACTGGCGACGCCGTCAGTCGTATGCCGCCGAAGCTCATCATCACGCGCGACGGCGATACGCTCGGCGAGTTCACGTTCAAGGAAAAGAAAATCCTGGTCGGGCGCTCGGATTTTGCTGACGTCATGGTCGACGACGACTATGTGAGCAAGATCCACGCCATCCTGTTGCTGTACTCGGATGCCCTCGTGCTGCTCGATCTGAACAGCGCCAACGGTACAACCGTCAATTCGGTGAAAGTGAGCAAGACGATCCTCAGGGATGACGACATCATCTCGCTGGGCCGACATCGGCTGAAAGTGGAGAACGCACCGCCGATCAGCGCCGATGTTGAAGAACTGCTCAAGTCGCCGGATACGATCAAGATGAAGAACCTGGTCGACTTGCGCCGCCAGCGCGCCCGTCGGCGCATGCAGTCCGGTAAGAACGGCAGGGGCTGAGTTCCGGCTTAAGCGACTTTCGCGAGAGGCGGGCCCTATTTTTTTATGTAGAGCCTGGCCGTATCGTAAGGATTGAAGCCCGATTTCGTGTCGGCAGTGACGGGCTCGAGCTCGTTCTCTTCAATGAACGACTCGTCGACCGCGAACTCCTCGGCATAGATATCCGGCATCGGGATGACGACATCCTCTTGCGGTTTCTTCTTGCCGTCCGTGCTCATCGCGATTCTCCGTCAGGTCATTACTATCCAGACGATCATGACCCGAGAATGGTTCCCGGTCAGATCGTCAGTTTATTTCGGCGTGCAAATATAGCGCCACGTAACGTTCTTTCCCGAGCCCTGGCCGCCCTCCTGCTGCAGTGCGAGGCCGGCCTGCTGGCAGCTCTCCATGGAGTCGAATTCGGCGCTGACTGAGGTTCCGGCGGTATCGCCGGACACGACAAACCAGGCAATCAGTATGTATTTCATGGTGCTCTCCGCTCGGGTATGGGATCAGGCGACTTCGCTGTCGCCGTACTTCTTGAAGTGCAGTTCCTTGGCCTGGCCGATCCAGTCGTCGGCTTCCATGCGGCCCTCGCTACCCTTCAGCGCGCCGTTGACCCTGGCAATGTCTGTGATGCCGAAATTCGCGATCTGCGCAAACGTGTAGATGCCAAGTTCGTTCAGGGCGTGCTCGAAGACTTTGCCGATGCCCACGATCTCCTGCAGGTCGTCCTTTTGCACCTTTTTCTTCTTGCCGTTGATGGCTTCCGGGACGCTGGTCTTGCGGGCGTCCTTGAGCGCCTCGCGCTGCTGGCGTTCGAAATCCTGGAAATTCTTCTCGACATCGTCGAGTCGCAGCCGCAGGGTCTCGGATTTTTTCTCGGCCTGCTCGGCATCGTCGCGATACCGCTTGGCGTCGACCTCGTACTGCTTGCGGCTGTTCTCCATGGACTTGAGAACCTCCGCCAGTTCCTTGTTCTGGACCTTGAGCTCGTCGATTTCGGCCACGTCGCGCTGCAGCGTCTCGACTTCCTGCCTGGCCAGCGAGTAGTCGTGGTTGAGCTGGGCTTTCTCTGCTTCCAGCCGGATGACGTCCTGCTCGAGGATGTCCATCTGGCCGAGCCGCTTCTGCGCCGAAGCCAGCATCTTGTTGACTGACTCATGCTCGGACTGCGACGACTCCAGCAAGTTGGCGAACGAATCCTGCTCTGCACGCGCTTTTTCCAGCTTCTCTTCGACGTCGCGGCGGCGCTCGAACGCCTTGGTCAGTTCGCCCTTGTAGAATTCCCGTGACTTGAGGAACTCGGACTGCAATTCGGTCGAGTGCTGTTTCATCAGGGACATCTGGTTCTGGATCTCCCTGACCCGGGTCTTGAAGTCCTCGCGCTCCGAGCGCAGCGTAAACACGTCCTTGTTGAGCTGCTTGTTGCGCTCGCGCAGCGACTCGAGTTCCGTCCGGGTCTTCGACTGCGCGACCTCGGCGCGATGAATGGCGCCCTGTTGTTGCTCCACCGTGCTGCGCAGGTGGGCGGTCTCAGAGGTCAGCCGGTCGCGCTCGCGAACGAAATTATCGAGCTTGATCTGCCAGTCGTCGCGCATCGACTGAATGCGGGTCTTCGCCTGCCAGGCGCCAATGACCCAGCCGAGCAGGACGCCGAGAAGGCCGACGACCGTGAAAATCAACGCAAATTGTGGGCTCAGTCCTGCCATAGTGCTTCAAATTATCCCCGAGCGGCGCGTTATGAAATATGACCGGTTCCACAAAAACGGCCGACGCCCGAAACGAATTGTGGCTACAATTTCCGAGTAAATTCAGTCACGTGGGGCCGGAATGCAGCGAAAATTCAGCGATTGGGGCGGGAATATCGTCGCCCTGGCCATCGTCATTGCCATTAATGCGTCAGCCAACATTTTTCGATTCGGCGGACAGACCACGGGCGAGGTGTCGGCCAAATATGCCTCGCTGTTCACGCCAGCCGGGTTCACATTCTCGATCTGGTCGCTGATCTACGTGCTGCTGGCGGCGTTTGTCGTCTACCAGGCGCTGCCCGCCCAGCGCCGCGCCCGGTCGCTGGCTGCCATCAGTCCCTGGTTCAAGGCGGGTTGCGTGGCGAACGTCCTGTGGATAGTCACGTGGCACCTCGAGTGGATCATGGTGACCCTGGTGCTGATGATCGCGCTTCTCGTCACCTTGGTCAGGATCTACCGGCTGCTCGATATTGTCGATGCGTCGGCCCCGACGGGCGCCAGGTGGCTGGTGCAATTGCCGTTCTCGGTGTATCTGGCCTGGATCTGCGTGGCGACGATCGCGAACGCCAGCGCCATGCAGTCGGCGCTCGGCTGGAACCACGCACTGCTCGAAGAAGTAAGCTGGACGCTGCTCAAGCTCGCCGCCGCGGGCGCCGTCGCCGCGATCATGACGCTCCGGCGCCATGACATAGCGTTCGGCCTGGTCGTCGGCTGGGCCGCATTCGGCATCGGAGCGGGGCAGGCGGCCACGCTGTCGGTCGCCAGCGCCGCATTCACGTTGAGCCTGTTGATTCTCGTACTTGTCTCGTTCGAGGCGCTGAGTCGCGGGATTCGCTAGTCGAGGCCGCTTTCGATCTCGAAAAGCTCGCCGAGGATGCGGGTCCAATCCGAGTAGCCGTCATCGACCCAGCCGCTCATCTCGGCGATGCGTTCGTCCATGCGCTTGATGATCGGCGCTATCTCATTATTGAAGCCGACGATCCACTTGTCCTGTTCCTGTGCCGCGAGCCTGTCCATGCGGTAGTCGTCGTAGGCGCCGCGCAGGGCCTCGTAGCTGCCCTTGTCGGCGTTCCGCTCCCGCAGTTCGTTACGCTGAGATTCTTCGACGGTAAAGCGGGCGTACCAGCGCCGGTACTTGCGCCAGATTTCGTAGACCGAGTCGACCTCTTCGTGCAGTTCGCGATATTTCTCGTCGATTGCGTCGGTCATCACGAACTCGACGCTGCGCACGCGGTGAATGCGCGCCATCGTCGGATCGCCATCCGCCGGCAGTCGTAGCAAGCGGTAGCCGCCGTCCGGCAGTTGCTGGAAGTAATCGGCAAATGCGTCCGGCACCAGCGCCGCCGAATAGCGCATCAGCGACAGGTTAACGATGCCTTGCAGGGTCTTGTCGTCGACAGTGGCGGCAACACCTGCCAGGTCGGCGACGAAGCGCTCGAAGAGATCCTCGTAATTGTTCTCAGAATAGTACGTCGCCCCGATCCACTCTTGCCCGCGGGCATCAGTGGCCCGCAGGCTGACCGCGAGCGACTCACCGTCGGAATGCACAATCGCCCCGGTGATGGAAAGTTCGGCAGATTCGTCCGGCTCGGGGACGACCCGCACCGCGCCCCAGCCGCCCGTGCTGGTCAATGCCTCGCGCAGGACGAACGGCAGGAACAGCGACTCGATCTCCCGGATTTTCGGGAACACGTCCATGTCCTGGTGCAGCGAGTAGTCCTCCGGAACGCCGGGATCGAATGTCGCGATCGAAACGTTCAACTGGGCGACGCCGGCCAGGGGCCAGAGGGCGAAAAGCATCGCGATGCAGGTTGCCCGGCGCGTCACGGCCCGACCTCGCCGGTGCTGCAGACGCGCTTCATGCTCAGCGTCTCGATGCAGTTGAACGCGCTGGGTGGCGCCTCGAACCTGATGTAGAAACGATGCAGCGTGAAGGGTGTGCGCGTGGCGCCCGACTTCGCCGTCGTGATGACTCGCAGGTAGTTGCCGTCCGGCGACATCGTGAAGCGATGGGTGATGGTGAGGCCGCCCGGTAGCACGAGGTGCGACACCAGGCTGTCGCCATCCCAGCTGCAGACCTCGGTGCCGTAGGCGCTGTCCGTTCCCTGGGCGATACCCTCGAAGAAGGAGCACGACAGGTCGAAGTCGTCCTTGCGCGCCACGCGAATCTCGTAGTCGTCCTGGGAAATCGTAAGGACATCGGGACGCGTAATCTCTTCTACGAGTCGCGCCAGCGCGACGAGGGCATTGGCCTCGCGCTGCGATATCCCGGACGACTGGCGTGGGCTGCCGGGGAACTGACTTTGCTGCTGGACGATTCGCTGTCGTTCGCGAAACAGCGTATTCAGCGCTCCCTGCACGTCTTCGCCGCGGGAGTAGTCACGTTCCCACGAGCCACTGAAATCCACGGGCATGGCGCCCACGAAGCTGGGTGTGGTCGTGTCGATGACCGGTTCGGTCGGGGCGCAGGCCGCCAACAGCCATGCAAGAGCCAGTGATGCGATTCGGTAGGTCACTGCTATCTAAGTACCTTATCCGGCCGACAGGATCCACCTGCGAGCCAAGCACCCGGCCGGGTGATGGTTCGGCACGGCAGCTGTGTTAGTTTGCGAGTGACGCAACCAGGAGGAATTGCTATGGATCTCGGTGCTTTTTCAGTCAGTCTTGCAGTCTCGGATGTCGGCGCCTCGCGCGACTTCTACGCTAAACTCGGGTTCGAGGAAGCCGGCGGCAACCTCGACGAGAATTGGCTCATTCTCAGGAATGGCGACCATGTCATCGGCCTGTTCCAGGGCATGTTCGACCGCAATATGCTGACGTTCAATCCCGGCTGGGACCAGCAATGTAGCAATCTGGACACGTTTACCGACGTTCGCGAGCTGCAGCAGCGGCTGCGCGAGCAGGGTGTCGACATCCAGGTCGAGGCCGACGAGTCGGGCGAAGGTCCCGCCAGCCTCATGGTCGTCGACCCGGACGGAAACCCGATACTCATCGACCAGCACCGCTAGCGGCGCCTGGCGTTGGCGTTATTGCCAGAAAGTCGATTGCGCCGGAAAGGGTTTCGGGAACTAAAAAAACGACGGCTGTCGAAGTCCGGGACAATACACATCTTGGGGGAACCAAAAACAATGAAAAAGACGATTCTTACTCTTTTCCTGGCCGCTGCTCTGACCGCCTGTGCCAGCACGGGCGACGGACAAGCTGGGGAGGGCAGCGAGCAGGTCGCGTCCGCCGACAGTGAGGAAAAGCAGAAAATGCGCTGTTACCGGGAGAAGGGCACCGGTTTCCGGCTCGGCGGCAAGCGCGTCTGCGTTCCGGCCGAAGACTGACGGCCGGCAAGGCCAGCAAGAAAAAGGCCCTGCGATGCAGGGCCTTTTTTCGTGCGAAACGCGCCGGACTAATTGCCGAAATAGAGCCGGGCGTTCACACCGTAGGAGGTCACATCATCGTCCGTTGCGGCTCCGAGGCCCACAGCAAACGTCTCCGTGATGTTGAAAAAGATTCCGCCGCCGATCTCGGTGCCGTCGGCGCCGTCGCCAAGGTCTGAATACGCAAGCTGCGCGTAGAGCTCGATGAGTTCCGTCACGTTGCTGCGGATACCGACGCCGATGCCGTAGCCGCTCTCGTCCACGGAATTGAAGCCCGGCGCATCGACTTCGGCTTCGAGATAGCCGACCCGCGCGAATACCGACGCGTTCTGGCTGATATCGGTAAACCAGCCGAGGCCGACCTGCACCTGCGTCAGGTCTACGCTGAAGTCGAACCCGGTATCGCTGTAGGACACGTAACCGTAGTAGTTCCGGCCAAACTCCACCGAACCGCCCAGGGCCCAGCCGTCGCCATCGACGTCCAGTCCGCCGCCTACATCGAGGTCGACCTCCTGGTAACCGAGTTGAACGAAGCTGTAACTGGGGCTTTGGGCCATCGCCGGAACAGCGAGAAATACCGCGAAAATTGCTGCCAGGTAACGAGACATGAGAATTCTCCTGTGATTCAAGTGAGATTCGACACGCTGCCGCGCCAGAGATTCCGGCACTGCATCACGATTCCGGGTGTTGCCGGCACGCCGTGGCCACGGGACGGCAGAGCTGGCAATGGGTGTAATATGCGCGGATGAAGCTTCGCTACAAGATTCTCTCGGGGGCCAGCGTCGCGCTGCTGCTGGTGGTCGCGGCGGCAGGATTCACCCTGAGTTACACGGCCGATTGCGAGCCGTATCCGGGTGTTTCCAGCGGGGAGGCATCGATGAAGGCGTTTACTTACACCTGTTACGGGTCGCCGGACGTTCTCGAGTTCAGCGACGTTCCGAAGCCTGAGCCCGGGGCCAACGAGGTGCTTGTCAAGGTGAGGGCGGCGGGGGTCAACCCGTACGACTGGCACAACCTGCGTGGATCGCCATACTTCATGCGCCTCGGCACTGGCATCGGCAAGCCGAAGGAGACGCGCCTGGGCGTCGACTTTGCCGGGGTTGTGGAAGAAGTTGGCGTCGATGTCACGGCATTCTCGCCCGGCGACGCGGTATTCGGCGGCGCTTACGGCGCATTCGCCGAGTACGTCCTCGTCGCTGAAGACAGAGCGATCGCGCCCAAACCGGCCAACGTCAGTTTCCGCGAAGCCGCCGGCGTAGGCATCGCCGGGATCACCGCTATGCAGGCGCTGACCGACTCCGGCAAGCTGCAGGCCGGTGAGAAGGTGCTAATTAACGGCGCTTCCGGCGGTGTTGGCACGTTTGCCGTGCAGATCGCCAAGGCGATGGGGGCCGAGGTAACCGGTGTTTGCAGCACGCGTAACGTCGACCTGGTGCTGGCGCTCGGAGCCGACCGCGTTCTTGATTACAAGAAAGAGGACTACACCGACAGCGGCTCCGAGTTCGACCTGATCGTCGATATGGTCGGCAATCACTCGGTTGGCAAGAATCGCACCGTGCTGGCGCCTGCCGGCCGCTACGTCATCGTCGGCGGCCCGAGCGGCGACTGGCTGGGCCCGCTGATGCCGGTGATCAACGCCGCCGTAACCTCGCTGTTCGTCGACCAGCAGCTGGGCATGATGATCGCGAAAATGCGGGACGATGACCTCGCCGCCCTGGCCGAATTAATGCAGGACGGCAAGGTCAGGCCGCAGCTGGACCGAACGTACTCCCTGGCCGACGTGCCCGAGGCAATCCGCTACTCAGAGACCGGCCGCGCCCGGGGCAAAATCATCATCGACGTCGATCCTGCCGACTAGCACTCCTGGCACCACTCGGGTTCCGGGAAGTCGCCGTAGGGATCCGGGTCCACGATTCCGGTCGTGCCGTCATACTCGATTTCCGGCAAGTCCTGCGGTTCCTCATTGTCGCCGGGTTCGGGCTCGTCAACGCCGTCGTTGCCGGAATCCGCGCCGCCACCGCCAGATCCATTGTCATCCTGGCCCGGTCCCGGGGATGACGGTACTGGCAGACCCGTCACGAACACGCTGCGCAACACCTCGAGCATATGGCCGTTCGGCAGCCCGAGCGTGATCTGCACCATGTTGGTCGGCCAGAGCGGCCACTCGTTGCCGAGGATGTTGAAACCCCGCATGACGAAGTCGACATCGACGTATACCTGGTCGCCGTCGAGATTCCGGATCCAGAAGTCGTCCGCCTGGTCGAAGTCCAGCCAGGCCTCGTCGCCGTAGACCTGGTTGAAAGCGAAGTTGGCCCAATCGTCGGGAAACGCGATAGGGTCGCGACAGGCCTCGCAGACTATACGAATAGCGCCTGACTGGGCGAGCACGGCTGCCGGGAGCGCGGCCGCGATCATCAGCAGTAATATGAAGAGCCTACGCATCGGTCTGCCCTCCATAGCGAATTTCGCCAAAGACGGCGCGCTGGATGCCGCGTACCGACTCGGCCAGCGCATCGACCCGGTCATCGAGCCTGCCGAGGCTGTCGGCGTTGACGCCGGCTTCGATCAGGGTGCTGCGCAGGAAGCGCGCGGGCGCCGGATCGCCACCCAGCCGCGTGGCCAGTGCGGCCAATTCATAGCGACGCTTGATGTTGTCGACCTGCAGGGCGCCATCGATGCGAAATGCCGAGAACGCCTGGTCGGCCAGCCGGGCCAGGTGGTCGACATTGCCGTCCAGCGCGGCGGCCCGCACCAGCATGTCGTAGGCCGTGTCCGGATCGCTCGCCGCGAGGCGCCGGCCGAGCAGGGCTGCGGCCTCCGGATCGGCGTAGGCGAGCACCTCGAGGGAGCCGTTGTCATAGTGCTCATACGGATGCGTCGCCCGCGGCGCGTGCGGTGTGCAGCTGTAGGCAGAGAACACCTCCCCGTCGGCGGTGACGTAATCGTCGAAACGCACGTCGCAATTGCGATCGCGGCGGACCGGCAGGCCGAAACCGACAGTGCTGCCAGCCTCGATCGGCCGGGCGTCGGTTGCTGGTTCAGGGGCGCGCGCGGCCTGCGGCACCGTGAGTTGGGCGGCCGACTGCAGGCCTCGCGGTGCTTCGGCGGGCACGATCGCGCCCTTGGTGAGGTAAGCGGCTGTCCCCACAACGAGCACAGCCGCAAGTGGTATGGCTTTTTTCATCGTTCCCTCCTTGGTTGGATGAAGCCTGGGGAGGGATTACATTAGGCCGCCACGGGCGTGGTGTCAGTCGGCGAAAATGCCGTGTTCGGCCTGAATGGCCGGTTCCTGTATTATGGAATCTCGGCCACGCGGCGGCCTCGATTGACGTAATAATGCCGCTATAACAACAAGTAAAAGATCGATGAGTATTCAGGGACCTACATTAGCTCGTAAGGCATTCGGCCACGGCGTCGGCGCAGGCATCGTGGTCTCCTACGAGTCCTACCAGGTGGCGCTGCGCTTCCTGTCGGCTGCCCTGAACCAGGAAAATGGCATTGCGCTGTTGCAGGGCCCGCGCGGCGCCGGCAAGACGACGATCGTGCAGGAGCAGGCCACCTGGTGGCAACGCGACGTTCCGGTCGCGGTCTTCGATGGCAAGAAAGCGGCCACCCGGGAGCTGGTCAACAGCATGCTCGCCCAGTACGGGGTGGAAGTAATACCGCAGCAGGACGAGCAGATGCTGCAGACGCTGGGCAATTTCCTGTCGCAGCAAACGCGCTCGGGCAAAGCCCCGATCCTGATTGTCGACAATGCCGACCGGCTGGGCTCCAGCACGCTTAGCCTGCTCAACTGGCTCGCCGCGCTCGATGCCCAGGGGCGCTGGTCGCTGCGCATCGTTCTGACCGGCGCCGAACGTCTCGCCGAGCTGGCGAGCAAGCACAGCCTGCGCAACATCGGGCGCCGCCATCCGGCCGTGTTCACCCTGAATCCGCTCAGTAAGCGGGAAGCTGTTGTCTACTTGCGCACGCGCCTCGTGGTCGCCGGCGGCGAGCAGCCCGAGCAGTTGTTTCCGATCGAAGTCTGCGAGCGGCTGCATGAGTTGTCTCGCGGATGGCCGGGGCGGCTCAACGACTTTGCGCTGGAAGCCATGGCGCGCACGGACGAGCTCCGGGATACGCGCAACCTGCCGCGTGTCATCGTCACCAAGGATGGCGCGACGCTGGCCGAGTATTCGGTGTCGAAACGCGAATGCATCATTGGCCGCGACCAGGTGGCCGATATCGTCATCAGCGACAGGTATGTCAGCAAGCTGCACGCGATGTTGCAGCAGTACGCGAATGGGCTCGTGCTGCTCGACCTCAACAGCACCAACGGCACACTGGTCAATTCCGTCGAGACCAAGAAGGCGGTCCTGCGCAATAACGACATCATTTCCCTGGGCGGACATCGCCTCAAGGTCGAGAATCTGCCCGCCATCAGCTCGGAAATGGACGAGAGGATTCGCAGGGCCGATACGTTGACGCTGAAAAACCTCGAAGAGGTTCGCCGCTCGCGCGCCCGCCACAACATCGTGGCGATCAAGCACCGGCAATGAGCTTCTACGAGGAGCGCGTTCTTCCACATCTGATCGACTGGGCCTGTTCCACAAACCCGCAGCGAAAACAGCGCGAAAAGGTCGTGCACCTGGCCCGGGGTGACGTCCTCGAGATCGGGTTCGGTAGCGGCCTCAACCTGCCGCACTATCGGCCCGACAAAGTACGCAGGATATTCGCGCTCGAACCGTCGACCGGCATGCGCCGCAAGGCCCGGCCCAACGTCGACGCGTCGACTCTCGACGTGGAGTTCATCGACCTGCCCGGGGAGCGTATTCCGCTGGAAGACGACAGTGTCGATACGGTAGTCGTGACCTACACGCTTTGCACGATTCCTGACGCGACGGCAGCGCTCGAGGGCATGCGCCGCGTGTTGAAGCCGGGCGGGCAACTGATCTTCTGCGAGCACGGTATCGCGCCCGACGAGAACATCCGCCGCTGGCAGCATCGCCTGAACGGCGGCTGGCGACGCCTTGCAGGCGGCTGCAACATGAACCGCGACATCGTCGGCCTGATCGAGAAAGGGGGCTTCAGGATCACGATGGATGAGCGCATGTACATCCCGGGACCCCGGATTCTGAACTACAACTTCTGGGGCACGGCGCAGCCCCGCTAGTTACTCGGCGTTCAGCAGCTTCTGCTTCTCCGCCTCGAACTCTTCATCCGAGATCAGCCCCTTGTCGCGCAATTCGCCGAGCTTGAGCAGGGCTTCGTAGCGCTCGGCGTCTTCGCTTTTGGCCGGCTCCGCGATCGCCGATGTGCCCGCCGGCTTGCCCACGGCGTCCTGGAACTGCCGGGCGATCATCGCCTGCAGGTTATTGACCCAGCCGTTGTATTTGCGGTGGATGGTCTGCTTGGCCTCGTTGTAGTCCATCTGGTCGCTGTCGCGGTACAAGATCGAGTAATCCAGCTCATTGAACGGAATCTCGACTTTCACGAAGTGACGCCCCCGCACCAGGATGGAGCACGTGATAACCGAGTCTCCCTCGTACTCGGGCGTCCACTGGCGCCGCGTGCAGCCCTGCATGATCAGGGCCTGGACTTCCTCTAGCGTGAAACGCGACCCGTCCGTTCTCTCCGGGATGACGAGGTTCTCGAGACTGTTGATACGTGCCGCCTCGGCGGGCGAAAGGGCAAAACAGGCGACGAGCAAAGTCGCGATCAGGATCTTCTTCATTGTTCTTTCTCGACGTTCGAACGAATGTGCAGGTCACGCTGCGGGAACGGAATCTCGATATCGTTCTCACGCAGCGCCTTGAGAATAGCCTCGTGGATGGCGTGCATCAGCGGCAGGCGGTCGGCCAGCTGGCGGGAGAAGGCATGCAGCCTGAAGTCGAGCGAGCTGTCGCCGAAGCCCAGGAAGTAGACCTTGGGCTCCGGTTCGTCCAGCACCAGTGGCAGAGAGTGCAGCGTTTCGGACATGACCTTGTGAGCAAGCTCGACGTCGGATCCGTAGGATATGCCGACCTGTACGACGACCCGGGTGATCGGATCGGCCAGCGTCCAGTTGACAACCTGCTCGGTAATGAAGGCCTTGTTCGGCACGATGATCTCCTTGCGATCCCAGTCGGTGATCGTCGTCGCCCGAATTCGAACCTTGGAAACAGTTCCGGACAGCTCCCCGACCGTCACCGTGTCGCCCACCCGCACCGGGCGTTCGAACAGGATGATCAGGCCGGATACGAAATTCGCCACGACTTCCTGCAGGCCGAAGCCGAGTCCGACACTGAGGGCCGCAACCAGCCACTGAATGCGCGACCAGTTCCAGCCGATGATGCTGAGGACCGAGATGACGCCGATCGTGACGACGATGTAGCGGACGAGGGTATTGGCCGCATAGCGAGTACCCGGCTCCACCGTCATGTGCCGCAGCACCGCGATCTCCATGAGACCGGGCAGGTTGCGATAAGCAACGACCGTACCCAGCGCGACTACCAGCCCGAGCAGCAAGTCGGCAAGCGTTACGGGAGCAATCGTCTCGACACCGTCGATAACGGTGGTCCGTGACCACAGCGCAACCTGGTCGAACAGCCGGAACGCCGGGAACACTTCCGACCAGATGCCCCAGCCCGCAACGGCGGCGACGACAATGAGCGCCCAGCGCAGCAGTTTGCGCGTTTGCGCGTCGACCTCGTCGATATCGATCGGTTTCGACTCGACCACGGGCGCTTCACCATCGTCCGGCGGTTCCTGCCGTTTCTCGCGTTCTTCCTCCATGACCCGCAACGCGAGCTGTCCGCGGCTCAGGGCGATCCAGCGCAGCACGATGAGATTGATGACGGTCAACAGCAAGGCGAGCCAGAATGTATCGACGATGAGGCTCGTTAGGGTGATCGACGTGTACATGAATCCGAGCATCGAAAGGACGCCGAGCAAGAGCGGTAATCCCACGGACGATGCGTACCAGAACCAGCGCAGTTTGCTGAGCCAGGTGTCGGGGTTCTTTCGATAGTAGCTCGCAACAACGCCGGTCCTCGGGTGGGCCAGCGTGCGAAACGTCACGATCAGGAGTATGAGCAGCCCGAGGAACATGAACCGCCCCATCGTCGCTCGATCGAAGGCGAGTTCGGACGCGTAAAATATAACCAGTCCGAAGACGATGGGCGCGCCGATGGCAATGAAGCGGTCGAGTTGCCGGCGGATGATCGTGAGATTGTCCTGCTGCCAGCCGAAATGCACCTGGAGTACGCCTTTCTTCGCAGCCAGCACGCGAAATACGAGCAGGTTGTAAAGAAACGGCGCAACGGCAAACAGGCTTGTCGCTACGACGCCGCTGAATGTCTCGGGATCTGGCGCCTGCACGAGCAACCAGCCTACGGACGCCAGCAGGAACGAAAGCGGCAAGGCGCGGACGAATGCCGCCGCCATCGCCGCCACGGTCAGCCAGATGCTGTCGGTCGCCAGGTTGCCAACGCGAGCGTTAAGCGATCGCGAGAACGTCAAGAGGCGCTTGCGCGCGAGGACCAGCCCCGCGTATATGAGTAACGCCAGAGCTGCCAGGAGATAGTTTTCTGCGATGGACTCCGCGAGGTCTTCGAATACACCCAACCATGGCGCAGCCGACAGTGTCGACGAATCCTCGTAGTCACTGAGATTCCAGTCCCCGGTAAAGGCGATCGGCGCACTCGGAATCCACAACATGTTTTCGTTGAGGAAATCCCGGTACTCGGTTGCGGTCTCGAGCAGCCGGCGCTGGGCGGTGTCGAGCTCACCAAGCGTCTGCAGGTAACTGTTGTAGGAGTTTTCGGCCTGCAGCAGCAGCTCGCGCTGGTTGCGCAGCAAGGTACGCAGTTCGTCGCGTATGCCGGCAAGTTCGTCCTCGTCCGTTACGTCTTCCGCGATTTCCGACGCCAGTTCCTGCACGCGCGCGTCGACGGAGCGTAATTCGCGGCGTTGCTCGCGGATACGCACCTCGGCGAGGCCGATATCGGCCAGTTCCCGGCCGCGGTCGCGAATCTGCGAGCGATACTGCGATACCTGCGGAAGGTTGCGACTCTCCTCCATCATAAGCTGGCCGTTCGAGCGGTTTAGCCCCGCAACGTCGAGGCGCTGCTGCGAACGCTGGAGCCGCAGTTCCACGTCGGCGGCCTCGTTGCGCAGATTCTCGAGCCGGCTGGTCGCCTGCTCGATGCTCTCGGCGACCTTTGGCAGTTCGCGGGTCAGTTCCGCATTTTCCGCGGCAAGCGCCTGGATCACTGGGTGCTTGTCGGCTGCCTCCTGTTCGACCTCCGCCGCCGACTGCTGGGCCAGGTCGGCAGCGAGCTGGCGCTGCTCGTTGACGATGCTGCGCAGGAGCTCGACCCGCTGGTTACTGACGAGGCGCGCCCTTTCGGCGGCTTCCAGCTGCGCTCGAACCAGGCTAAGGCGGGCACTATGGCTGACGAGTTCCTGTTCAAGCTTGTTGATTTCCGCCGCCAACGCGATGCGCTGCAGCTCGGCAGCGAGTCGGCGGGCATCGGTAAGCAGCGAAGACTCGGAGGGAACGGCGGGTAATTGCACAACCGCGGCCAGTTCCTCGCGGTTGGCACGGAGCTCGCTGATCCGCGTGCGGGCAATCGCCGGCCGGCCTGTCTGAACATCGGCCCGCGACTCGAGTTCGGCGACGCGGGACTCTGCGGCGACCTGGTCCGCGAGCTCCTGTGACAGCAGCTGCGTGAGTTCCTCGACGGTCGTCGTATCGTTGATGCCCAGGTCCTCTGGGACCGGCAGCGGCAACTCTTCTTCGAGCGCCGCCTGGATCGCCTCGGTTTCGGTGGGCGCCGTGGTCAGGGCATCGCTGAACGAGACGGCGGCCTGCTCGGCGGCCTGGCGATTCTGGATCTGGCTGGCGGCATTGCGCAGCTGTTCCATCACATTGTTGCGAAGCTCGTCGTCAATACTCTCGAGAGCTTCGACCGACTCGATCGTCGCCTGGATCGTATCCGCGCTGACTGTGTCAGCATCAGAGACGTCCGGAATCAGCACGTCCTGCGCAGCGACAGGCAATGTGGTGAGGAGGGTGGCAACGATTGCCATCGCCGCCAGGGAGAGTCTTGTCGTCATTTGCCTACCTGAGTTGGCTGTCCTTGCTGCCACGCCGGTTGTAGCCGCTGAAGATTTCTTGTTTGTCATTCTCGGCCTGGCACTGAATACAGAGTCGAACGCCAGGCACTGCTTTGCGCCGGGCCTCGGGGATGTCACTGCCGCACTCCTCGCAATGCTCGAGGCTCTCGCCTTGCGGCAGGTTCGAGCGAGCGCGCTGGACGGCGTCGTCGACGGTTGCGTCGATCTGGTCCTGTACCGCGCCGTCTTTCGCGAATCCCCCGGCCATGTCAGATGCTCCTGGCTGTTCCGCGCACAATGATACCGCCTTCAGGCGGCACGCAGACGTGTATTCGCCCCGGCATGCCGATGGCCGCGCCCTGGACTACGTCGAACCCGAAGGGGGGCGTAACGTGGCCGGCATCGCGCAGGTAACCGCCGAGCGCCGCGGCGGCCGCGCCGGTGGCCGGATCTTCAACGACGCCGCCGACAGGAAACGGGTTGCGCGCATGGAACAGGTCCTGGTGCTCGCGCCAGACCAACTGCAGCGTCGTCAGCTCTTCGCGCTGCATCAGCGCCCTGAGCGCCTCGAAGTCATAGTCGAGCCTTTCCAGCGTTGCGCGCCGCGCAACGGCGATCACGTAATGCCAGGCCCCCGCCCAGGCCCTGGCCGGGGGCAGGGCACTATCGAGTTCATCCCGGGACCAGCCGAGGCAGTCCAGGGCTTCCTGCAGAGCATCGTCGGCTATTGGCGCCTGCCGTGTCGCCACGGAGCGCAGGGACGCATGCATCCGACCGTCGACCAGCTCGGCTGTCACAGGAACATCGCCGACCGGCGTCTGCAGCGTGTACGTACCTACGCCGTCGCTGTGCCCGAGGACGACGCCGGTTGCGATCGTGGCGTGGCCGCAGAACGAGACCTCGATCTCGGGGCTGAAATAGCGGATCGTGCGTCGTGGCCCCCGGGCCGGCGCAACGAAGGCGGTCTCGGAAGCGCCAACGTCCGCCGCGATTCGCTGCATCTCCGCCGCAGGCGGCAGGCGATCGCCAATCCAGACGCCGGCCGGGTTGCCACCGGTATCGCCTTGCGCGAATGCGGCGAGGTGATGCAGCTGTCCTCCACTCATCGCCCGATTGTAACGGCAAGTACGGATGCCGCGTTGCCGCGGCTGTTCGCTATATTGGGCCGCACAGTGGGGCCGTAGCTCAGCTGGGAGAGCGCTGCGTTCGCAATGCAGAGGTCGGGAGTTCGATCCTCCTCGGCTCCACCACGTCGGAATGTGATATACCCGTCGCATGCAACCACCCCCGAGTTCCCTGCGCATCGACCGCTGGCTGTACTTCTGCCGTTTCTTCAAGACCCGCAGCAAGGCGACAACGGCCGTTACCGGAGGTCACGTTCGTCTCAACGGCGAGCGCGCTGCGCCGGGCAACCGCGTCAAGGTGGGTGACCGCATCGACCTCGTGCGCGAGCGGCTCGACTATGCCCTGACCGTGACGGCCATACCGGCGCGGCGTGGTCCCGCGCCCGAGGCGCGCGCGTGCTATGCGGAGGATGAGACGTCAGTCGCGGAACGGGATGCGAAGACGGCGGCGCTGCGCCAGGACCGCATGCTGATGCCCAAGACCGACGGCCGCCCGGACAAGCACACCCGCCGCAAGCTGCGCGAACGACGCGGACGCTGACGGGTCAGTCGTCCAGGCGAAAACCGGCGTGACGCAGTTGCGCGGCGCTGCGATCGAAGGCCGCGCGATCCTCGTAAACGAGTACCACGGCGAATTCGCCGGTGCCTTGCCGAAACCAGTCCAGCTGCACACCGGGCACGCGCTGCTCCAGGCCGGCGACGAACGCCTCGGCACGGTAGGGTTCGCCGAAGACCAGCAGGGTCGAACGGCCGAACTCGGAGTACAGCCTGTCGGCAGCACTGGGCGCAGCGGCGCTACCGCCGATGATGTAGTTGAGATGGCGCAGGATATAGCCGCTGTACCACGTGGCGCCCGCCGGGATGTTTTCCCCGTCCCGGGGGATGCGCTCCGGGCCGTAGTTGTAGGCAGCGAGGGCAAGATGGATGTCGTCGCTGTATCGTTCCAGCATCTCGCGCAGGTAGCGCGCGCCCGCATCGATGTTGGTGCAGGGTTCGTAGAGTTGCGACAGGCGATAAATGCCCAGGTGATTGGCTGTCGTCGGCCAGAGAATCTGCATGACCCCATGCGCGTTGGCTTTCGATCGCGCCATCGGATCGAAGTCGCTCTCACCGCGTGCCACGGCGAGCAGCAGGGTGTAGGGGAGGTCGTAGGCCAGTGCCGCCGCTTTGAAGCAGGTGTCGTGCGGGAAGCGGTAGCCCGGCACGGACGCGGTTGCAGTGGCGGAGTAGTGACGCCACGCGTCGGCCGGGTTCGACTCGGTGGAAGCCGGCGCCGCTGCGGTCCAGAGGACCGCAACGAGCGCCAGAGACGCCAGGATTCTGTCCCGTTGGGTCGTCATGAGTCGGGCAGCTCCAGGCCGGTGGCGGCGGCAATAGTCGACAGCATCGCGTCGCGTTCCGCCTCATCGGAGTAGGCGAAAGCGACCTCGTAGACGCCGTTATCCACCTTGACCACGCGGAAATCGAACCCGGTCACGGATTCCAGCCGCCGAACGAAACCATCCGCCGCGATACGGCTGCCGAAAGGACTCCAGAAGGCATGCCACTGCGCCGGCGTGGGATCCGGTTCGGGCACTGACGTCGTCAAGGGGTCCGGGCGCGGTGCTTCAGCCGCGACGAGTTCGGAAGCTGTTGCAGGCTCGGGATCCGCGGCCGGTTCTGGTGTCGTGCTTGCCGCCGGCGCCGCCGACGGCGCCTCGGGCTCGACCACTCGTGCTTCAGGCTCACCGAGTCGCGGCACGCCGATAACAAGGAGAATCAGTGCGATGGCCGCTGCCGAGCCTGTCAGGAATCCCGCGATTCTGGCCATGATCTCCTCCTAGTAGACGTTCCGGACCTGGATGGCCTGCCAGTCGACGTGCTCTGGTTGCTTGCGGACGATGCTGGCGAACCGTGTCAGCCATCGCTCGAGCGCTTTTTCGCGCAGGCCGAAGCGCATGGCCGATGTGCAACGTTGCGGCAGCTTCTGAATGTGCCGCGCCAGGACGTGGGCAGTCTCGCTGTCGCTGACTGCAATCGCATAGTAGGTGTCTGCCTCGGGCGTCATCGTCCATCTCCCGGTTGCCGATGCCGCATCCGGCTCGAGGTTTGCTTCCGGCAGCTGCCGGCTCAGCGTGTCGTCGGCGCGCAGGACGCGAGCCTCGGGACGAGATCGGCAGTCATGCTCGGAAAGCCGGACCAGGCCATGGTGCTTCTGGTGATTCAGGAAAAAGACGACAGCGTCGCGCCTTATGCCGACCTCAAAGGCCACTCCCTTGCCGCCGGATGTTACGAGCTGGGCCGTCGAGAGCACCGCCTGCGAGCTCGACAATGACTCCAGAGGGTCCGGCTTCGGCGGTGTGAAGCGCACGTAGGCATTGGCCGTCAGGGTTGGCAGATCGGTAGCAGACCCAACCGGTGCGATGGTCGCCCAGAACTGCGAGAGGCCCGTGTCGACGACGTGCGACTGGCCGTGCAGGATCGCATTGGCGAGCACCGGGTCGTCGGTGAACTGCATCGATGCCAGCCCGGCAAGGTTTCTGCGAACCAGCTCGGCCGTGTTTCCGGGCAACTTCTCATCGGCAGGGTTCAAAAGCACCACGTATTCGCCGACTGTCTGGCGCAGCGACGCGCACGCAAGTTCACGGGCCAGGTCTGCCGCGAGCAGGTCGGACTGCTGGGTGTCGTACGGCGCCGCGCGGTCCCCGCGGAACCATGGGTCCACCTGCGGCTGCTCCAGGGCATCCTGCTGGCTCTGTGTCAGCGAACCCTGCCAGGTCAGGTCGAAACCGGTCACCCAGGTCTGGTCCTCGATGTCGAGCGTGCGCAGATCGATGCGGTACTCCTCGCTGCCCAGGTAGCTGATTTGCAGGCCGATGTAGTAGTCGATCTCATTGGCCGTGCAGTCGAGGCGATCATCCGGGTCGCGATCGGCCGCCATGCGAATGCCGGGAGTATCGAAGATTGCCGTCGCGAGCCGGTCGCGCAGTGACAGCGCGAACGCATTGCTGGCGGCCGCGGGTCGATCATCTGCAAAAACGACGACGCGGATCGATTCGCCGCGGAAACGCGGATGCGAGGACAACTCCCTGACGAGTGACGGCGCGACGTTTAGCGCAACCCAGGCTTCGGCATCGCGCGGCCTGGCGCTTGCATCAAACGCAAGGACGAGTCCGACGGCGATAATTAGCAGCTTGATCAGGGAGCGGTCCATGTCACTGCTCCAGCCGCAGGTTGCCGTCGGCGCCGATTACGAGGGCGCCGCCGCCCGCCGATTCGATAATGTCGTTCAGCTCGCGCTGCATGGCGCCCGGCAGAGTGACGCCCCACCGGATTGCCGTCGCGTCGACCTCGGCGGTTCTGAGCAAGGCCCTGACGACGTCGGCCGGCACGGTGGCGCTGTCCATCTCGTGATACTGGTTGGGCGTCGATGCCTCCCAGAAGCTCATGCGGCCGCCGCTGACGTTCAGTCGTACCGCTGAGTCCTCGCCGAAGGCATACAGCCCGACGACGCTCCTCGCGACCAGGCGTTTCAGTGCGAGATCCGATTCGAAGCGCAGCGTGAAACCCTCGCGCTCAGGCGTTGGTTCGGGAACCGGTTCCATGACGGGCGGCTCGACGGCCACGGGTTCCGGCGCGGGCGCGGGCGGTGATTCGGGAACTGGCGCTGGCGCTGGTTCAGGCTCCGCGACTGGTTCGGGCACGACCTCGGCGACAGGCTCGGGTACAGCTTCGGTCACGGGTTGCGATGGCCGCAGCGGGATGCTCTGCACGAGCGCAAAGATGACGACCAGGCAGATTGCGAGTATGGCCATGAAGCGCATGACATCGGTCTGCAAGTCCGCAACCCCGCCACCCTCCGCTTCGACGCCGCGGCGCATGGCGTGCCAGTAGGGCGAGCGCGTCACGGCCGCGTCTCCGCGTGCAGGTATTTCTCGATGCGTTCGAGCGAGTCGCGCATGCTGGACGTGTCAGATCGGGCCTCCCGGTCGTAGCGGGACTGCAGCCGGGTGCCGAGCGCGATCGCCTTGTACACCCTCATCAGGTAGCCGCCGATGCCGCCAAAGATCGTCGTCGACAAGGCCAGGAGGATGCCGCCCTCGACCATACGTTCGAGAATCGCGAAGGCGCCTTCCCGGATCGATGCGTCGGGGTCGCCCAGGGCGAAGATCAGCGCGCTGCGCATGCCGATGGCCGTCCAGATGACGCCCGTACCGAAAAACAGCGTGGTCCAGATGTCCGTGAGCTGGTCGAGTTGCACGATACGGTCGATGCTGCCGTCGGTTTCCAGCAACCGGCGAAGCTGGCCGAGCGTGAAGAAGAACACCAGCAGCAGGATGGCAAAGACGGGGATAGAAGAACCGAGGTTCAGGTACGCCCAGTCCAGCCAGCCGCCGAGGCTCGGCACGCGATGGTCGGCGAACCGGATGACGTCATAACGGCTGAGTACATATAGCAGGGCGCCGCCGCCGACGAGGGTGCCGACTGCGCCGCCCGTGAAGCCGCGCATGAACCGGTTCATCGCGGGCTACCGTCCGGCGGCGCAAGCCGTGCAGGTCGCCTCGAGCACGAGCTCGACTTCCTTGAACAGCTCGTCGGCGCGGTAGTAACCGCTGTTGTCGAGACTCACCTTGAGCAGACCGCGCTCCTTGTCACCGAGTTCTCGCTCCATGTCGAGCAGCACGCGGTCACGGCGCGGGCAGGTATGCGAGCAGTTGTTGTAGTCGCCCTGCAGCGTCATGAACTTCACGTTGAAATAGCGGTTGTAGTACTCCTTCGCCTGGCGCTGGCTGAGAATGCCTTCGTCGGCCGACCAGACCAGGAACTCGCTGAATACGCGCTTGTTCTCGGGTTTGGGATCGCCCTCGGCCGTGCGCAGCAGGTCGTCGTAGTAACGATCGAAATGCGCGGCGCAACCGTTGCCGAGCGCGCCTTTGACGTGATCGACGGCGGCGGCCAGGTTACGCGTCTGCGGTCCTTCGCAGGGGGGCGGGGAGGATGCGCACGACGCGAGGGCGAAAGCGGTGAAAGCGACGAGCAGTGTGGCTGATTTCATGGCTCGGTCTCCTATTGTTCCAGTGGGCTGCGATAGGCCTGTTCGACGCTGCCCGGCGGCGGGCCGGCGATGACCACATTTGAGGTCTCGTCGCCAAACAGGATCGACTTCACGCCACCCACGATTTCCATCATCTCGGGGGTGATCGTGCCGAACGACTGGTTGAGTTGTTCGATAAGCGTGGCGCGCGCGATTTCCTCTCGCGTGCGGGCGATCAGCGTGCTGGTCTCTTCCATGTCGAGGTAGATGTCGGAGGCGAGCACGGCCAGCGACTGGTCAGTGCTGCTGCTCGAGGAGGCAACCAGCTTGTAGTACTGCTTGAAGCGCTCGGACAGGCGCATGCCGGAGCGGCCGCGCAGGCTGGGCGATGGCGCGGAAGCACCTTCCGGCGGATTGCCGCCGAGCAGCGTCTCCTGCAGCGTCCACGAGGTCATCTTGTTGCCCAGTTCGGAGCGCAGGCGTTTCTCGAGGCTCAGGCGCGTGTTGTTGACGGTGTGCTCCATGTCCGGCAGCCGCTCCTCCATGATGCCGAGCATGTCGAGATAGGTTGCGCCGATCTGCTTGGCGAGGCGCTGGCAGCCGGAGTCATCCTCGGCGCCGTCGCACTTGCTCTCGAGGTACAGCTGTTGCTGCTGGTCCAGCCGCCCGATGACCTCCTGCAGGCCGGTTTCCATTTCCTGGGCGACCGAGCTGGTCTGGCGCAGGTCCTCGACGACGGTCGTCGGGAACAGCCGGATCGTGGGCGAGTTAGTGTTGGCGGCGGCGATGCCGGTCGCCGCGAGGGCGAACAGGCACAGCGCAGCGGCGGCCGTGGTTCGTGGAATACAGCGTTCCATAGCGCCTTCTCCCTTGCTGTTTGTGGCGTGGGATCAAACTACTGCGGTATCGCTGAACGAAAGCTGAATGTTCGAATTGGTGGGGTCTTTACTGCGCGTAACCGGTTAGTTCGACGTACCCGCGCCCGCTGATTCGCTCGCCGTGGCGGCTGCCCTCGACGTCGACGGCGCCTTCCCAGTAACGCACGGTCGTGAAGAGCTCCTGGTTGGCAATGACCGGTGTCACCGTGACGTCGAGACCGAAGCGCGGCACGGTCACCGCCCACCGCGATGGGTAGGTGCCGCCTTCCGGACTGTCCCACGTGTCGAGCACCGTTACCTCGACATCCTCCTGGTCGAGGTGGGTCGCCGCGCCGTCAGCGCCGATGAAGGTGCCGCCGCTGTGCGGGTCCTGCGTGCCGTCGGTCAGGCGCAAACCGTAGAACATCAGGTCGCTGCCGTCGGCAAGCTGCAGCGCAAACCAGTCCCAGCCGACCTGGTCGTCGGCCAGCGCGCTCGTGCTCCATTCGCGATCGAGCCAGGACATTCCTGAAACCTCGTGTTCCCGACCGTAAACCCGAATCCGACCCTCTGTTTGCAGCCGGGTGATCGAGTAGTAGTACGACGCGTTGCCGGGTTGCGATGATTTCTGCGACAGGCCATCGGCGCCGTTCAGAACCGGTGGCTTCTGCGCCCGCAGGGTGACATCGACCGCGAAATCACCGTCGTCAGCGACCAGCCGCCAGGCGCCGCCGGGTTCCTCGGCAATGAACCAGTCGTCGGCCCACACCCTGAACGGCCGCGCCTGCGCGCCGGCGAGGCCGAGTGCGCCACGCGCGTAACGCTGCGCCACGAAAAAGCGCTCCTCGTCGGCGTCGGTTACAGCGAGGTGCGCGATGTAGACCTGGTTGGTGCGCCACAGCGACTCCGATTCCGGCTTGGTCGGGGCAAGGGCGAAGCGGAATATCGTGAGCTCAAAGCCGAAGCGTCGCCCGTCCTTGTCATCCAGGTTGCCGGTGACGTACCACCACTCGTTGCGGAAGTCGGGATGCGGGCCGTGGTCGTCGGGGAACACGAACTCGCGTGGTTCGATTGCCTTCGCATAACCTTCGGCATCGGCGCTCAGCAGTTCGGCGAGCTGGGACGGCGGCTCGGAGGCCTTGTCGGCATAAACGACCGCGACGGCGAGCAGGGCGAACAGGGTGAAGGTCAGGCGCATGCTGTTACTCCTCGCGCATCGCGATGGCCGGCTGGCTGCGGCCGGCGCGCCAGGCCGGGTACAGGCCGGCGAGCATGGCGGCGCCGATCGCGAAGATGACCGATACGGCAAGGATGTCCGGCGCGACCGTCATGTCGATCTGCCAGCCGAAGGCGCGCCGGTTGATGACCTTGATCAACACGTACGCCATCACGATGCCGAGCGGAATGGCCGCGATGCCGCTCAGCAGCCCGATAACGCCGGTCTGTGCCGTGATCATGCCGCCGACCTGGCCGGGCGTCATTCCAAGCGCGCGCAGCGTTGCAGTCTCGCGGGCACGCTCGAGCTGCAGCGCCAGCATGGCCGAGAGGATGCCGATGAAGGCAACGCCGAGCGTCAGCCAGTAGAGCACGTCGGTGATGACGAAGGTGCGATCGAAGATCCGCATCGATTCCTTGCGCAGTCCCGCGTTCGAGTTGATGTAAAGACTTTGTGTGTCTTTACTGAGGCGCTCGACTTCGCGAATGACAGCGTCGACGTCGACGCCTGCAGCGAGGTAAATGCCGAGCGAGTCGATGGTGTCGTCATCGAAATGCCGCGCGTAAGTCGCGCGGCTCATCATGATGCCTTTCGCGTTGATGTCGTAACTCTGGAACGTGGCGGCCACATCGAACTGGCGCGGTCCGCGGTCGGTGGGCAGCGTGATGACATCACCGGCGCCAACCGCGTGCTGGTAGGCATACGGTTCGGAGACGAACACGGCGTCCTCGCTTTCCCATGCCTGCCACGCCGGCGCCGGCTCCGCATCGATCAGTTCTGCGCCGTCATAGCTTTGCGGCGGCAGTTCGAATACGCGCAGCTGCGTGCGTCCCGAAGCATCCTCGACCGTGGCGCGTTTGCGCGTGCTCATGTCGACCACGCCATCGATGGCACGAATCGCCGCGATCAGTTCCGGCTCCATCGAGCCCTCGCGAATCGTGCCCGTGTATATGTCGGCCTGCAGCGTCTGCTGCAGCCATGCGTTGACCGAGCCGCGGAAGCTGTCGACCATGACGCTGATGCCGATCGTGGCCGACAGCGCTACCGCGAGCGCCACGATGGCAATGCCGGTACGCGAGAGGCCCGAGGCTATGCCGGCCACGGCCATTCGAGCCGACGTGCCGCCGAGTTTACCGGCCAGCGGCGCGATCAGCGTCGATACGGCGCGGACGAACAGCGGCACGCACAGCGCGAAGCCGAGGATCAGCAGGAAAACGGCGCTGAGACCGGCGACGAGGCTGGTTCCCGAGACGAGGATCAACGCGATTGCGGCAACCATGCCTGCAATGCCGGTTGCCGTGACGATGGGCAATACGTGCCGGGTGCGGCGCTCGAGGACCGACCGGGTCAACGCCAGGCGGGGCTCGTAGGACGTCGCCTCGATGGCTGGCACGGCAGCCGCCAGCAGCGCGGCGCCAACGCCGGCAACGATGCCCTTGGCAACCGAGAATGCGCTGACGCTGACCTCGGTGACGTTGACGCGGAAGTACAGGTCGTTGATCGTCCGCGAGACGAGTTCCAGCAGCTGCTCGCCGAGCACGGCGCCGAACAGCACGCCCGCAATCGCGGCAACGAGGCCCACGGCCGCTGCCTCGACAAGCACCATCGTGAGTAGCTGCCTGCGCGTGAGACCCAGCGCGCGCAGCACGCCGATAAGGCCACGGCGCTGCAGCACGGAGAAGTTCACCGAGTTGAAGATCAGGAACAGGCCGACGAGCAGCGCCAGCAGGCTCATGGCCGTGAGATTGGTCATGAACGCCTGGCTCATCTCGGCCGTCGAACGGGTGCGACCGGAGGCGGACAGCAGCTGCGTGCCGGGGCCGAGCGCGCGCTCGAAGCGTTCGAGGGTCGCTGTATCGCCGTCCTCGATGCGCACATCGATGCGACTCAGCCAGCCGACCAGGTCGAGCCATTCCTGGGCCGTCGCCACGTCGGCCACCAGCACCCGGTCCAGGCTGTCGTCTGCTGCGAACGTGGCGACCAGCGTCGCCGTGTGCTGGCGACCGGAGGAGAACAGTTCGAAGCGATCGCCGATCTCCAGCCCGAGTTCCTGCGCCGTCTGTTCCGACGCGGTGACCGCGCCAGGCTCCACCAGGAAGCTGACGAACAGCGACGAAATGTCCTGCGCGTCGCCGGTGAAGCTGCGCACGGATTGCTCGGCGAACAGGTCGATGCCGAGCAGTTGCAGCGACAGCCCGTCACTGGTCGCAGCCCCGTCGATGACCGGAGCGATGCGGGTCAGGCCCGCCTCGGTTCGCAACGAGCGGTAGACGTCTTCGCTGACGCCGTTCGGGCCGCCAACGACCTGGTGCGTGGCCTCGCCGGTGATGGCGTCCATCGACAGCAGGAAGGCCTTGCGGGCGCTCGAGTTCGCGAGGTCGACCGCCACGATAACGGCAACGCCGATGACGATGCCGAGCAGCGACAGAACCAGTTGCCAGGGGTGTCGCAACAGGTAGGAGAAACTGGCGCGGTAAGTGACCGGGATCATGCGGCGGGCTGGAGCTTGCCGTTATGCAGTTCCAGCACCCGGTCGCACTGCGCCGCAACGTGCTGGCTGTGGGTGGCGACCAACATCGTGTGGCCGCTGTCGCGCACCAGCCGGTCGAGCAGGGCAAGCACGCTGTCTGCCGTCGAGTCGTCGAGGTTGCCGGTGGGTTCGTCGGCCAGCAGCACGGCCGGCTTGTGACAAAGGGCGCGCGCGATCGCCACGCGCTGTTGTTCGCCGCCCGACAGCACGTCGGGATAGCTGGCGGCCCGGTCGGCGAGTCCGACTGCATCGAGCAGTTCTTGGATACGGGCTGACGCCGAGCGGGCGGAGACCTTGTTGAGTTCGAGGACGAGGCGCACGTTGTCGGCAACACTGAGTGTCGGCACCAGGTTGAACGCCTGGTACACGAATCCGATGCGCTCGCGCCGGAACAGCGTACGCTCGCGTTCCGTCAGCGCCGTGACCTCGACTCCGGCTACGTTGACGGTGCCGGCATCGGGAGCGTCGATGCCGCCGACCAGGTTGAGCAGCGTCGACTTTCCCGAGCCGCTGCGCCCTCGCAGGGCAACGGTCTCGCCCCGGGCGATGTCGAGATCGATGCCATCGAGCACGAGGTGCTCGCGCGTGCCTTCGCGGAAGCGCCGGGTCAGGCCGCGCAGCTGGATTTCCAGGGGGGGTGCGGACATAGCCCGCTACTGTGCGGCATATCGGAACACCGGGCAATGCCCGGCTGTAACAACACGTTTCTGACGGCAGAGTTATTTGACGCTGATGCTCAGCGTCATCTCAGAAGCCGCAAACTCGAACTTCGACTTTTCGAACGTTGGCGGACCGAATCGCAGTGACGGGTTGGTCGATGCTCCGGTCGGCTCTTTTGGCTTTCCGTACCAGGCGCGTTCCATTTCGCCGTTATCGTTAACGTCGTGATACACGGTGACCGCATAGGTTCCGAAGGGCAGGTCGTTGACGACCCAGGTTACGCTGTTATCCGACACTTCGAGGTTTGCGTTCGCCACGGCCTTCTTGAAGAAATTCTCCTCGGAATCGAACATCGCGAAGCGGACGACGCCCTCGTTGAATTCGAGATCGCGGACCTCGACGATCAGCGTCCCGGAATCTGCTCTTGCCATCGAGCCAACGAGTAGCAATAGCGCTGCCGCGCCGGTTCGCATTCGTTTAGCCATAGATCTTCTTTAGGGTCGGCATGAGCTTGCGCATCCCGACCATGGCCGCAACGGTCAGCATCCCGGACATCATGGCGCCGGTCACACCACAGGTCAGCGTGTCCTGGCCCGTCATCCACAGGCCCTTGACGCGCGTCCGCGGGCCGAGCCAGTGCTGCTTGAGTCGTTCGGGCGTATGGTCGAGGCCATACAGTTCGCCGTACTGGTAGGCCGAAAACCAGTTGGTCGATTGCGGCGTGGAGACCTCGTAATAGTCCACCTTGCCCTCGAGCTGCGGCAGTTTGTCGTAGAGGTAGCGCATCAGCCTCTCGCCGAGTTCGGCCTTGAACGCTTCGTAGTCCTTGCCGCGCTTGCCCCAGGTGCTGCCCTGCCATTGTTCGAACCACGAATAGGGGGCGGGCGCGACAATCTCGACCGTAGCCGTGCCGGGATGCCGGTTCAGGTATTCCGGATCCTTGGCGGACGGGAACGAGATGTAGACGACCGGGAACTCCGCATCGTCGTTGTCGATGAACTCCTCCACGGCAGCGTCGTAGTCGTTGCTCGGGTAGATCCAGAAGTTCGTCTTGGGTATGCCGAGTTCCTCGGCTGTGCCCTTCAGGCCGATGTAAACGCCGAGGTGCGCGAAGCTCGGCTGCACGCTGGGCAGCCTTTTCGTGTAACCGTGCTTGTCGGCCAGGCCGTCGGGCAAGAGGCGGCCATACGTGTTGCTGACGCCAGCTGACGAAATGACGCAGTCACACTCGATGCGATGACCGTCGGCCATGAGTACACCTTCGACCCTGTCGTTCTCCACGAGAATCTGTTCGACGCTGGCGTAGGTGAAGACCTCGCCGCCGGCCTTCCGGATCTTGGGAATGATGCTGTCCGCGATCTTCCAGCTGCCGCCCACGGGGTAATAGCCGCCGTGCAGGTAGTGGCGCACGATCATGGCCTGCATGAAAAACGGCGAGCGTTTCGGCGGCAGCCCCATGTCGCCCCACTGGCCGCACAGCGTCGCGATCAGGTCCTGGTTGTCGGTGAGTTCGCTCAGCACATCGTAGGTCTTGCGATACAGCCACGGCGGCTTCTGCAGCCGCAGCCAGGGCCACAAGAGCACACGCTGCCACGCCGGCAGGATGCGCTCGAGCCCGAACGCCGTCGCGGCGGATCCGGCCCTCTTCAGGAGCTCCATGTAGCGGTCGATGGCCTGCTCTTCATCGGGGAACATGCGCACGAGGTTGTTGCGGAACTTCTTTTTGCCGGCCCTGGCGCAATAGACCTTATCGCCCACGTAGAAGCGGTCGTACTCGTTGTCCATTGGCGCCCACTCGAGCCGCCCCTCGGAAACGAAGTCGAACATGCGCTTGTTACGGGTCTGCGCGCCCACGTCGCCGATGTAGTGCACACCGGGATCCCATTCGTAGCCGTGGCGTTCAAAGGAATGCGTGTAGCCGCCCGCCGTGTAGTGCTGCTCGAGCACGCAGACTTTCCATCCCAACTCCGAGAGGAAGGCCGCGGTCGTAAGGCCGC
>JASJCH010000060.1 GCA_030066075.1 Woeseiaceae bacterium
TTCATGGCTCGCTGCGCTGCGCTTTACTTACGGTAAAGGGCTACCGAGACGCGCCGCTACCCCGTGTGCCGTGACTCGAGCGCCGCAACGACGTCTGCGAGCGACAGGTCGCGAACACTCAAACCAACGAGTACGTGGTAAACGAGGTCCGCCGCTTCGCCGAGGACCTCATCGTCTGTTCCATCGACGCAAGCGATGGCGAGCTCGACGCCTTCTTCGCCGATTTTTTGGCCGATGCGCTTCGGGCCCATCGCGACGAGGCTCGCCGTGTAGCTTTCCTGTGACGGGCTGGCGATGCGGTCACGGATAACCTGTTCCAGGTCATTCAGGAAATCGATATTTTCCACTGTCATTCAAACGGTCCTGATGTCGATGCCTGCTGCGGCGAGAAATTGTTTCAAGTCGCCGATATCAATTTCGGCGGAATGAAAGACACTGGCGGCAAGGGCGCCGTCCACGCCCGCCTGCTCGAAGGTGTCCGCGAAGTGCTGCATGGCGCCTGCCCCTCCTGACGCGATCAGGGGCACCTGGCAATGCTGGCGGACCAGGGCGAGCTGTTCATTGTCATAGCCCTGGCGCACACCGTCCTGGTTCATGCAATTGAGCACGACCTCGCCAATACCGCGATTCTGCGCTTCCGTGATCCAGTCAATAGTGGCGAGTTCCGCAGCGACGGTTTTATCCGGATCGCCGGTGTACTGGTACACGTGGTAGGCGCCATCCTGCTCGCGACTGTCGACGCCCAGCACCACACATTGTGAACCAAAACGCCTTGCCAGCTCGTTGATCAGGTCGGGGGATTCGAGGGCAGGGGAGTTCACCGAGATCTTGTCCGCACCCTTGTTCAGGACGTCCTCGGCGTCGGCGACGCTGCGGATGCCGCCCGCAACGCAGAATGGAATATCGATGACCGCGGCCACCCGGTCGACCCAGCTGCGATCGACGGTCCGGCCGTCCGGGCTTGCCGTAATGTCGTAGAACACGAGTTCATCCGCACCCTCGACGGAGTAACGCTCAGCCAGTTCGACGATGTCGCCGACAACCCGGTGGTTGCGAAACTGCACGCCTTTAACGACTTCTCCGTCGCGAACGTCCAGGCAGGGAATTATGCGCCGTGCTGGAATGAGCGAACCTCCTCAGCCGTTATCTTGCCGTCGAGCAAAGCGCGCCCGGTAATTGCAGCGGGCAATCCCTCAGCGCGTAGCTGGGAGAGGTCTTCGATGTCGCGGACACCGCCCGACGCTTGCAACTGCAGGCCGGGAAAGCGCCGCAAAATTTGTCGATAGAGATCGAGATTGGGACCGGACATCGCGCCATCCCGACTGACGTCAGTGCACAAGACATGACGCAGGCCGGCAGAACTGAAGTCCTCGATACACTCGAACACCGTGCTGGTGCTGGACGACGTCCAGCCGTGGGTCGTTACCAGCGGAACAGCGTCGTCACCGATAACGACATCGAGGGCCAGCACCAGCCTGTCGCCCCCGTAGCGAACGAGCCAGGACTTGACGACATCCGGCTCGGTAATCGAGAGGCTGCCGACCACGCAGCGCGCGACGCCGCTGTCAAACCACGACTCCAGCGTCTCACCGTCGCGGATGCCGCCGCCAAGCTGGATATCAAACTCGCTGCCGCTGGCCATCCGCGCGATGATGGTCCGATTGTCCTGGTTGCCGGAGCGCGCGCCGTCGAGGTCGACGATATGCAGGTCGGACGTCCCGAGTTCCGCGTACTGCTCGGCCACCGCGCCCGGGTCATCGCTGTAAACCGTGACCTGTTCAAAATCACCCTGGAACAGGCGGACACATTGCCCGCCCTTGAGGTCGATCGCCGGAATCACTCTCATGAGGCTATCTCCAGGAAATTCGCCAGCAAACGGGCGCCGTTGCCGGATGACTTTTCGGGGTGGAATTGCGCGGCGAAAAAATTGTCGCGCCGAACCATCGCGCTAAAAGGCGCTGCGTGGGACGCCGTCGCAAGCGTGAAGTCGCCAACCGGCAGCGCATAGCTGTGCACAAAATAGAAGTAGCTGCCGTCTTCGATCGAGCTCAACAGTGCATGTTGCTGCGAGGCTGTTATCGCGCACCAGCCCATGTTCGGAACCGGGCAGGACGTGTCGCCCTGCAGTTTGCCCGCTGTTCCCGGGATGATGCCCAGGCACTCCACATCTTCTTCTTCGGACGCGTCAGCCAGGAGCTGCATGCCGAGGCAGATGCCAAGAACGGGCTGCGACAGGCTGCGTATGACGTCGACGAGGCCAAGGTCATGCAATCGTGACATCGCGTCCCTTGCAGCGCCCACGCCGGGCAGGATGACTCGATCGGCCGCGCGAATGCGTGACGGATCGGTCGTGAGCTCCGGAGCAACGCCGAGCCGCTGAAACGCATACAGCAGAGACGCGATGTTAGCGCCGCCGCTGTCGATGATTGCCAGCGCAGGACCCGCCACGTCAGGCCAGCATCCCTTTGGTGGATGGCATGTCGGTGCCAGAGCGGCGTATGGCGTCGCGCAGGCAACGCCCCACGGACTTGAAGCAGGCTTCGACCATGTGATGCGTATTCTCGCCGCGCACGTCGACATGGATCGCAGCCCCAAGGGCATCGGCGAGCGTGCCGAAGAAGTGTTTCACCATCTCGGTCGCAAGTCCGCCGACCGAGTCGCGAGGAAATTCGCCGGTAAACACGACGTTGCCGCGGCCCGACAGGTCGACCGAGGCGCGGGCCTCACTCTCGTCCATCGGCACCACGAAGCCGTAGCGGCCGACGCCGCGCTTGTTTCCCAGGGCAGTGCGCAGGACCTCACCGAGGCAAATAGCCGTGTCTTCGATCGTGTGGTGATCGTCGACATGCAGGTCGCCATCGCATTCCAACGCCAGGCTGAAGCCGCCGTGGCGGGCAATTTGCTCCAGCATGTGGTCATAGAAGCCGATCCCGGTTCGAATGGTCACGGGGTCGGCGCAGTCGAGGTTCACGCGGGCGACGATCGTCGTTTCTTTGGTCTTGCGCTCAACCCTGGCCTGCCGTTCCGCGTAGCACAAACGGCGCACGATATCCGGCCAGCCAGGACCCCCATCACTGATGCGTAAACCCTGGACGCCGATGCGCTCCGCAAGCTCGATATCAGTGTCCCGATCGCCGATCACCGCGGAATTGCCGAGGTCGATCGTGGTCTCGGCAAGGTAGCGCGTCAGTAACCCGGTGCGGGGCTTGCGGCACTCGCACAGGTCCTCGGGCAGGTGCGGACAAATGAAAATTTCGTCGAACTGCACGCCCTGGGTCTCAAACAGCGCCAGGATGTGATCCTGGGACTCGCGAAACTGCGCTTCGGGAAACGAATCGGTGCCGAGGCCATCCTGGTTGCTGACCATGACCAGGCGAAATCCATGCGCCGCCAGTTCAAGCAGGGCGGGAATGACGCCCGGAACCAGGCGTATCTTGTTCAGGGCATCGACCTGGAAATCTTCGGGCTCCTCCACAAGTGTGCCGTCCCGATCGATGAACAATACGCGCTCAGCCATCGCTCACCTCCAGGTCGGCGAGGGCGGCCAACAGCGAATCGTTCTCGGCGGGGCTGCCAATCGTTATGCGGACGCACTGCTCGAGTTCGCCCCCGAAGTGACGCAGCAGCACCTGGCGGGCCTCGCAGTGCGCCATGAGCCCTGGCGCATCAGCTACCCGTACGAGCAGGAAGTTCGCGGCGCTCGGCCAGATTGTCTGCACCCAGTCGTGTCTGGCCAGCGCGGCGCGAACCCGCTCGCGCTCGCGAATGGTCTCTGCGACAAATGCCGCCGCCGCGGCCAGCCCTTCGGCGTCGAGGGCGTCTTCGACGCATTCGATGACCGGAGTCGCAATCGCGTAGGGCGCCTGAACAGCATCCAGCATGTCGATAACGCTGTCGGACGCGATGACGGAACCACAGCGAGCGCCGGCAAAGGCGAGCGCCTTGGACAACGTGCGCAGGACGACAAGATTGTCGAACCGCCCGACGAGATCGACAACTGACGGGGCATCTGCGAACTCGATATAGGCCTCATCCACGACGATAATCGAGCGATCACCGCGGCGTTCGAGCACTTCCCGGATCACGTCGCCAGGCACCAGCGTACCGGTCGGATTGTTCGGCGTGCAGAGGATGATTAGCTTGGTCGAGTCGTCACAGGCAGCAAGAACGCGATCCGCGTCAACGACGAAGTCCTGTCCCGGGTCGCTGGCTACCTTGCGCAGTTCTGCGCCCTGCACGACGGCATAGTGCTCGTACATCGAGAACGTCGGCGTTGTGGTCACAACGTTGTCGCATCCCGATTCGCAGAAGACCCTCATCAGCAAGTCGATTGCCTCGCTGGACCCGCGGGTGACGAGCAGGTTGCCCGCATCCGTTCCGTAGTGGGCAGCGAGGAGTTTGCGCAGCCGCGCCGGACGAATCTCGGGATAACGATTCAGCGGCCGGCGAAATTCGTCACCGGCATTCCTCCAGGGCGCTTCGTTGGCATTCAGCCGAACCGTGTCGGCGACCTGGATGGCCGCCTTGTAGGGCGCGAGCCCCCGCACCTGGCTGCGTGCCAGCGCCCGGACACTCATGCCTCGGTCTCCAGCCGCAGGGTTACGGCCGCGGCATGCGCATCCAGGCCCTCCAGGTCCGCCAGTGTCGTTATGGCGGTGCCAAGTGATGCCAGACCGTCCTGCGACAACTCCTGGACGGTCATATGGCGCATGAACTGGTCGATCCCGAGGCCACTGTAAGCGCTCGCATATCCGTAGGTCGGTAACACGTGGTTAGTGCCGCTGCAGTAGTCGCCAACCGACTCCGGCGACCAGTCGCCGATAAACACCGAACCCGCGTTGCGGATAGCGCCGAGCTGTGCGCGCGCATCGCGGAACTGGAGAATCAGGTGCTCCGGCGCATAGCGATTGCTGATCGCTATCGCTGCGTCGATAGAGTCGACCGTGATGATCCGGGACTGCGCCAGCGCCTCTCGCGCGATGTCTGCCCGCGACAGAAGCTCGAGCTGTGCTTCGACCTCGTCGGCAACTTCCCGCGCGAGCTGCGGGCTCGTCGTCACCAGCATGACCTGGGAATCCGTGCCATGCTCGGCCTGTGACAACAGGTCAGCGGCGACGAACCCGGGCCGGGCCGAATCATCAGCGATGACCAGTACTTCCGACGGGCCGGCGGGGAGGTCAATCGCCGCGCCGTCCGGGTCCGAACTCACCAGCGTTTTGGCCGCCGTAACCCAGGCGTTACCGGGCCCGAAAATCTTGCGGACCTTCGGCACTGACGCGGTGCCATAGGCCATCGCGGCGACGGCCTGGGCCCCGCCAATCTTGAACACGTCGGTAATGCCTGCTCGCGACGCAGCGACCAGCACTGCAGGGTCTGCGGTGCCGTCCGGCCGCGGCGGGGTGCACAGAACCCGCACCGGGCAACCCGCAATGGCGGCGGGTACGGCCAGCATGATCGCCGCCGAGGGCAGGGGCGCCGTGCCGGCCGGGACATACAGACCTACCGAGTCCAGGGCGTGAGTGAGTCGCTCGCAGAGCACGCCCGGCATCGTCTCGATCCTCACCTCGCCGGGGAGCTGCGCCTCGTGGAACCGCCTGACGTTGCTAATGGCCAGGTCAATTGCATCGACCGCGGCCCGGGACAGGGCAGCCGCTGCAGCGGCAAACTCATCCGCGGCAACCCGACAGTCGGCGACATCGACCCCATCGATCTCCGCGGTAAGAGCGCGCACCGCCGCATCGCCGTCGGTACGGACCTGCTGCAGAATGCCGGCAACGCGATCGCGGATGCTGGCGTCGATGCCCTGGGCTGGACGTTCGAGCAGTTCCGCCTGCGTTTCAGGCCCCAGGTCCTGCCAATTGTAGTTCTCGAGCATCATCGGTCAGGCAAGCATCTTCTCGACGGGCAGAACGAGCAGTGAGCTGGCGCCCGCGCCCTTGAGATTCTCGAGGGTCTCCCAGAAAACGTTTTCGCGACACACCGCGTGCACGGCTACCTTGTCCTCGGCGCCGTCAAGCGGGACCACCGTCGGAGCCTCGGAACCGGGCAGCAGGTCGCGAATCTCGGCCAGGGCGGCCCGCGGTGCGTGCAGCATGATGTATTTGCTCTCGCGCACCTGCAGCACGCCGTCGAGGCGCTGCAACATCCGGTCGACCAGGGCCTGTTTGGACTCGCTGAGCCGCTCCTCCGTCTGAATCACGACGGCCTCGCTCTCCAGCAGCGTTTCAACCTCGACCAGCCCGTTGGCCGCGAGCGTGCCGCCGGTCGACACGAGATCGCAGATAAACTCGGCCTTGCCGAGCTTGGGAGCAATTTCGACGGCGCCCGAGAAGTACACGGGCTCGGCGTCGATCCCGTTATCTTCTAGAAAGCGCTCTAAGAGATGCACATAACTCGTTGCTATTCGGCAATTATTTAGTGACTCCGGGCCGGTGTATTGGGTGCCATCGGGCGCCGCAATCGCCAGCCGGCAGTGGCCGAAATCAAGCTCGAACACCTGCCGGAAGCGGGGTTGGCCGCCTTCCGTGCGCCAGCGCTGGCTGGTTTCCTCGACGACGTTGAGCCCCACGATGCCGAGATCACAGACGTCCTCGCTGACAAGGCCCGGAATGTCGTCGTCGCGCACCAGGAGCAGGTCGATCGGCATATTCTCGCCGTACAGGAACAGCTGGTCCTTGCTCTGGGTCAGCTTGAGACCACAGCGCTGCAGCAGGTCGATGGAGTGGTCGGTCAGACGTCCGGTCTTCTGCACCGCAATCTTTATGCGCTGCTCTGATGTATCCATGGGTGATTCCTTAATGAGAAGTCGGTTTTTCGAGCTCGCTGACCCGGTCAATGGCAGCGCGGTAGCCGCCGAAGCCATCGGTCAGGAAACGGGCCACGCGCCCAATAGTCGTTACGCTCACGCCGGTCAGATCGTGAATCCTGCGGTAGGTCAGCCCCTGTTCGAGCAGTTCAACCACCTGCCAGCGATCGACGAGCGCCTGTAACTCGGCCGGCGTGCACAGATCGCGCAGAAAATTGCGGCAATCGTCGACCGTCGAAAGGCTGGTTAGCGCCTTGCAGAGCGCTTCCTCGGCGGCATTCTGCTGCCCCGGGCTGTCATTGCGGTTGGGTTTCATAGCGATCAGAGGTTGTACCAGTGTATTAGCACGTTAATACATTGCTACAGGCGATGCAACCCTCATTGGAGCGATAAATTGCGCCGCAACCCGCACGGCTATTGGTTTCCACTGTGACTAATAAAACCGCGACCCGCTCCTTGACGATCGCGGCGGGGCAGCCCTACACTCTACGAAACTCATCGAGACCGGCTGAGGGACAGGCCCGAAGACGCCGGGGCAACCAGCGGAACTAACCATTCCGAAAAGGTGCCAACTCCTACGGTGACGCGACAGGATCGCGCGCCGAAAGATGAGAGTCGCAGCAGCACGTTGTCTCTGTCGGGGACCACTGAAGGGCGCGATTCCCACCCTTACGGGCTCCGTAGGGTTCCGATGAGTTCGAACGTTGTGAACTCGGATAGACACAGGAACCAGGAGACCCAGGATGACATCCAGAGCAAATACGGCAACGCAGGCCGCGCGTGCCGCTATAGAGTCTGACTCGCAGCATGGCGCTGTAGTACCGCCGTTGCACTTGTCCTCGAACTTCACGTTTGCGGGGCTGGGCGAGCGGCGCGACTACGATTACACGCGCTCGGGCAACCCGACGCGAGACGCCCTGGCCGACGCGCTGTCCGATCTCGAGGGTGGCGCGGGCGCGGTCGTTACTTCGTCAGGAATGGCGGCGCTGACACTGGTGTGCCAGCTGCTGCAGCCGGGCGACCTGCTGGTGGCGCCGCATGACTGCTATGGAGGCAGTTACCGGCTGTTCCACAGTCTCGCCAGGAAAGGGCATTTCGAAGTCGCATTCGTGGACCAGACCCGCCCTGCGGCGCTCAGGGCGGCGTGCGAACGAAAGCCACGGCTAATCCTGGTGGAAACGCCATCCAACCCGTTACTGCGGATCGTCGACATCCGCGCGGTGAGCGACCTGGCGCGCGAATGCGGGGCGCTGCTGGCGGTCGACAACACGTTCCTGTCGCCGGTTCTGCAGCAGCCGCTGGCGCTCGGCGCCGACCTCGTTATTCACTCCACGACCAAGTACCTGAACGGGCACTCGGACGTCGTTGGCGGCGCCGTGATCGGCGCAACGGACGAACTCGCCGAAGAACTGGGTTGGTGGACGAATTGCCTCGGTATCTCGGGCGCGCCTTTCGACAGCTACCTGACGCTGCGCGGCGTGCGCACGCTGCATGCCCGCATGCGCCAGCACGAGGAAAGCGCCAGCCTGCTGGCCAATATCCTGGGCGAGCACCCGGGCGTGGCGCGGGTCTACTACCCGGGCCTGCGCTCGCACCCGGGGCACAACATCGCAGTCCGGCAACAGGGCGGCTACGGAGGCATGCTCAGCCTGGAACTGGCCGGGGGATCCAGCGCCGTGCGCGCGTTCGTCGAGAACCTGCAACACTTCTCGCTGGCCGAATCGCTGGGGGGTGTCGAAAGCCTCGTTTGCCACCCGCCCTCAATGACTCACTCATCAGTTCCGCGGGACGCCCTGGCCGAAGCAGGCATCAGCGACAACCTGGTGCGCCTGTCGGTGGGCCTGGAAAGCACCGAGGACCTGGTCGCGGACGTGCTGGCGGCGCTCGATATCGCGGCCGGCACGCCGTCACTGGCGCCTGTAGCGGTGCAGGGTTAGCCGAGGCCCGCGAGGATGCGGTCGGTCATCTCGGTGGTGGAAATCGGCGTTTCGCCATCGCGGGCAATGTCGGCCGTTCGGGCGCCCGCCGCAATCGCCGCGGCAATGGCAGCATCGACAGCATCGGCTTCCTCGACGAGGCTGAGGCTGTGCCGCAACAGCATCGCCGCGCTGGCGATAGCCGCACAGGGATTGGCGACGTCCAAGCCAGCGATATCCGGCGCCGAGCCGTGAATGGGTTCGTAGAGGCCACGCGTCGAGTCGCCGAGCGATGCCGATGGCAACATGCCCATCGACCCGGCCAGCATTGACGCCTCGTCGGTCAGAATGTCGCCAAACATGTTCTCGGTGACTATGACGTCGAAATCGCGTGGCCGGCTCAGCAGGTGCATCGCCGCCGCATCGACGAGCAGCGTCTCCGTCTCGATCTCCGGAAACTCGCGCTCGAGCGTCCGGTCGGCAACATCGCGCCACAGGCGCGACGTTTCGAGGACGTTGGCCTTGTCGACCGAACAGACCTTGTTGCGGCGTCCGGACGCCAGCCGGGCCGCGACGCGGACGATACGTTCAACTTCGTGAGTGTGGTAGACGCAGAGGTCGCTGGCCACCGTCTCGTCGCGGGTCTTCTTGCCAAAATAGATGCCGCCGGTCAGTTCGCGCACCACGACGAGGTCGACGCCCCGGATGATCCCGGCCTTGAGCGGTGACGCATCAACGAGCTCATCCATGACCTTTACGGGGCGCAGGTTGGCGTAGACGCCCAGCTCGGCGCGCAGCTCGAGCAGGCCCTTCTCGGGGCGAACCATCGCATGAGGACCGGACCACTTGGGACCTCCCACCGCGCCCAGGAACACAGCCGCGCTGTCCATGCAACTGGCCATCGTGTCGGGCGGCAGCGGGCTGCCGGTTTCGTCAATTGCCGCGCCGCCGACCAGTTTCACCTCGAAACGGAAAGTGTGGCCGTAGACCTCGGCCACTTGCTTCAGGGCGCGATGCGCGGCCGCGGTCACCTCGGGGCCAATTCCGTCGCCCGGCAGCAGGGTTATCAGGGCGTCCACGGGCGCTGCTCCTCGAAATGCTCGATGTGATCCATCTGCTGCTGCAGAAAACCGAGTTGGTCAATGCCCTCGATCAGGCAGTAGCGAGCAAATGCATCGATCGGGAAGGGCACTGCGGCGCCGTCCCCGATCCGCAGTTCGGCGCGCTCCACGTCGAGGGAAACTTCGACGCCGGGGTTGGCCAGCAGGAAATCGTGAGCGTCCGGCGGCACGACGACAGGAACCAGGCCGTTCTTTAACGAATTGTTGCGAAAGATGTCGGCAATCTCGGTGCTCACGACCGCACGGATGCCGTAATCAAGCAAGGCCCACGGTGCGTGCTCACGGGAGGAGCCGCAGCCGAAGTTGTTTCCGGCAACCAGGATCTCGCAGCCATCCGTGTCGGGGCGATTCAACGGGAATTCGTCACGCGGCTGGCCGTCGGGCGCGAAGCGCAGATCCGCGAACAGATGCTTGCCCAGTCCCTCGCGACTGGTCGTCGTCAGGAAACGGGCAGGGATGATCTGGTCAGTGTCGATATCGCGGGTGGGCAATACGACCGTTCGGGAGCGCAACTGGCGTAGTGGTTTCATGGTCAGCTCCTGTCCATGAGAGGGCGCGGATCCGCCACGTGGCCACTGACGGCGGATGCCGCCGCCGTGAGCGGACTGGCGAGCACCGTGCGGGCCCCGATGCCCTGGCGACCCTCGAAGTTGCGATTGCTGGTACTGACGCTGAGCTGTCCCTTCGCGACGGTGTCGCCGTTCATGCCGAGGCACATCGAGCAGCCAGACTCGCGCCACTCGGCGCCGGCCTCGGTGAAGACCCGGTCCAGGCCGATATCCTCGGCAGCTTTCTTGATCTGCTGCGACCCTGGCACGACGAGCATACGGACGCCGTCGGCAACCCGACGACCGGCGAGAATCGATGCCGCCTGCTCGAGATCAGACAACCGTGAATTGGTGCAGCTACCGACGAACACCACGTCGACCGGCGCCTCGGTCAGCGGCTTGCCAGTGTCGACCTGCATGTAGTCGAGCGCTTTCTGAAAACTCGGATCGCCAGCAGCATCCGGAACCGGGTCGTTGACGCTGACCACCATGCCGGGGTTGGTGCCGAAGGTGACCATCGGTTCGAGCCGCGAGGCGTCGATCGACACGGTGCGGTCGAATTCGGCGCCATCGTCGCTCGCCAGCGCCCGCCAGCGGGCAATGGCCGCATCCCATTCGGCGCCCTGCGGCGCGCGCGGGCGGCCCTGCAGGTACTCGAACGTCGTCTCGTCCGGAGCGATCATTCCCGCCCGTGCGCCGGCCTCGATGGACATGTTGCAGACCGTCATGCGGGCGTCCATGCTCAGCGCCTCTATCGCGCGCCCCCGGTACTCGATGACGTGGCCGGTTCCGCCGTCGACACCAATCTCGCCGATGATTGCCAGGATCAGGTCCTTTGCGCCGACGCCGGTCGACAACTGCCCGTCAACCTCGATCGCCAATGTCCGCGGCTTGCGCTGCAACAGGCACTGGGTCGCCAGCACATGCCCGACCTCGGTCGTTCCTATACCGAAGGCGAGGGCACCGAAGGCGCCGTGTGTACTCGTGTGACTATCGCCACAGACGATGGTCTTGCCTGGCTGGGTGGCCCCCAGCTCGGGACCGATGACGTGCACGATGCCACGCTGGTCGCTGTCGAAACCCAGCAACTCGATGTCGAAGTCGGCGCAGTTCTGCTGCATTTGACGGACCTGCGCCGCGGCGCTTTCGCCGACCACGAGCAAGTCCTTGATGCTCGAGACCGGGGTGGTCGGCGTCGAGTGGTCCATGGTTGCGAGCGTCAGGTCCCGCCGGCGGACCGGCAGGCCCTTGTCACGCAGCAATGAGAAAGCCTGCGGTGTTGTGACCTCGTGGATCAGGTGCAGGTCGATATACAGGACGGCCGGCGTATCGGGCGTCTCCTCGACAACAACATGCTCGGACCAGACCTTTTCGAACAGCGTGCGGGCAGCCCCCATCAGATCGTCGCCCGCTCCATGCTCGCCGTCGACTCGATGTCGGAGGTCGAACGCTGACGTCGACGCAGGATGCGATTGATCACCTCGAGACACGCTCGGCTGCCGGCTTCGACGATGTCGACGCTGGTGCCGTTACCGCGGTAATCATCGCCGTCGTGCTCGACCGTCACCGTGACCTCACCCTGGGCATCCTCGCCGACCGTGGCGCTGTGCAGCTCGAAGTTCTTCAACTCGATGTTGACGCCGGTGATTTCCTCGAGCGCCTGGAACGCCGCCGCAACCGGGCCATCGCCGGAGGCTGTCGCCGACGACTCCTTGCCGTCCTCGTCGATCAGCACCAGCGTTGCATCGGCCGGCTGATCGGTCCGGGTACGCGTCTCGAGGGATTGCAGCGTCCACGGGCCGACGGACGCATTGTCGACGTTCATGATGATGGCTTCGATATCGCCGTCGTACACGTCCTTTTTCTTGTCGGCCAGCTTCTTGAACTCCTGGAACGCGCGGTTGGTTTCGAAGTCGTCCAGATCAAAGCCGAGGTCGCGAACGCGCTCGCGGAATGCGTGCCGGCCACTGTGCTTGCCCAGCACCAGGTTGGACTTGCTGAGTCCAACGTCCTCGGGGCGCATGATTTCGTAGGTCGACGCGTGTTGCAGCATCCCGTGCTGGTGGATGCCGGCCTCGTGGGCAAACGCGTTCTCGCCGACGATCGCTTTGTTGCGGGGCGGGTGCATGCCCGTAATGCTCGATACGAGCCGCGAAGTCGGGTAGAGCCGGGTGGTATCGATACCGGTTTCCAGGCCGAAGAACTCCGCCCGCGTCCGGATCGCCATGACCACCTCCTCGAGGCTGCAGTTTCCGGCGCGTTCGCCGATGCCGTTGATCGTGCACTCGACCTGGCGGGCGCCGGCCCGAACCGCGGCCAGGCTGTTGGCGACGGCCATGCCGAGGTCGTTGTGGCAATGGACGCTGAGTGTAATCTCGTCGATTCGCGCGACGTGCTTTTTCAGGTAGCGAAACAGTTCATCGAACTCGGCGGGCACGGTGTAACCCACGGTATCGGGGATATTGACCGTTTTTGCACCCGCCTCGATGGCCGCGCTAACCACCTCGGCGAGGTATCCGAGCTCGGTGCGCGACGCGTCCTCGGGCGAGAACTCCACGTCATCACAGAGCTCACGGGCCATTCGAATCGCCCCGTCCGCGCTCTTGATGATCTCTTCCTTGGCCATCTTGAGCTTGTG
>JASJCH010000014.1 GCA_030066075.1 Woeseiaceae bacterium
TGCGACGACGGTATTGGTGAAGTCATCGACGGCAGGATCGACTTCGAGGTCGTCTCGTTCAGCGGTGATGCGCTGACCGGCCTGTATGACATGACCATGACCTTGCTGCTGGATAACTTCCAGGTGACGACAGCCGAAGACGTTCTGCTTGCCAACGGTGACGGCACGGCGACGCTGAACACGCTGCAGGCGCCCTATGTCGAGGCCGCGGTCACCGGCCAGTCGATGCTGACCGACTCCAACACGAGCACCGAGACGCTCACCAATTACAGCTCTGCGCAGACTTTCGACGGCACGGTCTTGCCGTCGCCGTTCACGCTGCTGGCGTCGGGCTCGCTGGACAGCTCGGAGCTGTCGGGCTCCGTGACCTACTCGACGCCGGTGATGTTCGAAGGCTTCGACACCAACTACCCGAATGCGGGCCAGATGCTGATTGTCGGGGACGCGAGCAGTGCGAGGATTACGGCTCAAGCGAACGGCGTCGATGTAGTCATCGAGATCTACTCGAATACGACCGGCGAAGGCACGCCGGACGAGACGATCATGACGACCTGGGTCGAATTGGCCGGACTTTGAGCACGCTGGTATTATGTGAACTGGCGCGGAGAGTATTGGATCGTGAGCCGACAGACTAGAGTCTATGCTGGTAACGCCGTCACGCGATAAGCTCAACCGGATTGTCGTACTCAACCCCAAGGGTGGTTGCGGCAAGTCGACGCTGGCCACCAATATCGCGGCCTGCTATGCGCGGCGCGGCCCCCAGCCCGCGATCATGGACTACGACCCGCAGGGCTCGACAATCGGCTGGCTCAATCGCCGCCCTGCTGACCTGCCGTCAATCCACGGTATCGCGGCCTACAAGAAGTCGATGCAGGCGACGCGCAGCTGGCAACTGCGCGTCCCTGACGACACGCTCAACCTGATCGTCGACTCCCCCGCCAGCATCAGCCACGACGACCTGCGCGAATTGACACGCGACTCGTCCAGCATACTGGTGCCGGTGTTGCCGTCGGCGCTCGACATCGACGCCGTGTCCAAGTGCATTGCCGACCTGCTGCTCGTCGCCAAGGTCAACCGCAATGAAGGCAAGCTCGCCGTCATCGCAAACCGTACGCGCAAGAACACGAAGAGCTTCGGCAGGCTCATGCGTTTCCTCGACTCCCTCGGCATTCCGATTATCGCCGTGTTGCGCGACAGCCAGAACTTCGTGCGCGCGGCCGAGCGTGGCCAGGGCCTGCACGACATGCAGCCGAGCCGGGTGCGCCCGGATCTCGAACAGGTCGAGAAAATCGTGGACTGGCTGGACGGCTGGGAAGCACGCCGGCGGCGCGCGGTGCAGTTGATGAACACGCGCCGGCAGTCGTTTGCCAACGTGACGGCGCTGAGGAAACCTCAGGCGCGCTCGGTCTGAATCGACGCGAACAGCCCGGCGTCGACATTACCCCCAGAGAATATGATGGCCGTCGTCTTGCCGGCCGTGTCGACCTTGCCGGCCAGCAACGCGGCTAATCCGACCGCGCCGCCGGGTTCGACGACGATCTTCAGGTTGCGGAAAGCAAAGCGCATCGCCTCGCGCACGTCCGCCTCGCTCACCGTCAGGCCGGCGTTGATGTGCTCGCGCATGACGTCGTAGGTGAGCTGCCCCGGCATGTCGGTCAGCAGCGCATCGCAGATCGAACGCGCGTCGGGCGAATTTGCCACGCGTTCGCCCCCGGCCAGCGATCGCGCCGTGTCATCGAAGTCTTCCGGCTCTACCGTGTAAACCTCCGCATCCGGGTAAAAGGCGTGTATCGCGATGGCGCAGCCTGCGGTCAGCCCGCCGCCGCCGCAGCAAACGAGGAGCTTGTCGATACCCAGCCCGAGTTCGGCGGCCTGCTGCGCGATCTCGAGACCCGCCGTGCCCTGCCCCGCGATGATGCGTTCATCTTCGTAAGACGGGACGATCTCAGCCTCGCGCTCAGCCGCCACCCGGCGCGCGATAGCCTCACGGTCCTCGTTGTAGCGGTCGTAGGTGATGATCTCGCCGCCGAGCCGCTTCGTGCTCTCGAGCTTGGCGGCCGGCGCATCCTCGGGCATCACGATGGCCGCGTGAATTCCGAGCAGCTTGCCCGCCAGTGCGACGCCCTGCGCATGGTTACCTGAGGACCAGGCAACGACGCCCTTCGCCGCCTGCTCGGGCGTGAGCTGACTGAGGAGGTTGTAGGCGCCGCGGATCTTGAACGAACCGATCTGCTGGAAGCACTCCGGCTTGACCAGCACGGTGCCTCCGGTCACCCGGTCGAGCTCTGCGTTCTGTAATAACGGCGTTCGTACGACGACACCGTGGAGCCGCGCGGCGGCGGCCTCGATATCGGCGATGCCGATCATCCGTCCAGCGTCTCCCTCGCGAGGCGATCCACCTTGGCGGCGCAGATGAAGTCGTTGTCCGACAACCCGCCGATCGCGTGCGTGGTGAAACTCACGGCGCAGTAGCCATAGCTGAACGTGATATCGGGATGGTGTCCCTCGGTAATCGCGATCCACGCGACCGCGTTCGTGAAACCCAGCGTGCGGCTGTAGGCCGGAAACTCGAAACGCCGGGCGATCGACAGGCCGTCAGCACTCACGGACCAGTCGTCGTGCAAGCCGCGCATCAGCTCCTCGACCTGTTGCGGCTGCAGCGGGTCGACGCCGCCTTCGCAGGGCTTGCAGTGTTTGGTGGCGAGTTCGTCTTTCATGGTTTTGGACTATACACAATCGCGCCCATGGGGCGCTCCAACATTCGCGGCCATGGGCCGCTCCAACAATCGCGCCCATAGGGCGCTCCACCAAAAAGCCGGCCCCGAGGGGCCGGCAAGCGGGGGAGACTCCAGAAGAGTCGCGGAAGTTCTTGAGATTGATCAGGGGTCGATGGTCTGGGCGACAGGCTGCACGCCCTCGTTGTCGATGAACAACGTCATGCTGACGCGGCGCTCCAGCGCATAGCTGTCAACCGAAGAGTCCTGGGCCGGCGCTTCGCCGTGCGCCGTCACGTCGATGCGCGACGGATGGATGCCCGCGTCGACCAGCTGGTCGCGGACGAACTCCACGCGCTTGCGCGACAGCTCGAGATTGTAGTCGGCATCGCCGCGCTCATCGGCGAAGCCGTCCAGCTGTACGCGGATGTCTTTCATGCGCGCCACGTCCCTGGCCAGCGCCGCGAGACGATCGCCCGTCGTGTCGGCGAGCGCGTGCTCGTCGGTGCGAAACAACAGGTCCATCTCGATGCCGGCCTGCATCAGGCTGATCAGCTGCGGGCGATCGATCTGCTCGTAGTGTTCGAGTTCGGCATTGAGAGAATCGATGTCGAGGTGCAGTTCACGGACGTCGTCGCGCGTCGCGTCGAGCGAGCTGTTCAGCGAATCGATTTCGCTGTTCTTGCGATGCATCGAGTCGCCGAGCTTGGCGCCGATCGCCGCGCCGATGATTGCGCCGACCGGGCCGCCGGCGAGGGCGCCAATCACGACGCCGCTGCCGACACCGATGTTCTCCTCTTTCGAGGCCTTGGCGGATGCTGCCGGCGCGTAAGCGGCGACGGCGACAGTGAGAAGAATGATGACGAGATTGCGCATGGGTGTGTCCTCCTGTGATGTTGAGGATCATTACAAGGCCCAAATGCGCGGCGGCATGGCCAGCATCGTGGAAAGCTGGCGATCAATTGTGGTGAATAGTGGCAGCAGCTAGCTGCGGTTCGGGTCGGACAGCGCGACGAAAGTGCCGCCGTTACGCTCGGTCAGGACGCGCATTAGCTGCGCATAGCGCCGTGTCGTGTCGGACGCCTGGCGGCCGGGCTCGAAGAAGAACGGGAAGCCGACCGCGTGAATGCGCACCAGGCGATTGCCCTGCTCGTCTGCGAGGTTGACCGCATCGATCTGGCGCACGACGGCCTCGACCGACCGGCCGCTAAACTCGTCGCCGAAAACGTAGATGCTGATCTTTTTGTCGGCCGACCAGAAGGTGCTGATCGCGTAGATGATGCCGTCGGCGGGGTTCGAGTCGCTGAACGGTCGCCAGGTGCGCATCGTGTTGCGAATCGCTTCACGCCGCCCCGGGCTGTCGGGAATCCACCGGCCGGCATACTGCTTGAACATGTACGAGCCGTTGTCGTTCATGATCTGGATGCCCTTGACCTGCGGGTAGACGTCGAGCGTCTCGGTCAGCTTGTCGATCGCTCGCTGCCAGTTGAACTGCTGCATACTGCCAGAGGTATCGATGACGAAAATCACGTACTCGCTATCGACCGGGATGCCCGCCACGGCGTCATCGTCGGCGCGTCGGTAATACGGCTGCAGCCGCCGCATCTCGTCGGTAAGCCGCTGCTTGGTGCGGCGCAGGTCGCCCTCGTCGAAGGTCGCTTCGGACTCCCGCTGCGTCGCCGCATACTGGCCCTGCACCGAGCTGAGCTCGCCCTGCAGGCGCGCGAGGCGCAGCTTCGTGTCCGATGTCTGCTCCTTCACGTCGTCGAGTTCGCGATTCAGCACCGTGGTCTCGCCGCGGATCTCGAACAGCTCCTGTTGCAGCAGCGCGATGAGCGACTCCAGGTCGTCCTGGGTCTTCTCGATGATCACGGGCTCGTAAATCTTGGACAGCACCAGCAGGAGGATAATGGCCCCGAAACCACAGCAGATGCAGTCGAGGAACGACAGGCTGAACGCTTCGACGTTGCGGCGTTTCCTTCTCCTCATGGCCAGTCCTTGCTCACGCTGATGAATGAACCGCCGCTGCGATAAGCGAGCAGCCAGTACAGGAACGGCGCGTCGTAGTCACCCTCGAGCGGATACAGGAAGACATTGACCGGGATGTTGCTGGGCAATTCGTTGACCGCATTGGTGAAGTAACGCGCCCGGTCACGCCCGGTGACGGTGCGCTTGTTCGTCGTCGGCGCGTCCATCGTCGGTAACCCGTCGGCGAGCAGGATGACGTTATCCGGCCACGGGTTCAGTGAGGTGATCACTTCTATCGCGGATTTCATGTTAGTGCCTCCTTCGGGCACCGTGCGGCGCAACACGCGCATGGCCTCGTCGAGCTGCGTCGCATCGTCGGCCTTGAGCCATACGCCGTTCGACCCTTCGATAACCGGCTCCGCGGTCGTGTTGTACACGTAGATCTGGAACTCGCTGCCGGGAATGAACTGCGCGGTCAGCCAGTCAACGCTGGCTACCGCCTGGCGCCACTTGACGGCGCGCAGCTTGTCGTCGACCGGCATATTGCGGCGCCGAATGATGTTGATAATCGAATCGTCCAGCATGCTCGCCGAGCGATCGACGAGGATCAGCGTGCGCTCGCCACCGAGCTTGAGGCCCGTCAGGTACTGACGATCGCCCTCACCCTTGAACTCGCGGATGCGGTTGCCCTCGGCTTCCTCCGCTTCCGCCATTGCCAGCAGCCGCTTCACCTCTTCCTCGAGATTCTTGATGTCGGTTTGCAGCTGCTCGACGCGCTCGATCTCGGCCAGGGTGTCCTGATCGTATTCGGCCAGCTCGGCGCGCAGCTCCTCGATCAACGCGATGACCTGGGCGATGCGCCCCTCGGCCGTGTCCTTCTCGGATTCGAGTTCATCGATGGTGTTCTTCGCCAGCACGAGGTTCTTGCGCCCCTCGAGAATCTCGACCTCGAGCATGCGGGTCTCCGCCATCAGCTCGGTCGGGTCGTCCTCGGTGGTCTCCTTGACCTGGGCGTTGATGATCATGAAGAACAGGATGACCGCGCCGAAGCCGCAGCTCATGCAGTCCAGGAACGACATGCTGAAGACCTCGGTGGCGCGGCGCTTACGGGCCATCGTCGGTCTCCGTGGTGATCAGCCGTAGCTCAAAGCCGGGCGTGCCGAGGCGTACGAGATCGCCGACCTGCAGCACGGCCGAACCGTCGATGCGATGGCCGTTGAGGAAAGTGCCATAGCGGCTGTAGTCGCGAACGATGCACTGCCCGTTCTCCTGCTGCAGCGCGCAGTGCTGCCGCGACAAGCCTGGCATGTCCTGCTGCAGGTCGATCGAACGTGCTTCGCCCCCGACCTGGCTGCCGAGCACGAGCGGCTCGCCTGCGATCGCGTAGGCCCGGTTGTTGAACAGCACGTGCGTCGGCTGGCCGCGGTGGCGCGGCGCGCTGTCGGTGCCCGCGGCAACCGGCGCCTGGTCCCAGGGCAGTTTGCGCACCAGGCTGACGGCGCTCTGCCCGGGCCGCATATCGCTGCAGCGGGCCAGCAGTCCACGGGCCGTCGCCCCCGGCTCCTGCACGAAGAGTTCGCCGCCGACCCGCGCCGTCAGGATGTCGGCGAGACCCGGCATGCGAGCCGCGCGATCCGACAGCTGCAGGGCCGGCGTCTCATCGGCGCGGTAGAGCGCGCGCAGGTTGCTGACGATGCGGTGATAGACGGGTGCGGCGGTCGCGACCAGTTCGAGCGACTCCATCTCGGCGCTGTGGCCGATGCCGCGATACTCGATGTCCATCTGCACCGACTCGCCAGACGACGCCTCGATCAGCCAGCCTTTGAGGCGGTCCTGCAGCATCTGCTCGGTTTCCGCGGTATGCAGCGGATCGAAGCGCGACTGTTGCACGAATGCTTCGGCAATCTGTCGAATCCAGGCGTCGTACAGTGCGATCATGCCGCACCCGCCAATGACCTCGGTGCGGTCCACTTGCGCCTGGCCGGCCTGGCTGAGCCGCGTCAGCATCGCCGCGTGCAGGCCGAGGTCGACGTGCACTGGCACAGCGTCCTGGTATTCACGGCGCGTTGCAGCCACGGCCGCATCGACCATGCCCGCGACCGGGATCTGCAGCTCGGCGGCAATGCCGAGGAACAGGCCGAGGCTCGCCGTTTCCATGTAGGCGGGAACGGCCACGACAACGGCGTCGCCGGACACGCGCTGCCACATTTGCTCGAGCTGCCGGCTGACGATATCCGCGGCGCTGAGGTGCTGGAAGCGGCGGTCGGGCAGCGGCTCGGTGCGCAGTTCCGACCAGTAGTGGTTATGAATGCGGCGCGGTTTCAGGCGCGCCTGTGCGAACGCTTCCGTGCCCGTGGTAAGCCCGTCGTCTTCGAGCAGGGCGAAACCCGGCTCGCGATACAGCACCCGGTCCGCATCGTGGATCGAGATTGCTGCATCGTTGAGATGGACGGCGAGCAGGGACACGGTAACTCCGGGCGCTAGTCGGCCTTCATGTGGCGGATCAGCTTGTCGTTGCTGTAGGTCTCGCCGTCAAAAATCAGCCGTTCCTGCATCAGCTGCAGCTGGTGCACGAGGAACATCAGGAAAATACTGATCAGCAGCGCGATGAAGGTCGAGTTGAACGCCACGCCGAGGCTCTGGGTGACGCCGGCGATGTCGCCCTGCACCGCTTTGTCCGCCTGGGCGAGCGCCTCACCGATACCACGCACTGTGCCGATAAAGCCGATGGACGGGATTGCCCAGGAGATATAGCGGATCATCGACAGTTCGGACTCGAGGCGTTCCGCCTCCGACTCGAAGATGTCGCGCGTACTGCCGGACACATCCTGGATGTTGCGGGTCGTGGCGAAGCGGCGCAGCGCATTGAGCAATGCGCGCGGCAGCAGCATGCGCTGGCTTTCCTCGGGCAACGCCTGTATCTGGCGCGCAAATTCGCGCGTGTCCTCCGGTAATATTCGCATCCCCTCGGCGACCGGCACGAGGTCCACGTCGAGCAGGCGCCGCTCGCGCGAGATCGTAACGGCCTTGTAGCCCATGATCGCCAGCGCCCAGATGCCGAGGATGAAACAGGCCTCCTGCTCGAGGTCCTTGATCAGCACCCACACGTGGCGCTCGCGCACGTAATCCGGGTCGGCGGCGGCGGCCGCGTTCTGCTCCTCGATGATCTGGGCCGCATTCGGCCGCACCACGGTCTGGTAGAACGCGTGCACGATGATGATCGCGATGATCAACGCGAATAGCTGAAACACGAATTCGACGGGGATGTTCTTTTTCTTCATAGATTACGGGTCGGCTTAGATATCTGCTGGAAACTCGATGGACTGGTCGGTCGGAATCTGCTCGGTCGGATCAAAGTCGTCGTCTTCGTCGACGAATCCCTGCTCGTCGAGGCCCGTCTCGTCAAAGTCGACGGTCTCCTCTTCGCTCGCGGCTTCTGGCTCGGCCTCCGGCTCAACGGCCTGTTCTTCCTCGGCAGCCTGCTCCTGCTCTGCGTCAGCGATCCCCGTCTCGGCATCCTGCGCCGTCGCGGGCGACGCGAGCAGGAGGCTGAAAAGGATGGGCAAGTAGCGCGTCACGGCAAGTCCTTGTTACACGGTCACTGGTGTTTGACCGCAATAACACGCGATTGTCGCACGAAATTCAGTTGATCGACCGCGCAATCCGGAAGCCCAGGTCGGGGCGCGCCTCGGTCTCGGACTCGCGGAAACTCCAGCGCAGCTCGAGAACGCCGGCGTGCTGCCAGCTCGATCCCCGAACCACGTGCGAGGTGCCGGTCTCGGGGCCGAGCGGGTCCACGACCGGCGTCGTGAGGCCCGGCGTCGGCACGCTGTAAATGTCGTTGACCCATTCGGCCACGTTGCCGGCGCCGTCGTAGATGCCCAGCGGATTCGCAGGGAACTTGCCGCCCGGCGCCGACGAAGCGAAGCCATCGTCATAGCGCGGCACGATGGACGGCACGAGGTCCACCGCGGAACGGTCGGCGAAGTTGCCGCTGTTGCGCTTGGGCGGCCAGTCATCGCCCCACGTAAACGTGCGGGCGCCCGGGCTACCGCCGAACTTGATCGCCCAGGCCCACTCTGCCTCCGTCGGCAGACGATAGCCGTTGGTCAGCGGCCGGATCAGCGTCCACTCGCCGAATTTCTCCTCGTAGGCAGGCTTGAGGCCTTCGCGTTTGCTGAGCCAGTTGCAGTATTCAACCGCATCGGCCCAGGTGACGTTCGCGACCGGGTTGTTGCCGCCCGCCAGCGACGGATGGATGCTGCTGCCCGAGTCATGGCCCTCGCGGAACTTGGCGAATTCCTCGTTGGTGACCTCGCGCACGCCGATCAGGAACGGTTTCGTCAACGTGACAGGGACTTGCACCTCGTTCGCGCGGCGGCCCTGCTCCGCTCGCGAGGAGCCCATCGTAAACGTGCCGGGTTCGACGCGACGCAGCGTTTGCTCGTCGACCGTCGTCACCGTCTGCTGAACCTTGTCGCGTTCGATCTCCTCAAGCGAGCGCAGCCGCGCCGTGACCGTCTGCGGGTAGCCCGGCCGCGGCGTAACCGTTCGCGACCAGGTCTGGTAGCCGTCCTTGCGCACCTCGATCCGCTTCGGCGCCGAGCTCAGTTGCAACGTCGTCGAACCGGTTCCCCGGGCCCGGCCGTCCACGAACACGCCCGCATCCGCCGGCTGGACATTGACGGTCAGCGTACCCGTCCTTGCCGACAGGTCGACTGTGATCGAGTCACTGGCGGCTGCCCCCAGGCGCACGCGGCGGCTCGTTGCGCCGTAGCCGGCTTTCGACAAGCCGATCGTGTAATCCACCCCGGGCGCGAGTGACAGCGTAATGGGTGACTGGCCGCGATAGCGGCCGTCGACCGTGACGTTTGCCGAACGCGGGATCGAGTTGACCAGCAGTTTCGCATTGGCCGGCTCCAGCTGGATCAGCGGCAAGACCTGGTCGACGTTGGGCTCGGCCTCCACGGCGCCGTCCCAGGCGCGGAATCCATCGCGCACGACGCTGAGCTGGTGGTTGCCTTCCAGGAGCTCCACGGTGGCGGGGGTCACGCCGAGGCGCTCCTCGCCCGCATAGATCGTTGCGCCGGCCGGCTCCGACGTGACTTCGACGTTGGACCAGCGCGGCACGAGCTGCACGTGCAGGGTCTCCTGCTTGCCGAGGCCCGGCACTCTCACGACATCGCCAAACGGCAGGTAGCGATCGGCGCGCACGCTGACGCTGTGTTCCCCGGGCTGCAATTCGTAAGGCCCGAAAGGCGCCTTGCCGACCGTGGCGTTATCGATGGCCACGACCGCGTCGACCGCCGGGGTCGTTACGACGGTCAGCCGGCCGGGCAAACGCCGCATCCGGACCTCGACGCTCTTGCTGTCTTCGCCGGCCACGACGAAGTTCTGGTTGACGTCGTAATAGCCTTCCTTGCGCACGACGACCGTGTATTCGCCGTTGCGCAACAGCACGCGGTCGCCGATCGGCAGCTTGAACCAGCCTCCCTTGACCGCCACGCTGTCGGGATCGCCCGGGTTGACCTCGAAACGAACCGACGACGACGTGAACAACAGGAACGATGCGATCAACAGCAGCGCGAGCGCGCCGCCGATGATGGCCTTGAGCGGGCTGCGCTGCGGAGCCTCGACAGTGGCTCGCGTCTCGGCAGCGCGACGAAATGCGGTGGGCGCGATCGCCTCGTCATCCTGGGACGCAGCATCCCGCGGCAACTCGGGGGGCCGTGTAACGTAGGCGCTGTCCTCGAGGCGCACCTCGAGCACCAGGCGGTCATCGCCGGCCGCCACGAGAATCCGGCTGCCGAAGAACTGCAACTCGTCGCCGTCGCCGAGACGCCGGCTCGCGACCAGCGGCTCGCCGTTAATTTGCATGGCGTCATTGCGGCCGAAGGGCTGGACGAAGGGCACGCCGTCGAGCAAGTCGAGCACCATGACCGGTCCGCCGCCCGGGCCCGGCAAGCGCAGCTGGCAGTCCGTGCCGGTGCCCACCCGCAACGGCAGGTCAGCCGCCGCCAAACGGCGCTCGCCCTCCACATCACGGATCGTCAGTTGATCGAAATTCAAATCGGCTCCTCGCAGCGCACGACGACAGGCTGCAGGTCGATTTCGGGCGCAACCCGAAATTCGAGCCTGACGTCGCGATAGCCGGGTCGACTGCCAACGGCAACGTAAGTTCCCGGCCGCAACTCGAGCTCGTGCGTCTCGAAGCTGCCCAGTTTACCAATCTTGTAGATGCTGACGTCGGTGACGTTGTCAGAAACGAGTCGCACGGTTAGCGGCGTCGCCGCCCGTTTCAACAACCGCGACAACTCGTCGCGCTGGCCGCCGAGTCGCGGCCCGATCTCCGGCATGCGCGTGATATCGACAACCAGGCGCGTTGCGCGCGCCATTGTCCCGGGTGCGCTGAGGCTGTCGGGCTTGGCGATGTATTCGTCGAGCTGCGCGTGCAGCGCCGTCATCTGCTGCGAGCGTCGAAGTCCGTCCTGCGCGAAGGCGAGATCCGGATCGATCTCGAGGATGGCCTGGTAGGTCTCGATCGCCGTTTCCCAGGCCTCGGACTGCTCTTCATCCTGCGCCTGGATTTCGAGTGAAGCGATACGATTCAGACGGATGCCCTGGTCGACCTGCAACAGGCCGTCGGCGGGCTCCGGCGACCCGGGCATGATCTCCTGCGCCCGGCGGAAGGAGGCGCGAGCGCTGGGATAGTCATTCTCGCCGAGCGCCATGAATCCCTCGGTCATGCGCTCGTCGAACTCCATCTGGCGAATGGTCGCACGTACGCGGTCCAGGCCGTCCTGGGCGGGTTGCCATTGCGGGTCGAGTTCCACCGCACGGGCAAAACTCTGCCGCGCCGCCTCGAGCTCAAGGTCGTTCTCGAAGCGCAGGCCCTGGTCGGTCAGTGACATCACGGTGTCGAGATTCCTCGCGCGCGTGAATCCCGCGCGCGCCCCGGCATGGTTCGGCGTAATGGCGACCGCCAGTTCGAACAAGCGCACAGCCTCGACGGAATCGGCCGCGGCGAGAGCAGCCTGCGCTTCAGCCAGCGTCGACGAGAATACCTGCTCGACCTCCTGGAGCAGCGGCTCCAGCAGCGTGTAGGCCTCGCTGTACTTCTCGGACGCAAGCGCATAGTCACGTGCCAGGTAGGCCTCGTCGCCCTCGGCGTAGACAGCCTGCGCCTGGCTGAACCGTAATCCACCCCAGCGCTGCACGGCACGGCTCTCGAGCGTTTCCATCCGCGATAGCAGTTGCCCGAGTATCTCGTCGGTGTCGGAGCGCGCCACGACGCGCGCATCGCGCTCGGGTAGCGCGTCGTCCTCACTCGCCACAGAGTCATCCTGCTCCGCTGCGGACTCGCCCGGCTCGCCGGCGGCCGCACTTGCCGCCTCCTCCTGGCGATCGGTCGGTGACGGTTCCGGCAGGAAGAACACGACGCCGATCAGGGCAGCCAGCAACACGGCGAGACCGATACCAAGCGTGCGCGGGCTGATACCACCGCCCGGCTTCGCTTCTGCCTTCGCGGCAACTTCGGCGTGTCGCGGCGCGCTGCGCCTACCCGCGCTCGCCTCGATGATCTCGTCAGCCGGCCGCTCGCGCGTACCCACGTAGGAACGTGGCGCCGGCGCTCCCCGGTAGCCTGCGGCCTCGAGAGCCGCAACGACGTCCTCGGCGCTGGGTCTTGCGACGGCATCCTTGGCGAGCATCGAGGCGACCAGTTCGGCGATCGCCGCGGGCACCGGGCTGCCGTCCGGCCGCATTACGGGCGGCGGGACCGTGTCACGAATGTCGTCCTCGGTCGCGGCCGACGAGTAGGGAGACCGCCCGCTGATCAACTCGTAGAGCAAACCGCCAAGCGCAAACACATCATCCGCCGGCTGTGCCGCCGCGCCGGCCAGCGATTCGGGGCTGGCTGCAATCAGCGAACCGCCCGAACCGGCAAGGCCGGCCGTCGCCGCGACGCCGAAATCGACGAGGTAGGGCGCGCCGTTGGCGTCGAGCAGCACGTTGGCGGACTTGATGTCGCGGTGCACGATGTCCTTGCCGTGCGCGTAGCGCAGCGCATCGGCAACGAGCGCAACGGGCGGTAGCAGGTGTTCCAGCGGCGCCCCGGCCAGGGCGCTGATATCGGGGCCGTCGATGAATTGCAGGCTGTAAAAGGGCTGCTCGGCGTCGTCGCTATATTCGAACACGCGCACGATGTGGGCGTGCATCAGCCGGATGCCGGTCTGCCATTCCTGGCGCAGCGCGGCCGGCGGAACGCGCTCGCTGGCGAGTACCTTGAGGGCGACCGAAGCGCGTGTCAGCCGGTCGGTCGCGAGCCACGTCTCGGCGGCACCGCCCGACCCGAGCTTCCTGGCCAGGGTGTATCGGCCCGCAAGCTCGATTCCTTGTTGGAGGTCCCGCATCTAGAGAAGATCGCTTATCCGGTGGGCTCCGGAATGCGCACGGGGTTGGCATCGGTATCGTCGGCGGTATCGACGAAACCCGTTTCGGCTTCGTAGATCTGTTTCAGCAGCCGGCGCCACGTTTCGTACTGCGCGGCAGCGGTGCCGGTCAGGCGCCGCGTCTCGCCCTCGACCGTCACGACCATCGGCGCCGCCTCGGCGCCGAAGGACTCGGACAGCTCCTTGATGGCCTCACGATGCATCGAGGCTTCCTTGCGTCGGGTGATGCCCGTCACCATGGTGTCGAGCCCCTGGGCAATGCCGATGTTCTGCAGCCCGCGCTGCATCTGGCGGTTTGAATAGCTCGAGCTGTTGGCGTCGTAGGCCAGCGAACTCGCGAGCACAACCGCGCCAATCAAAGTCTGCATGACCGCCGAGCGCTTGACCTGCCGATAGTTCACGGACTCCTCGCGCGCGGTCTTGCGCCAGGAATGATAGGGAATCGCGATCCCGTAGTAGAAGTTCGCGTAATGTTCGTTCAGCGTATCGACGACGAGTCGGTCGCGCTCACGAATCTGGCGCAGGCGCATGACCGACGGGTCGTTCTCGGCCGGCAGCCGAACGATGCTCGCCACGCCGTCATCGTCGAAGCTCAGGTGCTCGCCGTAGGCCGTCGGCGACATGTCGGCAAAAAACTTGAGCTCGGTAATCCTGCGCGTGTCGCTAACCGTCTTTGGCGGCAACGTCTGCACATAGGCCTGCAGGTCGTTGGCGATATCGTTGAAGACCTTCTGGTAAGGATCCTTGCGCTTGTCGCGATTTTCGGAATACGAGGATATGCCGGTCTGGGTTTCGTACGTTTCCCGGTACCAGCGATTACCGGCCGAATCGTGGACCGTGATCTCGAGTTCGACGAACTCGCCGTCGGACTTCTCTATTTCGCCACTGATCGTGATGTCGGTGAACGCATCCCGCGACGGGATCACCCGCACGGCGCCCCAGTGGCCGGTACCTTGCAGAGTGGTCTTCAGGTGATAAGCGAGATAACGGACTTCGGCGTCGCGAATCTCACCGAAGATGCCGCTCTCGTCCGGGTCGTTGTTCGAATCCAGACCCGATGCAAACTCGACGACGCCGATGTCCAGCAGCAACGCCTCCTCGGGAGGCGCCTCCGCGACAACCAGCTCGGTTTCTTCCGCGGTTACAACTTCGTTGACCGAGCAGCCCGACAACGCCAGCGCTGCCACTACAAATAGAATCCTTCTCATCATCCCCGCGACGGCCTAGTTGCCGCTGTACTTTCTGTATTCTTCCCACAGACGCTCCCGCAACACGGGATCGTCTTCGGCCAGCGCTGCCTCGCGCAACTGCCGAGCAATAATGTCGTCGTCGACCAGTATCGGGATGTCATCGGGCGTCCGCTCGCGGATCTGCTCGTCCGACATGCCGGCAACCGGCGACTGTCGCGCTACGCGCTCATTCGCAACCGCGATCGCACCGCCGCCGCTGCCACCGCCGCTGGAGCTGCCGCCCGAGCCGCCACTGCCCTGCTCGCCCAGGCTGATGCCGCCACCGCCCGCGCCCTGCGAACCGTCGCCGAAGCCTTCGGTGCTGCGGCCCACCGCCGCGATTTCGTCCTGCTCATCCTGCAGTTCTTCGTCGAAACCGCCCAGCGATTCCTCGAGTTCCTGGCCCAGGCGCGCGGCACGTTCTTCGTCGGACTCTTCCGGAAATTCGCCGACGCCGCCGGCGCCACCGGTGCCCTGCATGCCGCCGGAGCTACCACCACCGGCACTGCCGCTGGCGCCACCGCCACCACCGCCGCCGCCACCGCCGCTGGCCGAACTCGAACTCTGTGATGACGACGAACCGCCGCCGCCACCGCCACCGATGCATTCGCCGTCCTGGCCCATGCCGCCGATGCCGCCGGGCAGCGCGCCATTGTCGCCGCACTCGCTCTCGCTGGAGGACGTGGACTCGTCCTCCCAGTCGCTGGGTTCGGATTCGCCGCCGTCACCGCCGCCGGACGGGCCCGATTCGCCCATCATGTCGCCGTCCGCTCCGCCGCCGCCGCTCGAACTCGGGGGTGGGGGCACGCCCATTGAATCATCGCCGCCGCCCGGGAACGAACCGACATCGCCGCCACCGCCGCTCTGGCCGCCGGAGCTGCCGGACGGCCCGCTCGAACCACCCGCGCCGCCGCCGCTTGGTAATGGCTCCGGCATGCCGCCGCCACCCGACGAACCGCCGCCGGAGGAACCACCGCCCGAGGAACCACCGCCCGAGGAGCCGCCGCCGGACGAGCCGCCACCGGAAGAACTGCCGCTCGAACCGCCGCTGGAACCACTCGAGCCGCCGCCCGGTGGTGGCATGCCACCGCCTGAGGGCATCCCGCCACCCGAAGGAGGCATCCCGGCGCCCGGCATGCCGCCGCCAGAGGTACTGCCGCTTGTCTTGCAGGCGCTCGTCGCCATGGCGGCGAACGCGATGAACAACAGCGGTTTGATCCAGCTGGGAACTGTGGTTTCTGAGCGGCGTGATGTCATCGTCCTGACCCCGTGTAATGCGCGGACTACTAGCAGTTTGGAGCACCAAAAGCGTGGCTGAGTTCCATCGGAATCCCTGTCGCGCCGCGGCCTGTCAGCCGCTGCCCAATGACTACGACGATATACCGCGGCCAGCGCACGATCAACACCCGCCGCCGGGACTGTCGTCCGCTGCCGCTGGGGCACGTAATCGACTGATTCTGTTAACTATCTTCGACCGGTTTCGCCGGCGTCGGGCGGCTCTTCCGGAACAGGATCAGCGACAGGTCGTCGGGCTTGCTCGGCTGGGCCGTCGATGTCGCGGCCATTCGGTGCCGGGCGAGCGCGATAACGCGTTCGGCGGCGACGTCGAGCGGTCCCTTGCGAATGCGCTCGATGGTTTCGCTCAGATGAACGTTGTCCATCAGGCCGTCACTGGCCAGCAGGATCGTGTCCCGCGCGTGCAGTTGCAGTTCGGCGCCGACGTCGATGCGCATGTCGTTGGCGCCGAGGAAATTGGACACCAGGTGCCGATCTTCGTGATGCAGGGCCTCCTTGTGATCGAGGAAACCGGCCTCGACCGCGAACCCGGTCGGGGAATGCGGCGTGGTCTGCAGCTTGACGAGGCCGCGCTGCCCGACGACGAGCGCCTCGGAATCGCCGATCTGGTAGGAACGCACCGTCTGCCCTTCGACGGTGACGACGGTCAGTGTCGTTGCTGAGCCATTGCCCAGCGCCTGCACCGCGGCGTTCGCGGCGTCGATGCCGTCGAGGATCGCCGTGCGCAGCAGCATCGTCTCGGCCATCGATTTCTGCAGCGAATCCGCCAGGCTTTGCGCGGCGGTCAACGACGCACGTTTACCGGCCGGCAGCCCGCCCGCCCCGTCCGCGACGAGCATCACGGCGGCGCCAGGCCCGTAGGGAATCACGGCCACGGTGTCCTCGTTCTCGGTCTGCTTGTCAGGCGCCCGGCAGGTGTAGGCGACGAACTCACCGCCGCCCGCTGCGGCGGCGCGCAGGTCCGGCTCGGTGGCTCCCTCCAGCAGGATCATCGCATCACTCATGCCGCACCGGCTCCCGGCACCACGCGCAGTAATTCCAGAACTCCCGTGCAATGCCCCAGTTGCAGGCCTTGCAGCGGTGGCGACTGCCGGTGAGCTTCCAGGGTTTTTTCACCTTGGTGCGGCACCACGGGCAGTAACGCATGAACGGTATCAGCGGGCCGCGACACTTGCGATTGGCGCACTTCGCCGTGTAGCGCTTGTCGGGGTAGCGACGCGTTGTCTCTTCGACAAACCCGGGACCGTAGCACCACGCGCAGTAGTCCCAGTCGTTCTTCACACCACGCTCGCAGCGTGGACAGGTTGCCGCGAACAGCGATTCGGAACCCCGCGCCGGGTTGTCGAAACCACACCACGGGCACGCCTGCATGCTCTCCGACACGGGCCCCTCGCAGCGACGGCACTGCTGCGTGGTGTGCAGTTCCTTGCGGTATTTGCGTTGAAACTCGCGCCACTGCAATTGGCGCCAGGACGGCCCGCGCGCCGATCCGTTGCGCGCCCGCGCGCGCTTCTGACGCCTTGCCTGGCCGCCAAGCGCCTCGAACGCGGCCTGCATCTGCACCGCGTCCCGGTAGCGCTTCTTCGGGTCGAGCTGGATCGCATTGCGCAGGAACTCGGTGAACTCGGGGCGCACCCGGGCGTTGAGCCTGTCGTGCCCCTCGAGCGGCCATTCGAACGGCCACTCCGGAAGCTTGCCGGAGAACAATCGGTAGAACACGAGGCCGAGCGAGAACACGTCCGACTGAAATTTCGGGCGGCCCATCGCCTGCTCCGGCGCGATGTAATCGATCGTGCCCGAGCCGGAGGCTTTCAACGTGCGCAGGCTGATTTTGGCAAAGCCGAAGTCAGTGAGTTTCAGACGGTCGCCCGGAAACAGGATGAAATTCTCGGGCTTGATATCGCAGTGGATGACGCGATGCTCGTGCGCGTGCGACAGCGCAGCCAGCGCCTGTCCCGCCAGGTCCATCGCGCGGGCCGTCGAGATACGCCGCTCGATTCTGTCCGCGAGCGACTCGACGCCGAGGTCCATGGCGATCACAAAGTGATCGTCGATATACATCGCGTTGATGATCGACAGGATGTTCGGGTGCTGCAGCTTGCGCGCCACCTGCACCTCGTGCAGGAACTCCTCGTCGCCGGCGTAAGCGCTCGTTCGCGGAATCTTGAGAGCGACGCGCTCCCGGTGGATCGTGTCGAACGCGCTGTACACGTCGGCCAGCGGGCCGGAAGCGATGCGCCCGACGATCCGGTACTTGCCGATCTTCTGTCGCGCCCGCAGCGAACTCATGTGCGTCCCCGCACCCGCGCCACGGCCGCGGCCCAGCCTGCGAGCAGTGACTCGCGTCGATCATCTTCCATCGCGGGCTCGAACAGGCGCTCGCGGCGCCAGAGTTTTGCAATAACGTCAGTCGACTCGACGACACCCGCGGCCAGGCCCGCGAGGAACGCGGCGCCCAGCACCGTCGACTCGACGTTGTCGGGCCGCTCGACCGGGATGGCGAGAATGTCGGCGAGGAACTGCAGAAACCAGGCGTTGGCGACCATGCCGCCGTCGACACGCAATACCGACGGTGCGACGCCATCGTCGGTCATCGCCACCACGAGGTCGTGGGTCTGGTAAGCGATGGCCTGCAAGGTCGCCGTGACGATCTCGTCGCGGCCGCTGCCGCGCGTGAGGCCGAGGATGGCGCCGCGCGCGTGTGCGTCCCACCAGGGCGCGCCGAGCCCGGCGAATGCGGGTACCACGTGCACATCTTCGACAACGCCGGTGCCCGCCGCGATGGGCTCGGTCTCCGGCGCCGACTCGATGATCTGTAGCTCATCGCGAAGCCACTGCACGGCTGACCCGGCCACGAAGACGCTGCCCTCGAGGCCATAGCTCACCTCGCCGTCGAGGCGGCTGGCCACGGTCGCCAGCAGCTGGTTGCCCGACGCCAGCGCCTCGTCGCCCGTGTTGGCAATGACAAAGCAGCCCGTGCCGTAAGTGCTCTTGGTCACCCCCGTCTCCAGGCCGGCCTGGCCGATCAGCGCGGCCTGCTGGTCGCCGGCGACGCCGAGAATGGGGGCGGCAATGCCGATCGCATCTTCCCGGCTGACGCCGAAGTCGGCCGCGCAATCGCGCACGTCGGGCAGCACCGCAGCCGGAATGCCGAACAGCTGCAGCAGCTCCTCGTCCCAGGCCTGCGTGTGGATGTTGAACAGCATCGTGCGCGACGCGTTGGTGGCATCCGTGGCGTGGACGTCGCCGCCGGTCAGGCGCCACAGGAGGAACGAATCCACCGTGCCGAACGCGAGCTGCCCGGCCTCGGCGCGCTCGCGGACGCCGGCAACGTTGTCGAGAATCCAGGCAAGCTTCGTCGCCGAGAAATACGGATCGAGGCGCAAGCCCGTGCGCTCGGCGACGAGCGGCTCCGCGCCCTCGGCGCGCAGTCGCTCACAATCGTTCGCGGTGCGCCGGTCCTGCCAGACGATCGCGTTGTAGACACACTCGCCCGTAGCGCGATCCCAGGCCACGGTCGTCTCGCGCTGGTTGGTGATGCCGATCGCCGCGATCGGCTCGCGGGTCCCGGCGAGGCATTCCGCTACGACATCGCGCACGGACTGCCAGATCGCCTCGGGGTCGTGCTCGACCCAGCCCGGGCGCGGGTAGATCTGCGGAAACTCCTGTTGCGCCGAGGCGAGCGGCCGGACCTCCGAATCATAGAGCACCGCGCGGCTGCTACTTGTGCCCTGGTCGATCGCGAGGATGCGGCTCATTGTCGTTCGCCCCCGTCCCCGACGCTGAACAGCGGCGACGGCACGTGCATGCGCCGGCCGGCGTCGTGCGGCCAGGGCCAGTCGCCCTGCGCTTCGGCTACGCGCGTAATGTCTTCGAGAATGGTCTGCGGCCACGGCGCCACCCGGCGCGTATTGAGATCCACGTGCAGGTTCATCCACTCGGCCGTCGCCGCAAGAAAATGCTTCTCGGCGTGATACAGGCGCTGGAACTGGTGGATGCGCTTCTCGTCGAACGCGAGCACCTGCGCCGTGACGATGTACGGGTCATCGAGCAACAGTTCGCGACGATAGACCACGTGGGCCTCGACCGCGAACGTGGAGCTGTTCATCTCGCGGATGTGCTCGTCGGTAATCCCGAAGCGATCCCACAGGGAGTCCACGCCCCGGTCGAAGGCCAGCACGTAGTACGCGACATTCATGTGATTGTTGACGTCGATCCACTCGGGCGGCACCCGCCCCGAGCTCACCTCGACACCCAGGATATCGTCACGCGCCATCAGAACCGCACCTAGTCTTCTCGAAGTTCGGCGACGTTTTCGTAATGGTGGAGCGCTTCGGGATTGGCGAGCGCCTCGGTGTTCTTGACCGCTTCTCCATGAACGACCGAGCGTACTGCAAGTTCGACGATTTTGCCGCTTTTCGTGCGTGGAATATCCGGCACGGCGACGATCTTCTCAGGGACGTGCCGCGGCGTGGTGTTCTTGCGGACGACGGCGCGTATCCGCGCCTGCAGGTCGTCGTCGAGTTGCACGCCGTCGCGCAGCACGACGAACAGGACGACGCGCACGTCATCGTCCCAACTCTGCCCGATCGCGATGCTCTCGACCACCTCGTCCAGCTTCTCGACCTGGCGATAGATCTCGGCAGTCCCGATGCGCACGCCGCCCGGGTTGAGCACGGCGTCCGAACGGCCGTGGATGACGAAGCCGCCCTCCTCGGTGACCTCCAGGAAATCACCGTGCGCCCAGACGCCGGGAAAGCGTTCGAAATACGCCGCCCGGTAACGTGCCCCGTCAGGGTCGTTCCAGAAGCCGACCGGGGACGACGGGAAAGGCCGGGTACAGACGAGCTCGCCTTGTTGCCCGACAACCGGGTTACCGTCCTCGTCAAACACTTCGACGGCCATGCCGAGCCCGCGGCACTGGATCTCGCCGCGCCGCACCGGGAGCATGGGATTGCCGAGGATGAAACAGCTCAGGATATCGGTGCCCCCGGCGATCGACGCCAGCAACAGATTCTTGCCAATCGCGTCGTAGACGAAGTCGAAACTCGCCGGCGCCAGCGGTGAGCCGGTCGACAGCACGGCGCGCAGTCGTGGCAGGTCGTAGCCATCAGCGGGTCGCACGCCGGCTTTTTCGAGCGCCGCGAGATATTTCGCACTCGTGCCGAACACCGTCACGCCCTCGCGCTCGGCCATCTGCCACAGGCCATGACCCTCGTCGATGAACGGCGAGCCGTCGAACAGGATCAGCGTCGCTCCCGAGGCGAGCCCGCTGACCAGCCAGTTCCACATCATCCAGCCGCAGGTCGTGAAGTAGAACAGGCGATCTTCCGGCGTAAGGTCCGTGTGCAGCACGTGTTCCTTGAGATGCTGCAGCAGCGACCCGCCGTGGCCGTGGACGATGCACTTCGGCGCGCCCGTCGTGCCCGACGAGTACATGATGAACAGCGGGTGATTGAAGGGCACCGCCTCGAAGACCAGTTCGTGATTCGGAACGCAGAAATCGTCCCATTCGACGCAGCCGTCCCCGGGGCCGTCGCCATCCTCGAGGAACGGCGCGACGACGACCGTATGAATGCTCGGAATTGCCGCCGCGATGCCGGCGACGACGGCGCGCGAGTCGATGCGTTTGCCGTTGTAGTAGTAGCCATCGGTGGCGAATAACACCTTCGGCTCGATCTGGCCGAAACGATCGACGACGCCGTTAACGCCGAAATCGGGCGAGCACGACGACCAGGTTGCGCCGATGCTGGTTGTCGCCAGCATCGCGATGATGGCTTCCGGGCAGTTCGGCAGGAAACCGCCGACACGATCGCCACGAGTAACGCCCGCCGCGCGCAGGCTGCCGGCCACGGCCGCGACCGCGGCGCGCAGTGCATCGAAACTCAGTTCGCGACGCGCGCCGTTTTCGCCACAGAAAACGAGCGCGGCGCGCTCGCCCTCGTGCCTGAGCAGGTGTGCGGCGTAGTTGAGTTCGGCGCCCTCGAACCAGCCCGCATCCATGATGTTGTCAGGTCGTCCAAGCACCCGGTCGGGTGCCCTGTCGAAGCGCACATCGCAGAACTCGACCAGCGCCTGCCAGAACGCCGGCGAGTCGTCGATCGACCAGCGATGCAGGTCGCCGTAGTTGTCGAAACCCTGTTCCCGCATGAAACGAGACATCGCGGTAGCTTTGATACTGGCCTCATCGGGGTGCCACAGGATGGGGTTCTCGGACATGCCTGATCAGTATCCACAGAACGCCCCTTGTGTCTACGTTCGGCCGGGCGTCATACTCGCTGCCCATGACGATTCCCGAGACGATGCGCGCAATCGCAATCGAGGAGCCGGGCGGCCCGGAAGCTCTCGTTGAGGTCATGGAGCCCGTGCCCACGATCGGCGACGAGGAGGTCCTCGTGAAGGTGGCGACCGCCGGGGTCAACCGGCCGGATGTACTGCAACGCCAGGGCCTGTACCCGGTGCCGGCTGATGCCAGTCGCCTGCCCGGCCTCGAGATCGCCGGGGAGGTCGTTGCAACCGGCAAGGCGGCCAAACGCTGGACCGTCGGCGACACCGTGATGGCGCTGACACACGGTGGCGGTTACGCGGAATACTGCCGCGTCAACGAGGCGCACTGCCTGCCCGTACCGCCGCGCCTGTCGCTGATCGAGGCGGCGGCGATACCCGAGACATTCTTCACGGTCTGGTACAACGTTTTCATGCGCAGCCGCCTGGCGGCGGGAGAGACCTTCCTCGTTCACGGCGGGTCCAGCGGCATCGGCACCACCGCCATCCAGCTCGCCAAGGCGCACGGCTGCACGGTCATCACGACGGCGGGCAGCAAGGACAAGTGCCGGTTCTGCGAGGAGCTCGGCGCCGACAAGGCGATCAACTACCGAACCGAGGACTGGCAACGGAAGGTCCGCGACTTCACCGACGGCCGCGGCGTGGACGTACTGCTCGACATGGTGGCCGGCCCGTACATGCAAAAGAACCTCGAGAGCATGGCGCTCGAGGGACGCTATTGCATTATTGCTTTCCTGCAAGGCCCCACGGCCGAACTCAATATGCGCGTCGTTCTCGGACGCCGCCTGACGATTACGGGTTCGACACTGCGGCCGCAGTCAGCGGCAGACAAAGCGACGATCGCGGCGGAGCTGAACGAACATGTCCTGCCGCTCATCGCCGACGGCACGGTCGGCCCGATCATCGACTCGACGTTCTCGCTAGGCGACGCGGCTGCGGCCCATACCCGCATGGAGAGCAGCGAGCACAAGGGCAAGCTCGTGCTCGTGATCGGGCCGGACTAGAACGGCACGCCGACCGCTTTGCACAGGAAGCGCATCAGCGGCTCACCATTCCTGAATGACGACTCCACCGTGCGTTGAAAGCCTTTGCCGAGAGGCGCCTCCGCGGGCAGGTTGCGCGCCGCAATAAAGCTCTTGCGCTTGATGTCCGCGATGCACTCGTGGTCCTTGTCGAAACCGCGCGGCGGGCGGGTGAGCGACTCGCCGCCGAGTTTGAAGTTGCGTCGGAACGATTTGTCCTCGACCGCTCGGCGCCACTCGGCCGGCTTCGCGGCAATACGCTCGCGGATGCGGCGCAGCGAGTCGGAGTCGGGCCGCCACATGCCAACGCCCAGGAAGACGTCACCGGGCGCGATGTGCAGGTAATAACCGGGCGCGTGCACGTCCTTCGCCAGTTCATGGCGAAACTGGATGCCAATGTTGGTCTTGTAGGGCAGCTTGTTCTTGGAGAAGCGCGTGTCGCGATAGACCCGCATCAGCGACCCGCCAACCCGGGTCGGCATCGCGACGAAGTGCGGCGCGAACTCGTGCAGCGGATCCTGCATCGACTGGATGAAACGCAGCGCGACGTCCAGCACCTGCTCTTCGTAGCGCGCCTTGTTTTCCTTGAACCACTCGCGGTTGTTGTTTGCCGCGAGTTCTCCGAGGAACTTCAGCGTTGCGGGCTCGAAGTGCGCGTAGCGCGCCACTAACAGGTTTCGCCCTGCTCGGCCGCCGGGTGCGGAAACATGTCGGACTCGTCCTCGCCCTCGCGCGGCGCCAGGCAGGCGAAGTCCTTCTCGACGAGTATGTTCAGCACTTCACCGTTCTTGTGCTGCTGCTCGCCGTCGATCGACACCTGCTCGCTGTTGGCCCAGGCGAGCACGGTCGCCTCGGGCAGGCGCACGGTCATCTTGGAGTCGGAGAGAAACGCGCCCGGATTGACGCTGGCAGGGCTGCTCTCGACCTCGTAGCGAAACTCGCGACCGCCGGGAAACGCCGTGCGCGATGCCACAACGCCATCGTCACGCAGCTGATCGACCTCGGTGCGCGTCAGGCGCAGCCTGACCGAGTTGTCACGAATCCTGAGCTTCACGGTGTTTTTTCTTTATTATCCAGCCTGCATTTAATCACGAATTGCGCCCCGGGAGCCCGCCTTGATCACCGACCCCCTGTTCTACGCCGTCGCGATCCCGGCCGTGCTGCTGTTCGGGATCTCGAAGGGCGGCTTCGGCGGCGGCCTGGGCACGGCGGCCGTGCCGCTGATGGCGTTGGTGATCTCCCCGGTCCAGGCCGCGGCGATCCTGTTGCCTATCCTCTGCTTGATGGATCTCGTCGCGCTCTGGAAGTTCCGTGGCAAGTGGGTCTGGCCCGAGCTGCGCGTTCTGCTGCCCGCCTCGCTGCTGGGTATTCTGGTCGGCACGCTGCTCTTCGAGTACATGAGCCCGTTCGTGGTCAAGCTGATCGTCGGCGTCGTCGCAATCACGTTCACCCTGCACTACTGGATCAGCCGGCACCGCTACCGCCAGCCCGCACTGCCCGACTTCCCGCCGGGGTATGGCGTCGTCGGCGCCTCGGTGGCCGGGTTCACCAGCTTCGTGGCGCACGCCGGGGGGCCGCCGATCAACATGTACCTGTTGCGCCGGCCGCTGAATCGCACCGACTTCGCGGCGACCACTATCGTCTTCTTCGCGGTCGTCAACTACGTCAAGCTCGTACCGTACACCTGGCTGGGCCAGTTCGACCCCACCAACCTGGCGACATCCGCCGCCCTCGCCGTATTCGGCCCGATCGGCGTTCTGATCGGCGCCTGGGCGCACTCGCGCGTCAGCGACCGGTTCTTTTTCGCGTTCGTCTACGTATTGCTGTTCGCGGTCGGCATCAAGCTGGTCTACGACGGTTTGACCGGCGCGTTCTAGTCGCCGCCGAGCATCTCGAGAAACACCGCGATATCGGCATCGCCCGGGTGCAGCGCGGCGGCTTCCTGCAGCACCTCCAGAGCGGCCGCCGGGTCGCCCATGGAGTTGAGCGCGACCGCGTAGACGTACGAGAAGCGCGCCACTTCCGGCTGCAGCCGCGCCGCCAGCCGCAGATCCTCGAGCGCTGCGTCGTGCCGGTTCGCCCGTACCAGCAGCAAGCCGCGGGAATGCCGCAGCAACGCCATGTCGGGAGCCATGGCAACCGCGTGGTCGGCATGCACCAGGGCCTGCTCGACGTTCCCGAGCCGGCCCTCGAACTCGGCCAGCGCACCGTGCGCCTGCGGCCGGCTGGCCACCGCATTCTGGGCAGCACGATACTCGTCGGCGGCGCTCTGGAACGCGGCGGCCACGGTCGCGGGCAGGTAATCGCGCGCCGGCGCCAGCACCTGGATGGCTTCGAGCCGGACGCTCAACACGTCATCGGCAAGCAGCGGCGCGAGCTGCTGCAACAGGATCTCGGGAGGCAGGCCGGCTGCCGCTCTGGCCGCCGCCATGCGGACGAGAGGATCCGGATCGCGCAGGCCGCTCTCGACAGATGCGACATCGCCTGGCTGCAGTGGAGGCGCCAGCGTGACGAGGTCCGTTGCTCGCCGGATCCCGGACTCGACCATGGCCGGACCGGCCTTCTCACCCCACCAGTCGCGAGCCGCCGCGGCGGCCCACTGGTCATCGCGGTCTGCATGGCAGGCCGTGCAGGCGTTCGGCGATTCGTTAGCCAGGCTCAGGTCCGGCCGCGGAATTCGAAAACTGTGGTCACCGCGCGGATCGACCACCATGTATTCGGTCGCCGGCATATGGCAGTCAACGCAACCCGCTTGCCCGGACTCATGCCGGTGATGCTCGCGTGCGGCGAACCGCATCGGCAGATGGCACTGCGCACAAACCGCATTAGGATCGGGCCCGGTCCGCAGCTCGAGCGAATGCGGGTTATGGCAGTCGCTGCAGGTGACGCCGGCCTGGTACATGCGGCTTTGCAGGAACGAGCCGTAGACGAAGACCTCTTCGCGAATCTGGCCATCGGCGTAATACAACGGCTCTGTCAGCAACGCGACACGGTGAGTGTCTGCCAGCGGCTTGCCGTATTTGTAGTCCTCTGTGACTACGCCGCGCCGCGCGTGACAGCGGCCGCAGGCCTCCGGCTGCTGCGGCGCCCGCATGGCCATCGGTTGCCGCTCCGCGATGCCCGTATCGGGGTTCATTCGCCACACCACACCATCCCGGTCATCCAGGTCGACCGCCAGCGCGCTGTCGGCGGGCAACGCGCCTGCCTGTGCCGCACTCACGTGGTGCGAAGCCGGACCATGACACGCCTCACAACCGACGTTGACCTCCGACCATGTCGTTGCGAACCGGTCTGTCGCGATGTCGTAGTTGAGTTGCACATTCGTCGAATGGCACTCGGCGCACATGTAGTTCCAGTTCTGCTCGCGACCGGTCCAGAACAGCGGATCGTCGGGTCCGATGTATTCGTCGGGGTACAGGTGGAACCAACGCTGACCGGCATCGGTCTGATCCCGGGTATCCCAGGCGAAAGGCAATGGCTGCAAGCGCCCGTCCGCAAACTCGACGAGGTACTGCTGCAGCGGCTCTACGCCGAATGTGTAAGCAACCCGGAAATCCCGGATCTCGCCATTGGCGTTTTGCGTGCGCACGACATAGTCGTCGCCAGAGCGAACAAAGCGCGTAGTGGTATCGAAATAATCGAATGACGCATCGTTGAAGTCGCCGAGCATGGTCGAATCACTGGCGACCTGCATCGCGAGGTCGTGGTGTGAGCCCAGCCAGTCGTTAAACGCGGCTTCATGACAAAGACGGCACTCGGCGCTGCCCACGAACGTCGGCTCGCCGGTTGCGAACTGCGCTTGAGGCTCCGCGGGCGGCTCGGAGCAGGCGCCCAGGAACATGCCGAGGACCAGCAAAATGGCACGTAAAAAAAATGGAACCTGCATCTCGCACCCGGCGGTTAACGGCAGGTCGATACTACAGCAGCAGGCACAAAAAAAGGGCGGGCATCCTGCCCGCCCGGTCTGTCAGGTCTCGCGGCTCGTGGGGGTTATGACATTGGCCAATGCGAGACCAGATTCTGTTCTTATTATTGGCAAGGTTAACGACTGCACATTGCCCTCACTACTGGGGAAAATACCTAGTGTGGCTGCTAGACTTCCGTCCCATGCCTGAGGCCAATCACAATCGCCAGGTAGCGACCTGGCTGCTAGCCTGCTGCGTCCTCGTTTTTATGATGGTGGTGCTGGGAGGTGTCACCCGGCTTACCGGCTCCGGCCTGTCGATGGCCGAGTGGCGGCCGATTATGGGCGCCATCCCGCCGCTGAGCGACGCAGAGTGGCAGCGCGTTTTCGAGATCTACCAGCAGACGCCGGAGTTCAAACTCGTCAACTCGCACATGGGCGTCGACGATTTCAAGGGCATCTTCTGGCTCGAGTACCTGCACCGGCTGCTTGGCAGGGTAATCGGGATCGCCTTTGCCGTCCCGCTTGCCTGGTTCGCCATTCGCGGCGCAATCAAGCCGCGGCAGTTGCCCTGGTACCTGTTCCTGCTCGCACTCGGCGGCGCCCAGGCGTTCATCGGCAAGATCATGGTGGCCAGCGGCCAGGTCGATGCCCCGCAGGTCAGCCATTTCAAGCTGACGGCCCACCTCGGCGCAGCGTTCCTCGTCTATGCGCTGATGTTCTGGACGGCGCTGAACCTGATCTTCAAACCGTCCGGCGCCACCAATCACCGCGGCTATCGCTGGGCGGTCGCGGTAACCGTGCTGGTCTCCATCACCGTGCTCTCGGGCGGTTTCGTCGCCGGCCTCGACGCCGGCCGGATTTACAACATGTTCCCGTTGATGGGCGAAGGTCTCGTGCCGCCGGGACTGATGGCCCTGGAACCCGCCTGGCGTAACCCGTTCTACAACCTGACGACGGTGCAGTTCGACCATCGGGTACTTGCGATTACGACGTTGATACTGGCCGTAGTCGCCTGGTTTCGCCTCGGTCCGGACCTGCCGGCCCGGGCGCGGCTGCCCCGTCACGGCCTGCTGGTTGCGGTCCTGGCGCAGGTCACGCTGGGAATTATGACGCTGCTGTACGTCGTCCCGACCACGCTGGCGGCGGCGCACCAGGCCGTGGCCCTCGTTTTATTGACGATTGCGTTGTATCTCGCACACAGCCTGCGGAAAATACCCATGTGAGTCACCCGCGAATTTCGCGACCATTTAGACCATGTCTACAGACACCGTTTGCTTCGACCTCGACCTGATCCGCCGCTACGACGGCCGCGGGCCCCGCTACACGTCGTATCCGACTGCTCTGCAGTTCAACGACGAACTCACGACGCAGGGTTACATCGACAACGCCCGCGCCAGCAATGCCTCGGGTGTGCCGCTGTCGCTCTACGTGCACATCCCGTTCTGTCACACGCTCTGCTACTACTGCGGCTGCAACAAGATCGTGACCCGTAACGAGGAGCGCGTCGCCAAGTACATGCGCAACCTGTATCGCGAAATCGAACTGCAGTCCGAATTGTTCGATCGCTCGCGCGTCGTCGAGCAGCTGCATTTCGGCGGGGGCACACCGACTTACCTCGACGACAACCAGATGCGCGACCTGCTCGCGAAAATCGGCAGCGCGTTTACGATGGACGAGAGCGACAGCCGGCAGTTTTCGATCGAGGTCGACCCGCGCACGGTCAGCGAAAGCGATATTCGTACGCTCACCGAGCTGGGTTTCAACCGCCTGAGCCTGGGTATCCAGGACTTCGACGCCACTGTGCAAAAGGCATGCAACCGCATTCAGTCGGCCGAGGAAGTCCGGACGCTCGTCGACGCGTCACGGTCCGCCGGTTTCCGCTCGATCTCGTTCGACCTTATATACGGGCTGCCGCATCAGTCGGTCGAGAGTTTCGACCGCACTCTCGACACGGTCATCGACATGGCCCCCGATCGCTTCGCGGTATACAACTACGCGCACCTGCCGCAGCGGTTCAAGGGCCAGCGCATGATCAACGCCGAGGACATCCCTGCGCCCGAGACCAAGCTCGATATTCTCGAAACCACGATTTCGAGACTGACTGCCGCAGGCTACGTCTACATCGGCATGGACCACTTCGCCCTGCCCGACGACGAACTCGTGCTCGCGCGTCACGACGGCACGCTGCAGCGTAACTTCCAGGGCTACTCCACGCACCGCCATTGCGACCTGGTGTCGATCGGAGTGAGCTCGATCAGCAACATCGGCAACGTCTATGCGCAGAACTCAGTAAGAACGGACGAGTACGAGGCCTGCCTCGAGAACGACGAGCTCCCGATCATCAAGGGGCTTGCCGTGGACGACGATGACCTGCTGCGCGCCGAAGTCATCCAGGCACTGATGTGCTACGACGCGCTGGACTACGACGACTTCGGCAAGCAGCACGACGTCGACTTCCGTGAGTACTTCGCGCCCGAGATCGAACGTCTCGCGCCGCTGGCCGAAGACGACCTTATTAATGTCGACAACTCGGGCATTCGCATTACACCCAAGGGACGGCTGCTGTTGCGCAACATCGCGATGACGTTCGACCGTTACATGGGCAGCGCCGAGAACGACAATCGATTCTCCCGGGCTATATAAGAAGTTCCAAAAGACAATAGACTTTTTTTGGATTAGCGACGTGGTTATGAGCGTCGCTTCTTAGCTCTTATGAATATGCGAAAGCGGTCTGAGTCGCGGCAGAACCATTCGCGCGTTCCCCACATCTACCCCAAAGACGCAAGGCGGTTTGCTTGCGTTACGCGTCACCTGCAGCTGCGGGTGATTCTTCTGGGAAAGATGGGGGAGTACTCAAATGAGCAATACTCATATTGCCGGGCGGTTACGCTCGGCTGTCCTGGTCAGTGCGGTCGCGGCACTATGCGCACCCGCTATGGCACAGGACGAATCCAGCGAAGGCGCCGAGATCGAGGAAATCGTTACGACGGGCACACGCATTCGTAACGAGAATGTCGTCGCCGCCAGCCCGGTGACGACAATCGGCGAGGAAGAAATCGCGCTCAAACAGACGCCGAACATCGAACGCGTCTTCCGCGACCTGCCGATAACGATCCCCGGCGACGGCGAGAACGTCAATAACGGCACGGCAGGCCAGGCAACGCTGGACCTGAGGGGCCTGGGCCCGCAGCGTTCGCTGATCCTGGTCGACGGCAAACGCCTCGCGCCGTACGACATCAACGGCATCGTTACCACCGACGTGATTCCGATCAACATGCTGCAGCGCGTGGACGTCGTGACCGGCGGCGCCTCCGCCGTGTACGGGTCGGATGCGATGTCGGGCGCCATCAACTTCGTGTTGCGCGACGACTTCGAAGGCTTCGAGATCGACGTCGGCTACTCGAACACCGACTCCGGCCAGGCCGTCGGTGGCGGTGGCGAGAGTACGAATTACGTTGGCGCACTGTTCGGCGCCTCGTTCGCCGACGACCGCGGCAATATGATGTTCGGCGCAACGTACACCGACCGCGGCAGCATCCTGCTTGCCGACCGCAAGTTCGGGCTGTTCGGCGTGGCGACATCGACCGGCTCCGGGCTCGGCGAGCCGCCACCGCAACCGTCAGCGGACTGCTCGGGCAACACGCCGTTCACGACCGCGCACGATTCGGGCGTGGGCTCCACGACGGCGATTCCGGCGACACTGAACCTGCGCAGCGGCAACAGCTACCAGTTCCGCGACAACGGCGACCTGATCCAGGGTGAATGCGCGCGCTTCAACTTCAACCCGTTCAACTACTACCAGACGCCGCAGGAGCGCTGGCAGGCCACGACGGTGGTGTCCTACGACTTCAACGAGCACGTGGAGTTTTACGCACGCGGCACGTTCTCGTCGAACGAGTCGTCGTTCCAGATCGCTCCGTCGGGCACGTTCGGTACGGCATTCACGATTCCGGTGCTGAACCCGTTCTTCAACGACGCGGCTCGGCAGACGATCATCGGCGACCTGAACACGGGTGCAGCGTCTTTCGTTACCCAGACCCAGACGGCGATCACCGATTGCCAGGCCAACCTGGGCGGCACCTGTGACCAGGAGACCCTGGACGCGCTCACCGCCGCCCTCGCGGCCGACCCGCTGGGCTTCAACTCGGTCGGTATCCAGGACATCAATGGTGACGGTGTGTTCGACGAGAACGACGCGTTCACCTCCACCGCACGGCGGCGTACGCTGGAACTCGGTCCGCGCACCGGCATCTTCGATACCGACTTTTACCAGTACGTCCTTGGCGTCCGCGGCACCCTGCCCGGGGCGATGGAAGGCTGGAATTACGACGTGTCCTTCCAGCGCGGCCAGTCCGACTTCGTCGAGACGCGTGACGGCTTCACCAACATCAATAACCTGCAGGCAGGCATCGACACCGTCGACCCGGACACCTGCATCAGCGTCACGGGCGTCGTGACGGGTGCGCCGTGCACGCCGATCAATATCTTCGGCCCGGTCGGTTCGATCACGCCGGAACAGCGCGACTCGGGATACTTCATCGCGATCGCGAGTGATATCCGCCGTTCGACGCAGGAGATCTACCACGCGTCGATCGACGGCACCATCGACCAGCTCGCGCTGCCGACGGCAGCCGAGGGCCTGTCCGTGGCGTTCGGTTTCGAGCACAGCGAACTGACGGCGAACTCGTCACCCGATGAGTGCCTGAAGGAAGCGCCCACGAGCTGCCAGGGTGGCGCCGGGGGCAACCGGCTGCCCATTGCAGGCGCTTACGATGCCGACGAGTGGTTCGTCGAGGCCATCCTGCCGCTGGTCCAGGGCAAGACCGGGTTCGAAAACCTGAGCCTCGAGGCCGGTTTCCGCGACGCGGACTACAGCGTGCAGGGGTCCACGGAGTCCTGGAAGTACGGCGTGAGCTGGGAAATCGTTCCGGGCTTCCGCATCCGGGCGATGGAACAACAGGCGGTTCGCGTCGCTAATGTCGGCGAGCTGTTCAGCCCGATAACAACGGGCCTCGACAATGCGACCTTCGATCCGTGCTCGGTTGGCAATCCCAACCCGCCGCAACCGGGTGATCGCCTGTTCGAGCTCTGTGTGCAGACGGGCATGTTGCCGACGCAGGTCGGGCAGGTTCCGGACATCATCTCGGGCCAGATCAATGTATTCAATGGCACTGACCCGAACTTCCTGCCGCAGCCGGAAGAAGCCACAACGCGGACCTTCGGCTTCGTCTGGGAACCCGACTTCGGCTT
>JASJCH010000015.1 GCA_030066075.1 Woeseiaceae bacterium
CGTTCTTGCGCCAGTGACCTTCGGCCATCATCTGGAAGTTGCCGCCGAGCGCCGTGTAGTTCGGCGTCGAGCCCACGAACTTGAAGTCGTAGTCGGCATCAGCAGATTCTCCCCAGACCGGCCACATGACCCACGAGCCACCGATAAAACCGTGCTCATCAGCATGCGCATTCCACTTCTTCTGCGCCGCTTCTACGTCTTCGAAGCTCGTTCCTTCGTTCATTGAACAGTTGGAGAACATCAGCACGAAATTGTCGTCATCGTCATCATCGCTGTCTTTGGGTTCCCGCATGTTCATCGTTGCGAACAATACGTGGCTCGGGCAGTCCAGGACCGCGTCGAACTCGGCGCCCAGCTCACCGCCCTCGCCCATCCACATGTCCGTGCCGGATCCCATGGCATTGCCGTCTGACCAGCCGCCGATCCAGCCGACATCGAAGGGAAGCTCAGTGGAGAAGGCCGGATACAGGTGCGCGGCGAAGTACGTGGTTACTTCCTCGTCATCCATCCATTCATTCCACTTTGCCGTGACGGCGTTGAGGTCATCGGGACCCATGCCCTCTTCGAAGCTGCAGGCGAAGATTTCGACCGGGATGATGTTGTCGTCCGAATACTCTTCATGGCCGTCGGCGATCACCGAACCAGAGCCCACGAGCAACATTAAGGCTGCCGATGCAGCCGTTATACGAACTACTTTCATTGCTAACCCCTTGTTTTTATTAAATTTTGGCCAACCGACTTTGCGCCGGATGTTTGGAGTATAGACCACCGGGGCCGTGATAGGGGTTTAAACGTCGTGAATAGTCAGGAGAGTATCTGTTGCAGCGCATCAAGCAGCAGGTCGATCTCTTCCAGCGTGTTGTAGTGCACGGGGCCGATGCGCACGCCGCCGCCGGTCTTCTCGATGTCGAGGACGCGCGCCAGTTCGAGCGCGTAGTTGTGGCCGCTCCAGGCGAAAATGTTGCGCTCCGCCAGCGCCCTGGCAATGCTCGACGGGCGGTGTCGGTCGTGAACGAACGAGACGGTCGGTACGCGTCGCGACATGGCCGCCTCGTCGGTGATGCCGAGAATGCGAACGCCGTCGATGTTCATCAGGCCCGCGACCAGCTTGTCGGCGAGCTCGCGCTCATAGTCGAACAACAGGTCCAGCGCGCCGCAGATCGCGTCCCGTCGCGTCCCTTTCGCCCCGGCCATCTCGGTGCCGATCCACGCGAAATAATCGACGGCAGCGGCCGTGCCGGCCATGCCCTCGTGGCTCTGCGTGCCGGGCTCGAAGCACCATGGCAGCGTATCGGGCGCCGGGCGAACCTTGTAGGGTTCGAGCTGTTCCAGCACCTCGCGGCGACCCCAGAGGATGCCCTGGTGTGGGCCAAAGAACTTGTACGCCGAACTCACGAAGAAGTCGCAGCCGAAGTCCTGCACGTCGCTCACGATATGCGGCGCCGACTGCACCGCATCGATGAAACTCCAGGCGCCGGCCGCACGCGCTTTGGCGCAGATCGACTTCACGTCGTTGATTGTGCCAGTCAGGTTGCTGGCGCCACCGACGCACACAAGGCGCGTGCGGTCGGTGAGCAGCTCGTCCAGCTCGGCAAGGTCGAACTCGAATGCGCTGGTGTCAAACGACAGGTAGCGAACCTTCAGCCCGAAATCGCGCGCCATGAGCTTCCAGGGCTCGACGTTGGCGTCGTGATCCATGCGTGACAGCACGATCTCGTCGCCGGGCTCGAACAGTTTCCCGATCGAGCGCGCAAAGTGTAGCGTCAGCGCCGTCATATTCTGGCCGAAGATGATCTCGTCAGTGGATGGCGCATTAAGGAAGTCGGCCATCGCGCGGCGCGCCTCGTCGGCGACCTCGCCTGCCAGCTCCGATGTCCTGAAATACCCGCCGATGTTGGCGCTGCGATGCAGCAGGCAGTCCGACATGCGGTCGGCCACGACCTGCGGCACCTGCGTGCCGGCCGGATTGTCCAGGTAAATCCGCGGGCGGCCGTCGTCCGTTTCCGCCAGCGACGGAAACTGGGCACGGATCAGGTCAATATCGATACCGGCCCTCGCCGGGGCAGGTTCATTCATTCGGTTTGCCGCCCCACTTTTCGCGGTGCGCGTCTTCGGCCCGCTGGCGAATCTTCTGGTGGCGGCGCGTCAGCAGTAGCGAGCCCGGATCGCAGACTTCTGCCTTGATGAGGCCGAGGTCACTGGCAGCATCAAACAAGCTGGGATACCAGCGTTCCCAGTTGGGCAACAATTTTTCGACCTGGTCGCGGAGACTCATGCACGCAATGTAACCGAGGCTTACAGGCGTGACAACGTAATGTGTCTCGCTTTAATCGGTCAGCGCTCTCGCGCCGAGAAGACCGACGCCGAGCAGCACCGTGCCGTAGATCGCCATCTGTACCAGCGAACCGCTGATGGCGATACCCTGCACCTGCGGCAACCACTCGGCCGGCTTGACGACAACGTCCTGCGGCACGACGGTCAGCAGCTTGGACGCCGCCACCAAGATTTGCGAAGCAGGCTTGATCGCGATGGCGCCGCCGACAACCATCGCAACCGGCAGCGCGAGACGGCGAATCCAGATGCGCCGGCGGATACGCCTGACGACGCGCTGGCTGAATCCATCATCCGCGATCGGCTCCGAGGCGAACAGCGACTCGAGCATCCGGTCTTCCGCGTCCCTGAGTTTCTCAGCCATGTTGATGATCTTTGATGTCAAAACTAGTCCTGATCTTTTCCTTGCCACGAAATATGATCGACTTGACCGTGCCTACCGGAAGCCCGGTTGCGTCGCCAATTTCGCGGTGTGACAAACCGCATGCGTACGACATAACCATGATTGCGCGTTCTTCCTGGCTCAGTACCGCGAGCAGCTTGTCCAGATCAGAAACCTCCTGTGAATCTTCAGTGTAACTCCTGGACTCCATGTCGGCGACATGACCGGCTTCGTCGAGCACTTCCGCGTATCGCTTCGACTTCCGCTTCGCCTGCAGGAAGGTGGTATACGCGACTTTCAACAACCAGCCGATAAACGAGCCTCTTCCTGAGTAGGTCTGCAGCTTGTCCCAAGCATGTAAGAACGCTTCCTGTGACAGATCGTCTGCTTCAACAGGATCGGCCGCGAGCTTGCGCAGGAAGTTCCGGACCTGTGACTGGTGGCGCCGGATCAGTTCCCCGAAGGCGGCCGTGTCCTGGGACGCGACCGCAAGGGCGACGAGGTACTGATCGTCGCGAGCTGTAGCCGGTTGTGCTATTGCGCCCGCTCCGTGAACTTCCACATGATCAGGTAAGCCAGCCCCAGCATGAACGGGAATGCAGCGATACCGGTCATTATCAGGAAGACCTCCTCTTCGGCCTCTGCCGCGCCGATCGCAGCACCAAACACACTGAAACTGATGGCTATTGCGAACCAGATCAGCGAGTAGCGCAGATCCTTGTCTTTCGATGGCGTTGCCGGCTTGCCGAGACTCTCAACGAGCTCCGGCGTCAGTTCCTGTCCCTTGTCGATCGCAGCGCGAATTGTCTGCTGCATCTCGCTCCGGGCCCGATAACGAAACCAGAAAAAGAAACTCAAGATAATGGCCAGCGCCGCAAACATTGCGATTGGTACCCATACTCCTTCCACTTTGATTACTCCCTTCAGTTCTACTGCTCAAAAGCAGGTCTCACCGGGTAGATGCACCGTGTTGAGCGATTGGATGCAAAATTTTAACTGATTGATTTTTATGGCGTATTCCTCCGATTTTAGACGATTCTCGGCGTAATTCGACTCCAGCCGGTCATATGCGCGGCGCCGCCGGTCAACCAATATCCCGTAGCCTCGTTAAAAACTGGAGGCATGGCCAAAAGGAACCGGCACATGAAGTCTGAATCGGCGATCGCCGCCAATCGCTTCGGGCTCGGGGCAAAGCCCGGTGAGCTCGAACGCATCGACAGGAACCCGCAAGCCTGGCTGCTGGACCAGCTGCAGGGGCCGTCCCGGTTGCCGGCCGACGTTCGCGCCCTCCCGGACTCGGCGGACGTGCTGGTCGAGATTCGCGACCTGCGCCTCGAGCAGCGCGCGATGCGCGACCTCGCCGACGAGGAGCCCGCGCCGGACATCGTCCAGCAGTACGGACGCGTTGTTCGTCGCCACTATATCGAGCAGGCCAACGCGCGCTACCGCTCGGCCGCCGCTACGGACCATCCGTTCTACGAGCGCCTCGTGCATTTCTGGTCCAACCACTTCGCCGTCTCCGCCGACAAGCAGCCGATGCCGGCCGTCGCCGGCCTGTACGAGAACGAAGCCGTCCGGCCGAATGTCAGCGGCAACTTCGCCGACCTGCTGATCGCCTGCGAACAGCACCCGGCGATGATCACCTACCTGGACAACCAGCGTTCAATTGGTCCCAACTCGACGCTGGGACGGCGCGCCAATCGGTTCGGCCGGGATCGCAACATCGGGCTTAACGAGAATCTCGCTCGCGAAATACTCGAGCTGCATACGCTCGGCGTCGACGGCGGCTACACCCAGGACGACGTAACCAGCTTCGCCCGGGTGATCACGGGCTGGTCGGTAGGCGGTGCGGCCGAGAACGGCCGCTTTGCCGAGGGCACGCCGGGCAAGTTCGAGTTTCGGGAGATGATCCACGAGCCCGGCGACCACCGGGTACTCGGCAAGCGTTACCCGCAGTCCGGCATCAACCAGGGTGAGGCGGTGCTGCGCGACCTGGCATTGCACCCGTCGACCGCGAGATTCCTCGCGACCAAGCTCGCTACGCACTTCGTCGCCGACGAACCGCCGCCCGAACTCGTCGACGAACTCGCCGCGACCTATCTCGAACAGGGCGGCGAACTCGCGCCGGTCTACGAGGCGCTGGTGAACGCCGACCCGTCATGGGCGTTCGTCCACAGCAAGTACAAGTCGCCGCACGATTTCGTGATTTCGACGCTACGGGCATTCGATCACGTGCCGGACGATACCCGCTTCATCATCGGCGCCCTCGACCTGATGGGCCAGGCCCCGTTCCGGCCCGGCAGCCCGGCCGGCTGGCCCGACACGGCAGCGCACTGGGGCGGCGCGGATGCGCTTTACAAACGCATTGAGTGGTCCAACACCGTGGCCCGGTTCGTCGGGTCGCGGGCCAACCCGGTCGACCTCGGTGACGCGGTGCTCGGGCCTGCGTTCAGCGCCGCTTCTCGCAAGGCGATTAGCCGGGCCGAGAGCAATGTTCAGGGCATGACGCTATTGCTCGCGTCGCCCGATTTCCAGCGGAGGTAGTCATGCTCAGCCGAAGAGACATTCTCAAGTTATCTGGTGCAGGACTAGTCGCCGGCAGTATTCCCGGCCTGGCGCTGGCAAAAGCCGATACTGATGCGCGTTTCGTGCTCGTCATCCTGCGGGGAGCGGCCGACGGCCTGGCGATCGCGCCTCCGTTCGGCGACGGCAACTACGCGAAACTGCGTGGTGAACTCGCGTTCTCTCCCGGCGAAATCAACAAGCTGGACGGCCTGTTCGGACTACACCCTGCGCTGGCTGACATCCATGACCAGTACCGCAAGCAACAGGCCCTGGTCGTGCACGCCGTCGCCAGCCCCTACCGCGAGCGCTCGCATTTCGACGGCCAGGACGTGCTCGAGAACGGCGCGGCCGGCGTCGGCACGCTGCGCGACGGGTGGCTGAACCGCGCGCTGGCGCCTCTCGGCGGTTCGCTCGGCAACGAGGTCGCAATTGCGATGGCGCAGAACACCCCGCTCGTCCTGCGCGGCGCCAACTCCGTCACGAGCTGGGCGCCGTCGGCCCTGCCCGACGCGGAAGAAAGCACAATCCGGCGGCTGCAGGATCTGTACGCCGACGACGAATTTTTTGCAACGCGCCTCGTGCAGGCGCTCGATGCCCAGGCGATCGCCGCAGCCGATGACGAAATGGCCGGCATGAACTCCCGCGGTAACGAGGCGCAGCAGCTACAGACCATGGCGAGCGCTACAGCGCGATTCCTGACGGCCGACGATGGCCCGAGGATCGCGGTCCTCGAGGCCGGCGGCTGGGACACGCATGCAAACCAGGGAACGACCGCTGGCGCACTGGCCAATCGCCTGGAGGGCCTCGACAACGGGCTCAAAACGCTGCGCCAGGAGCTGGGCGATAGCTGGTCGAAGACCGTCGTCGCCATCGTCACGGAATTCGGCAGGACCGTTGCCGTGAACGGCACGCGCGGCACCGATCACGGGACGGCATCGGCGGCGATCCTCGTCGGCGGCGCCGTTGCCGGCGGTCGCGTGCTGGCCGACTGGCCCGGACTGCGCAGCAGCGACCTCTACCAGGGCCGCGACCTGCAGCCGACATCCGACCTGCGCAGCGTCTTCAAGGGCGTGCTGGCCGATCACCTGGCGCTGTCGGATTCGTGGCTCGAAAGCGCCGTGTTCCCGGACAGCAGCAACGCGGCCGCGATGCGGGAGCTGGTCCGCAGCAGCTGATCGCTTAACCCCGCTGCGCTGCCCGGCGCGTTAACATCGGGCATGGGCATCGCAACAAAAATGTTCGCAGCCATTCGCGACCCGCGCTGGTACCAGGTGTTCGTGCTCAGCGTATTGCTCGGCTTCGGCGTGCTCATCCTCGACTTCGGCATTTACTGGCAGAACGCCGTTGCGATCTTCGCGATGGCCCAGGTAACGCAGTTCCTTGCATCGCGCCTCATCGCCCGAATTCCCTACGACCCGCTGAGCGCGCTGATCTCGTCCTATTCGCTGACGCTGTTATTGCGGACCGACGTCATTACGCTCGCCATGCTCGCCGCTGTCATCGCGATCGGCAGCAAGTTTCTCGTGCGCGTGCGCGGCAAGCACATTTTCAACCCGGCCAACGTCGCCCTCGTCTCGCTGATGCTGCTTAGCGACCGTGCCTGGATATCGTCGGGCCAGTGGGGCAGCGCAACCATTGGCGCACTCGCGCTGGCTTGCCTCGGCATGCTGGTGCTGACCCGGGCGCGCCGGGCCGAGACGACGCTCGCGTTCATCGCGGGGTACGCGGGCCTGCTGTTTGCCCGCGCGCTGTGGCTCGGCGACCCGCTGGCCATTCCGCTGCACCAGGTGCAGAACGGCGCGTTGCTAATCTTTGCCTTCTTCATGATTTCGGACCCGAAGACGAGCCCGGACGCTCGCATCGGGCGCGTCCTGTACGGGTCGCTCGTCGCGTCCGTCGCCTATGTCATCCAGTTCGTTCTGTACGAACCCAATGCACCCATTCTCGCGTTGATCATCTGTGCGCCGGTCGTGCCGCTGATCGACTTTCTCTTCCGTGGCCGGAGCTACCGGTGGCAACAACCGGCCGCAGGCTCGGCCGCACCAGTCAAAGGAGTGTACTCATGAGAATCCTGATCACCGCGGCCGCGGCCGCGCTGACAATCGTCATCAGCACGACCGCCCAGGCGTTTTGCGGCTTCTACGTCGCGCGGGCCGACACGAGCCTGTTCAACGAGGCATCACAGGTTGTGCTCGTGCGCGACGGCGACCGCACCGTGATGACTATGGCCAACGACTTCAAGGGCGACGTCAAGGACTTTGCCGTTGTCATCCCGGTGCCGACGTTCATCGAGCGGGAACAGATCAACGTGGCGGACCGCGCACTCGTGGAACACCTCGACGCCTATACCTCGCCGCGGCTCGTCGAGTACCACGACCCCGACCCCTGCAGGCCCCAGCTCGAAGAGATCACGGTTACAGGCAATCGGATGATGGCCAGCGACGCACCGAGCAGCGCCAGGAAAAACTCACTGGGCGTGACCATCGAGGCCAGCTACACGGTCGGCGAGTACGACATCCTGATCCTGTCCGCCGACCAGAGCGACGGCTTGATCCAGTGGCTCAAGGAGAACGACTACCGCATCCCGGACGGCGCCGAGCCGGTCGTGGAGAGCTACCTCAAGCAGGACATGCGTTTCTTCGTGGCCAAGGTCAACCTCGAGGAGCAGTCGAAGCTCGGCTACTCCTACCTGCGGCCGATCCAGGTCGCCTACGAGAGCAACAAGTTCATGCTGCCGATTCGTCTCGGCACGCTCAACGCCAGAGGCAAGCAGGAGCTCTTTGTCTACGGCCTGACGCGCACGGGCCGCATCGAGACAACCAACTACCGCACCGTGAAATTACCCAGCAATGTCCAGGTGCCCGAGTTCGTGCAGGAGGAATTTTCCGACTTCTACCGCGACCTGTTCGCGACGCAAACGGTCCGCGAGAACGAGCGCGGCGTGTTCCTCGAATACGCCTGGGACATGAACTGGTGCGACCCATGCGCGGCCGATCCGCTGAGCGCGGACGAGCTGCGCCGGCTCGGCGTGTTCTGGGTCGACCGCTCGCCGGGCCGTCAGGGCAGCAAGGCCCTTGCGCAGGATGTCTTCGTTACGCGGCTGCACGTGCGTTACGACCAGGACCACTTCCCCGAGGACCTCGTATTCCAGGAGACCGGCGACCGCCAGAACTTCCAGGGCCGTTACGTGATCCAGCACCCGTTCCGCGGCGAACTGACGTGTGACGCCTCGGAGTACCTTGCCCAGGTCAGGACGCGGCAGAACCGCGAAGCCGAGACGCTGGCCAATCTCACGGGCTGGGATATCGACGAGATACGCGCGAAGATCGACTACCTCGACGCGTCGGCCTTCGAGCCCGATGAACCATGGTGGAAGCGCATCTGGAACTAGCGCACGACATGCCAGCGGATCTGCCGGCCCGCAAGGTAGTGCACGGTCTCACCGTCGAAACAGGCGCTTTGCTCGAGTTTGATCTGCACCAGCTGGCCGTTCCATTCGGGCACGGGGGCTTTGACATTGCCTTCGATCGCGTAGCACGTGTTCGCGTGAAGCGGCCAGTCGCCCTGCACCGGCGTACCGTCCTGATCGTCCCACATGCCGATCGTCGGGCCGGGTGCATGCCCGAAGAAACCGATCGGATGGGTGTACACACTGCAGTCGATGTTCTCTTTGGCGCACTCGGCACGCGTCGCCGCCGTGATTTCGTTGCCCGTGCGGCCGGTGACGAACTCGTTGGTTAGCAGGTCCTGCCAGCGGTTGCCCACCTTGAGTGCGTCGACAATGCCTTGCGGAACTTCGGTCTCACCGAGTCTCGGCACATAGCCCATTTCCTGGGTGTCCGTACACAAGCGCAGGTAGCAAATACCCACGTCGGTGTGAATGACGTCGCCGGCCTCGATGATGCCGCTCTCGCCGCAGAACGCGGTGTCATCGTCACAGGTCTGCCCAAAACGTTGCGCGTTAACATAGGGCATAAACCACACAGGCAAGTTGAGATCCGCGAAGCGTTGCCGCAGGTACCAGGCGACGTCATCGGTCGTGGTCACACCGGGTGTGATGACGCGACTGGAAAACGCCTCTGCAACAACCTTGCGTGCGAGGCTCACCGTGTGTGCATAGGTTTCCATCTCATTCTGCGTGCGCGTCTCCGCCCACCGCACGACGAGGTCTTCCGCAGGCACCAGGCGATCTCCGTAGTCTTCGGGCAACACCTCGAGCAAACGTTGATGCAGCGCGTGCGTGAGGCCATCCGCGACCGGCCAGTGGCGCGACACGTTGATACCGATGCGCTTCGGGTCGTGGGAAGCAATGAGCTCGCCCAGCGCCTGCCATTGCGCATCGAGATCGCCGCCTTCCCAGGCTGTTTCATACGGACCGCCGAGCGGATAGCGGTTCACGGTCAGGCGATCGACACCGTCGCCGGTGCGGTGAAACACAAGCATCGTTGTGCGGCGCGCTGCGCTCGTCGGCTGCGGCACCAGGGAGAAGTAGATCGGATCCTCGGCATACTCGCGATTGAGCACGAGCCACATGTCGAGATTGGTTTCGTCCATCAGGGCTGGCAGCAGCGTATCGAGACGTTCTTCGAGGTGTCGGTTCTCTGCAGGAGGGCGGTCTCTGTATTCCAGCACGGCGCGAGGGCCGGCAACTTCGCGGCCCTGGTCCTGGGCCAACGTCGCCTGGGCGGGTAACAGCAGGCAGGCGAGAACGGCGAGCTTGCGCATGGAGACACTCCTGAATGTTGGGCGAAACCCGGCATACTGCAGGAATGTGCCGCGCCAGCCAAGAGTGCAATTCGCCCAAGTCTCTCTCTTGTGCAAAGAACGTAGCAGCCTCTTGCCTCTCGAATTATTCGCGCTCTCCAACGATATCCGGAGAGCCACAACTGGATAGAGAGAGGACGGCCATTGCCAGAGATGCTGTGGATCGCAGGAAAAGCACGCTTCGTCAGAGTCTCGGCCGTCTGCAAAGCGTGATCACCAGTCGCTGATGGTATCGACGGCCCAAGGGCTGCTATCGGCCACAAGCAGTCGAACCTATTCGAAGGTGCAGATAAGCGCCTCTCCGAGTGCTGTGGTCCCCTGAGGAACCACATCGACGTCAATCATTTTTATCGCATTAGCACCCATTTGTGCGGCTTCGTTACGCAAGTCGTTCATGGCGCTATCGGTATTACGATCCATGGAGCCACCACCCGTTTGGAAGCCAGTTACCGTCCCAAGAAACTCACAGCTCGACTTGTCATCCACTATTTGCACATTGGAACCTTCCAAGGTCAATGCAGTAGAACAACCGAGCAGCAATACTGTCGGCATAAGAATTAACGACGTTCGCGCCATTTTCGTCAGCGTCCGCTTTGGGTTGCGCATTCAATCGGTGAGCGCAACACCTAATCTCTAAGTATAGAGAAGGAGGTGTTGAAGATGGGATATCCAACCAGGATTTATTACACCGAGAAAGACAAGGCGTTGATGTGGGATCGCTGGCAGAAAGGCGAGTCACTACACTCGATAGCCAGGCACTTTGGACGCAGTCATTCCTCGATCCAGGGGATACTGAGTCGCAGCGGCGGCATCCGGCCTTTACCACGCAGACGATCACGATTGTCGTTGACGTTGGCCGAACGCGAAGAGATATCTCGTGGTTTGTCAGCTGGGCATTCACTCCGGGCGATTGCCTCGGCGCTGGGGCGAGCGCCGTCGACCGTCAGCCGAGAGCTGAGGCGCAACGGCGGACGCCGCCGTTATCGGGCACATGCCGCAGACCGGGCAGCGTGGGACCGGGCGAGGCGCCCCAAGCCCTGTAAACTGGCACTGAACCGCCCGCTGGCAAGGACCGTGGCCAGGTTGCTGCGGCAACGCTGGTCACCCTGGCAGATTGCTGGTCGGCTAAAGCGCGAGCATCCCCACGACGAGAGCTGTCGGGTGTCACACGAGACGATCTATAAGACGCTGTTTATCCAGGCCCGTGGCGCCTTGAAGAAGGAGCTTGTGCAGCACCTTCGGCGCCGTCGCAGCATGCGTCGATCTCGGCATCACACTCAGAAGACACCCGACCATGGCCGCATCGTTGGTGCGGTGTCGATCCGTGAGCGGCCTGCCGAGGTGGAGGACCGGGCGGTGCCGGGTCACTGGGAGGGTGACTTGCTGTTCGGCAGTAACAACAGCCAGATCGCCACCCTGGTGGAGCGTCACTCGCGCTATTGCATGCTGGTCCGGGTCAACAGCAAGGACACCAAGACCGTCATCAATGCGCTCATCAAGCATGCTCACAAGCTGCCCAGAGAGCTGTACAAGTCACTGACTTGGGATCGAGGTAAGGAGATGGCTGATCATCAGCGCTTCTCCCTGGCCACCGACGTCAAGGTGTACTTCTGTGACCCCCAGCATCCTTGGCAGCGCGGATCCAACGAACAGATCAACGGCCTATTGCGGCAGTACTTCCCGAAAGGCATGGATCTATCGGACGTACACCAGAATCGACTCAATGCGGTTGCACGACAACTTAACGAACGACCCAGAGAAACGTTAGAATTTGAAACGCCGGCGGAGCGATTTGAGCAATGTGTTGCGTCGACCGGTTGAAACAGCAGTCATTACCAGCCGCTCAGCATACACCTGAATCGACCGATCGAACGCTGGGTATTTTCTCAACCCTGACGCTCTTTCCAGCGTGCAATGAGCTCCGCCTCGTAATCTGCCGGGAGCCCTGCCTGCAATTTCGACGTGCGCTCGTTGGGTAAGGTTGCCCACCAGGTCAGCAGATCGCGCGCGGTCTCGCGCACTGGCCGGTTGTGCATGCCCGCGCTGCGCGCCGCCGCGGAGATCACCTGCGCCGGCATCGCGTCTGGCCCGCGCTGCGGGTGCCACACCGGGAACGCGCCGTGATTCCTCGCCGGCGAATTCCGGCTCGCGTCGAGCGCGAACGCCTCGTCGACCCAGAGGTCGTCGACCTCGGTGGCGGTCACGGCCTGGCAGTCGGCCAGCAGCTCGCCCATCGTGTAGCCGCGTTCCGGCGTCGCCGTGTTGAACGTGCCGGCGGTCCTGTTCTCGACGCAGTCAACGGTGAAATTGCCGAAATCGCGGACGTCGATGATCTGGATGTGGTCATCAGGCTGCCCGGGCCACAGCATCTCGCCGCCGCGCGCTGTTCGTACCGGCCACCACGTGAAGCGATCGGTACGGTCCCCCGGGCCGCAAATATAAGTCGGCCGCAACACGGTGGTGCGCTCGGCGCCCATCTCCTCAGTGACCGCCTGCTCGCACAGGGCTTTGAGCGCGCCGTAAGTCTCGTTGGTGACTTGCTCGACCGTCTCATCCGCGATTGTCGCCAACGGCGAGTCTTCTTCGATATCCGACGTGAAGCTCGCGTAGACCGACACCGTCGATACGAACAGGTAATGGGATACCTTGGGCGCAAGCAGCTTGGCCGAGTCACGCACGTGCCGGGGCACGTAGCCGGAGTTGTCGATGACGACGTCCCACTGCCGCCCCTGCAGGCCATCCAGCCCGTTGTCGCGGTCGCCCTTTATCGTTTCGAGGTCCGGGAACAGCGTGTTGTTGGTACGGCCCCGATTGAACAGGGTGACGCTGTGACCGCGCCGCAGCGCTTCGCGCACCATATGCGGGCCGATAAAGCCGGTGCCGCCCAGGACCAGGATCTCGAGCGATCTGCTTCCGGTGTTCGCGAGCGCCGGCGCCGACAGTCCGAGCACGCCCGACGACAGCGCCGCGGCGCCGAGGGCGCCCGCCTTGATGATGTCGCGGCGGCTCGTCGTCACGTCGATGCTTAGCGGTAGCGGGCCAGGATTTTCTTGAGCTCGGCCTTGCCCGGGTGCAGCTTCTCGAGCGGGTATTGCGCGAGCGGCGTATCGATGTTGCCCATCAGGTCGTGCATTTCCTTGCGGGAATCATCGATGTACAGGAGACCCGTGATGATCTCGCCGGCGTTGAAACGCTCGCGCAGGTACTTGAACGCCGCTGCGCGGCTTGTCGGATCATACTCGTCGTCGATCTTGCGCAGGATGATCTTGCTGCCGTCGTGCAACTCGACCGGCATTGCGGCACCCTTGTCATACTGCGTTTTGATTTCTTCGGCGGGCGCAATGTAGTCAGCGTCAACGACGTGGTGGTAGAACTCCCGCGTGTGGGCATAGCTCTTGGTCGAGCCTTCGTGGTCGTTGAACGTCACGCACGGACTGATGACATCCACGAGCGCAAAACCGTCGTGCGACAGCGCTCCCTGGATCAGGGGCACGAGCTGCTCTTTGTCGCCCGAGAAGCTGCGCGCGATGTAAGTCGCGCCGAGGGACAATGCCGTGCTGACCGGGTCGATCGGTTCCTGCTGGTTGGGCAGGCCTTTCTTTGGCTTGCTGCCGATATCCGCCGACGCCGAGAACTGGCCCTTTGTCAGGCCGTACACGCCGTTGTTCTCGATGATGTAGCACATGTTCAGGTTGCGCCGGATCGCGTGCACGAACTGCCCGGCTCCGATCGACAGCGAGTCGCCGTCGCCGGATACGCCGATGTAGGTTAGCTTGCGGTTCGCCGCGTTGGCGCCGGTCGTCACCGACGGCATGCGGCCGTGCACGGAATTGAATCCATGCGACTGGCTGACGAAGTAGGCCGGAGTCTTCGACGAGCAGCCAATGCCGCTCATCTTGGCCAGCATGTGCGGCTCGACGTTGAGTTCGAACACGGCCTGGACGATCGCGGCGGTTACCGAATCGTGGCCGCAACCAGCGCACAGGGTCGAGATGACGCCCTCGTAATCGCGAACGGTCAGGCCGAGCTTGTTGCGCGGAATGCCCGGGTGGGCAACCTTGGGTTTGGAGATATAACTCATGCCGCCTGTCCTTTGGCCCGTTCCTCGAGCACACGCTTGACGACGAATCCCGCGTTGAGCGGCATACCGTTGTAATGCAGCAGCGGTACAAGCTTGGCAGGATCGGCTTCCGAGTCGAGCATCAGCAGGGTCCGCAGCTGCGCGTCACGGTTCTGCTCGACGACATAAACGACGTCGTGATTGGCAATGAACTCCCTGACCGCATCACTGAACGGGAATGCCCGCACGCGGCAATAGTTCAGCGCCACCTTCTCGGCCTCCAGCCGGTCGAGCGCCTCCTTGCAGGCGCCATCCGAGCCGCCCACGCTCAGGATCGCGGCCTTGTTGAACTTCGAATAACGAATCTCGGGCTCGGGCACCAGCGATCTCGCGGTCTCCCATTTCACCAGCAGCCGGTCGACCACCTCCTGGTACTCGTCGCCATCCTCGGTGTAGCCGCCGTACTTGGAGTGCCCGGAGCCACGCGTGAAGTACGAGCCCTTGGGATGCGTCCCCGGCAACGTGCGGTACGGGATGCCGTCGCCATCCACGTCGAGGTAGCGGTAGAAGTTCTCCATCTCCTCGAGCTCTGCGGCGCCGAGCACCTTGCCCCGGTCGGGCGCCTTGTTCTCGTCGATATCGAAGTCGGGCACCATCCAGTCGTTCATGCCGATGTCCAGGTCGGACAACATCATCACGGGTGTCTGCAGGCGCTCCGCCAGGTCGAACGCGTCCTGCGCCATCGTGAAGCACTCGCCCGGATCATTCGGGAACAGCAGGACGTGCTTGGTATCGCCATGCGAAGCGTAGGCGCAGCTCAGGATGTCGGACTGCTGCGTGCGCGTCGGCATGCCGGTTGAAGGGCCGCAGCGCTGGACGTTGAAGATGACGGCCGGCAGTTCGGCGTAGTAGGCGAAACCGATGAACTCGCTCATCAGGGAGATGCCGGGGCCGCTCGTCGGTGTGAACGCGCGCGCGCCGTTCCAGGTCGCACCGAGCACCATGCCGATGGCCGCCAGCTCGTCCTCGGCCTGGATGATGCAGTAGGTGCGCTTGCCGGTCTCGTCGTCCTCCCGGTATTTCTGGCAGAACGAGCGGAACGCGTCCATCAGTGACGTCGACGGCGTAATCGGGTACCACGCGCCAACGGTCGCGCCCGCATACATGCAACCGAGGCCGGCCGCCGTATTGCCGTCGATGACGATGTGTCCCTTGGTCTTGTCCAGGGGCGCCACCTTCTTCGGCAGCGGGCAAACGAAATTCTCCGTAGCGTAATCGTGGCCCAGCCGGATCGCCTTCATGTTCGAGTCAACCAGGTGCGGCTTGGACGCGAACGTCTCCTCGAGCAGCGTCGTGATCGTGTCGAGATCGATCTCGAGCAGGGCGGCCACGGCGCCGACGTAGGCGATGTTCTTCATCAGGATGCGGGCTCGGGCGCCATCGAAGTTCTCGTTGCACATCTTCGACAACGGGATGCCGAGCACAGTCACATCATCCCGATCGAGCAGGTTGCTGCGCGGCCACGTGGAGTCGTAGATCAGCCACCCGCCCGGCGCGACGTCCGCGAGATCGCGCGCGTAGGTCTGCGCGTTCATCGCGATCATCAGGTCGACGCGATCGGCGCGAGCCTGGTAACCGTCGCCCGTCACACGAATCTCGTACCACGTGGGCAGGCCCTGGATGTTGGATGGGAAGTAGTTCTTGCCGACGACGGGGATGCCCATGCGAAAGATGGACTTCATCAGCAAGCCGTTTGCGCTGGCCGATCCCGTGCCGTTGACGGTTGCGATCTTGATGACGAGGTCGTTGACTGAACCCACGTTGCCGTCCTTGCTATGCCGCTGGCGCTTCCCGAGTCTGATCGTCCGCCGCTTCGTCTTGCGCATACGGGATCAGCACGGTCGATTTCTGCATGTCCCACGCCCCGGTCGGGCAGCGCTCCGCGCAGAGGCCGCAGTGGACACACAGATCCTCATCTTTGACCATCACGCGGCCGGTTTGTGGCAGGTCTTCGGACACGTACAGGGCCTGTTCCAGGTTCTGCGCTGGCGCCGACAGGCGCGTACGCAGGTCGGCCTCGTCGCCGTTTGCAGTGATCGTGAGGCAATTGACGGGACAGATGTCGATGCACGCGTCGCACTCGATGCATAGCTTGGCCGCGAACACGGTCTGGATGTCGCAGTTCAGGCAGCGTTCGACTTCCTGCAAAGTCTGTTCGGGCGTGAATCCGAGCTCGACCTCGATATCGAGCTTCTTGAACCGCTCCTTGAGGTCCACGTGCGGCATCAGTCGCCGCGCCGACGGGTCGTAGTCGTTCGAATAACTCCACTCGTGCATGCCCATCTTCTGGCTCGACAGGTTGATGCCGACCGGCAGCCGATCCGTCAGGTCTTCGTCGTAGCAGTACTTGTGAATGGAGATTGCCGCCTCGTGGCCGTGCGCGACTGCCCAGATGATGTTCTTGGGTCCGAACGCCGAATCGCCGCCGAAGAAGATACCGTCGTGCGAACACATCATCGTCTGCTCATCGACGACCGGGCAGTCCCATTCGTTGAACTCGATACCGATGTCACGCTCGATCCACGGGAACGCGTTGTCCTGCCCGATCGCGAGGATGACGTCGTCGCAGGGGAAGGTCTCCTCGCCGATCACCGTGCCGCGATCGATGCGGCCGTTCTCGTCGATGTTGTACTCCATCAGCTCGAAGGTCATGCCGACGAGCTTGCCGTCCTCAATGACGAATTCCTTGGGCGAGTGATTGACGACGATATCGACGTTCTCTTCCTCGGCATCTTCGAGTTCCCAGTCAGATGCCTTGAAGAAGCCCCGCGGCTTGCGCGCCATGACTTTTACGCTTTTGGCGCCGAGCCGCAGCGACGTCCGGCAACAGTCCATGGCCGTGTTGCCGACGCCGATGATCAGCACGTTCTCGCCGATGCTGTCGACATGTTCGAAGGCAACCGACTCGAGCCAGTCGATGCCAATATGAATGTTGTCGCTGTCGTAGCGGCCCGGTATCTCGAGGTTCTTGCCCTTGGGCGCGCCGGTGCCGACGAAGACCGCGTCGTAATTCTCATCGAGAAGTTCTTTCATGCTCTCGATACGGTGGTTCAGCTTGAGATCGACGCCGAGATCGAGGATGTAGCCAATCTCTTCGTCGAGCACTTCTGGCGGCAGGCGGAACTGCGGGATGTTTGTCCGCATCAGGCCGCCGGTCGTGTCCAGCGCCTCGAAGATCGTAATGTCGTAACCGAGCGGCGCGAGGTCGTTGGCGACCGTCAGCGACGCACAGCCGGCGCCGATCAGTGCGACCTTTTTGCCGTTACTCTTCTCGGCAGGTTTGGGCAGCCGATCGGTAATGTCACCGCGGTGGTCAGATGCAACTCGCTTGAGACGGCAGATCGCAACCGGTCGTTCCTCAACCCGGCCGCGGCGGCATGCGGGTTCACAAGGGCGGTCGCAGACTCTCCCGAGAATGCCGGGAAAAACGTTGGACTTGCGATTCTCGATGTAGGCGTCGCTGAACCGGCCCTGGGCAATCAGGCGAATGTATTCAGGAACATCAGTGTGAGCGGGACACGCCCACTGGCAGTCGACGACTTTGTGGAAGTACTCCGGGTTGGAGGTGTCAGTCGGTTTCATTCCTGCTTGGCGCCGGTCCTGTTCCGCCGGCCGGCATTGGATCCCGTCCCGTAATTGCTCGCTAGCATAGCGGGATCACATGGAAAGTAAACAGTTAATTAAACCTAACGCGGGCGCGAAAAATCCAAGCGTTTTCCGGCGATTGCCCCGGTCAGCGCGCCGTCTTTCCACACCACTTCGCCGTTCACGATCGTGGTGTCAATCGTCGACGTGAAGGTGTGCCCTTCGAAAGGCGACCAGCCGCACTTGTAGAGCACGTCGTCCGCAGCGACTGTTATCGGCTTTTCCGGATCGACGATAAGCAGGTCGGCGAAGTACCCCTCGCGAACGTAGCCGCGTTCGCCAACGCCAAAAATATCCGCCGGAGCATGACAGACACGGTCCACGATGAGCTCGTGGCTAATGCTGCCCCGCGCCGCCAGGTCGAACAGGACCTGCACGGCATGCTGCACCAGCGGCAGCCCGGCGGGCGCCTTGAAATAGGGATTGTCCTTCTCGGCTGCCGTGTGCGGCGCATGGTCCGTGGCGATGATGTCGATGCGCCCGTCATTGAGCGCCGCCAGCAGCGCCTCGCGATCGGCGGCGCGCTTGATGGCCGGGTTGCACTTGATCCGCGTACCCAGCTCATCGTAGCGCGACTCGTCAAACCAGAGATGGTGCACGCACACCTCCGCCGTGATGCGCTTCTCCGAGCGATGCACGGGCGAGAACAGGTCCATCTCGATCGCGGTCGTCAGGTGCAAGACGTGCAGCAACGCATCGTGCTTGCGCGCGAGGTCGGTCGCCAGGGTAGACGACTTCAGGCAGGCCTCCGCGGAACGGATTTTCGGGTGCTCCGTCAGCGGCACGTCGTCGCCATACTGCTCTTTCGCCTGCGCCTCGTTCGCCCAGATCATCGGCGAGTCTTCGCAGTGCGTGTCGACGATGACCGGCGCGTGTTCGAAGATCAGCTCGAGCGCGTCATGGTCGTCGACAAGCATGTCCCCGGTCGACGCCCCCATGAATACCTTGATTCCGCAGGCCTCGCCGATCTCCAGCGCCTTGATTTCCTCGATATTGGTGTTCGTGGCGCCGAGGTAGAAGCCGTAATTCGCGGAGCAACGGCCCTCCGCCCGGCGGTACTTGGCCGCGAGCTCCTCGCGAGTCACCGTAAGCGGATCAACGTTCGGCATATCCATGAAGCTTGTGATGCCACCGGCCACCGCTGCCGCGGACTCCGTCGCGAGATCGCCCTTGGTCGTCAGGCCCGGCTCGCGAAAATGGACCTGGTCGTCAATCATGCCCGGCATCAGGAAACGGCCCTGCGCATCGATGACTTCGCTGCCCTCCGGCGCGCTGATCGATGCGCCAACCTTGTCGATGCGATCGCCGCGAACGAGGACGTCGGCGTCGCGAATCTCGCCCTCGTTAACCAGGCGAGCATTGGTAATGAGTAAGCTATTCATAGTCCATGATTGTGGACTGAATACCCGCTCTTCGCCACAATCGAACGGATGGCGCAAGAACTCGACTACCTGCAGCGAATCAAGGACGCGTCGGTCTACGACGTGGCCGTAAAATCACCGCTTGAGCGCGCCCGGAACCTGTCGGCCCGGCTCGATAACCGGGTGTGGCTGAAGCGTGAGGACCTGCAGCCGGTCTTCTCATTCAAATTGCGCGGCGCCTACAACAAGCTGGCTGCGCTCGACGATGCAACGCTGGAACGCGGCGTCATTTGCAGCTCCGCGGGCAACCACGCCCAGGGTGTTGCACTCGCGGCCCGACAGCGCGGCGTCAACGCGGTCATCGTGATGCCGGTCACGACGCCGTCGATCAAGGTTGATGCGGTCCGCGCTCTCGGCGGCAACGTCGTGCTGCACGGCGATACCTACGATGACGCCTATGCCCGCGCACGCGAACTCGAGCGGGAGCACGGTTACTACTTCATACACCCGTTCGACGATCCCGACGTCATAGCCGGCCAGGGGACCATCGGCCTGGAGATTCTGGAGCAATCAGGCGGTGACATCGACGCCGTCTTCGTGCCGGTCGGCGGCGGCGGCCTCATCGCCGGCATCGCCGCCGCGATCAAAGCGGTCAGTCCCGACGTCCGCGTCATCGGCGTCGAACCCGAAGACTCCTGTGCCATGCGCGATTCGATCGCCGCCGGAAAGCCGGTCGTTCTCGACCATGTCGGCATATTCGCCGACGGCGTAGCCGTGCGCCGCGTCGGCGACGAAACGCTGCGGCTATGCAAGGAGCTGGTGGATGAATTCGTCACGGTAGACACCGACGAAATCTGCGCCGCCATTCGCGACATCTTCGAGGACACGCGGTCGATCGTCGAACCCGCCGGCGGCCTCAGCGTCGCGGGACTCAAGAAATACGTGGCCGAGCACGACCTGCACGGCCGGTCGCTGGTCACGATCAATTGCGGCGCCAACGTCAACTTCGACCGGCTGCGGCACATCGCCGAGCGCGCCGCCGTCGGCGAACACACCGAGATGCTGCTCGCCGTTGAGATTCCGGAGGAGCCGGGCAGCTTCCGCCGCTTCTGCGCGCTGCTGGGTCGCCGCGGGGTGACCGAGTTCAACTACCGCTACACGGATTCGCGCGTCGCCCACATATTTGTCGGGATCCAGCTGACCGGCGGCGAAGAGGAACAGGCGCAGCTCGTCGCGAAGCTGCGCGACGCGGGCTACCTGGTAGAAGATCTGAGCCACAACGAGATGGCCAAGCTGCACGTCCGTCACATGGTCGGCGGCAGATCACCCGGTATCGCCAACGAGCGCCTGTTCCGGTTCGAGTTTCCGGAGCGGCCCGGCGCCCTGCTCGGTTTTCTCGACGCGATCGGCACCGACTGGAACATCAGCCTGTTCCATTACCGCAACCATGGGTCCGATTACGGCCGCGTGCTCGCCGGTATCGACGTGCCGGAAGCAGATACCGCCAGGCTGGAGGCACACCTGGCCGATCTCGGCTACCCCCACTGGGAAGAGAGCGATAACCCCGCTTATTCGATGTTCCTTTCCTAGGGACTAGTCCCGGTACGACGGATCACGCCGATCGAGCTTGCGCAGCAGTCCCGGCCAGGCCAGCTGGCCCATCAGGCCCTTGGTCACGACCTCTGCCTGCGCGAGGATGCCGTCGACGATGGGCTGCGGCACCATCACGAGCTCACCGCCCGAGGACTGCGCCATGATCTGCGTCTGGCAGGCGGTCTCGAGCGCATACATGTTCAGGAAGGCGTCTGCGATAGTCGCACCTGTCGTCAGCAGGCCATGGTTGCGCAGTATCAGCGCGTTATTGTCGCCCAGGTCCGCCACCAGTCGCGGTTTCTCGTCGTCGTTGAGCGCAACGCCCTCGTAATCGTGATAGCCGAGCGACGCGTAGGGAAAGAGCGATATCTGCGAAATCGGCAGCAGGCCGTCTGCCTGTGCAGAGACCGCAACGCCGGCCCGGGTATGCGTGTGCAACACGCAGCCCACATCCGGCCGGGCCTCGTGCACGGCGCTGTGAATCACGAAGCCGGCGGGATTCACGGGATGCGGTGAGTCGAGCACCTTGTCGCCAGCCAGGTCCACTTTGACCAGGCTGCTCGCAGTGATCTCCTCGAACAGCATGCCGTATGCATTGATCAGGAAGTGCTCATCGGGACCCGGCACCCGCGCCGAGATGTGCGTGAACACGAGATCGTCCCAACCGTACATCGCGATGAGCCTGTAGCAGGCAGCGAGATCGACCCGCAGCGCCCACTCCTGGTCGGAAACCTGGCTGCGTACCGTATCGTTCATGTCTGTTCCTCGTGGCGACTGGATGATTGCATTGGAAACTCCGGATTCGGCATATGCAACCGCATTATTCCTTTTTGGTTGCAACGGAGTTCTGCGGGTACGCATCTAAGCAATGAACTCAACGATTCGAGTTCAACGACACAAACTACACTTCCCTTATGCTGTTTGTTTCGTGACCAGGGGCGGTGGCGTGTGCCATCGCCTCTTTTTTACCACATGTCCCGCATGCGCGACGCCACGTCGATGCGCTTGTCGCTGCGACTGCCGGCCCGCTGGCCGCCGGTCGCGTCGCGGCCGTGGAACCCGCGCTGCATCGTCGCGAGCAAGACATCGCTGACGAAGCGACTGCGCGCACCGTAGACATGCTTGTCGCCGTCACGGCGCTGCTGCGTGACGTGGTAGCGCAGCGGGGCCACGAGCGACAGCGACTGTTTCGCCCGCGTCATCGCCACGTACAGCAACCGGCGCTCTTCCTCGATGAGCGCCGGCTTGCCGGTTGCGAACTCGGAAGGGAAGCTGCCGTCCGAGACGTTCAACAGGAACACCGCTTCCCATTCCTGGCCTTTGGCCGAGTGCACGGTCGACAGCACGAGGTAATCCTCGTCAAGCAGGGGATCGCCGGACAGATCGCCGGCGGCGCTCGGCGGGTCGAGCGTAAGTTCCGTCAGGAAACGTTCGCGGGTCGCATAACGTCCGGAGATTTGTTCGAGTTGTTCGAGATCGGCCTCCCGGGTGTCGACGCCGTCGTACAGCCGCTCGAGATGCGGGCGATACCAGCGACGCACCTGCGGCAACTGCGCCTGCCAGCCTGCGTCGGCAGCCTCCTGCGCCGCCAGCCCCGCCATGAGTTCGCAAAAGGCCGGCCAGTCCTCGGCCGACGCGGGCGGCGGTCGAAAGTCGCGTAACGCCGTGAACAAAAAGTCGCGCGCCTCGAGCTGCTCGTAGCAACGCGCGGCCCAGGACGGACCGAATCCCTGCAGCAGCTTGAGCACCCGGAATGCTGCAATCCGGTTGCGCGGATTGTCCGCCCACTTCAGCACGGCAAGCAGGTCCTTCACATGCGCGGCTTCGAGGAACTTGAGGCCGCCATACTTCACGTACGGGATGTTGCGCCGCACGAGTTCGAGTTCCAGCCGGTCGCTGTGATGCGAACCCCGGAACAGCACGGCCTGGTCCATCAACCGCATCCCGGCCTCGCGGTTGGCGAGGATCGACTCCACGACGAACTCGGTTTCCGCATCGCCGTCCTCGACCGTCACGTACACGGGCCTGGCGCCGCGCTTGTTGTCGGCGAACAGGTTCTTGCGGTACTGGCGCTCGCTCTCGGCGATCAGGCAGTTCGCCGAATCGAGAATCTCCTGCGTCGACCGGTAATTCTGTTCGAGCGAGATCACTTCGGCGGTGGGCATGAACTGATCCGGGAAACCGAGGATGTTCTCAACCTCGGCCGCACGGAATGAGTAGATCGACTGCGCGTCGTCGCCAACCACGGTGACGCCCTCACCGTCCGGCTTCAGCGCCCGCAGGATCTGCGCCTGCACGACATTGGTGTCCTGGTACTCGTCGACGAGCACGTGGTCGAACCACGAACCAATCTCCGCCCCGAGCTCGGCGTCCGCGACGAGATGATTCCAGTAGAGCAGCAGGTCGTCGTAGTCGAGCGCCATGTGATGCTGCTTGCGCGCCACGTAGCCGCGAAACAGTTCGCGTAGTTCCTGCTCCCAGTCCGCGCACCACGGGTACGACTCGGCCAGGACTTCCTCGAGCGATAGCTGCGTGTTGACGCGTCGCGAGTAGATTGCGAGGCAGGTGTCTTTCTTGGGGAAACGGCGTGACTTCTTCGACAGTCCGAGATCGTGCCGGGTAACGTCGATCAGGTCGGCTGCGTCGCCACGGTCGAGCACCGAGAAACCCGGGTCGAGTCCGAGATTTGGGGCAAAACGCCGCAGCAGGCGATTGGCGACCGAGTGGAACGTGCCGGACCACGGCAGGACGCCTGCCGGCAGCGCGTTCTTGCCGTCGAGTGCGCGACGCACGATGGCGTCGACCCGGCGCGTCATCTCCTGGGCCGCGCGGCGCGTGAATGTCAGCAGCAGGATGCGTTCGGGGCTCACGCCCTGGACGATCAGGTGGGCGACGCGGTGCGCCAGCGTCATTGTCTTGCCCGTGCCGGCGCCGGCGATCACGAGCAGCGGCCCGGACGTGAAATGGCTGCCCTGCGGCTGCTGGCCGTACTCGGCGGCACGGCGCTGACCCGGGTTCAGCATGTCCAGGTAATCATCCAGGCGTTCGGCGACCTGCACCGCAATCTCCTCTCGAACGGATCTGTATTTTTATACAGTACTGGATGAATTTACAAGGAAATCATCGATCAGCCCGGCGACCGCCGCCGGCTGCTCGAAATGCAGCATGTGCCCGGAGTCCTCGACCCAGGCCGCGCGCGCACGCGGGAACGGCAGGTCGTGCGGTGGGGGGAAGTCGCTGCGGCGGCCCGCCACCAGCAACACCTCGGCCATAACCGCGCGCCAGCAGGCCTCGGCTTCGGCCCGGCGGTAGAGCACCGGGTTCGGCAGTTTGTGGGCGGGGTGCATACGCAGCCGCACCTGGCCGCCCGCCAGCTCTTCCGCCCAGCAGCGTGCGACGAACCCCGCACGGTCCCGGGTCAGCCGCGGGCTGCGCCGGAGAATGGCGTCGGTGAGCGCCTCGAAGCCCGGCCGCTCGACGTGACCCTGCGGGCTGCGCCCCTTCTCGAGCCAGTCGTGGTAACGCCGCGGCGCGTCCTCGGGGTCGGCCTCAGGCAATCCGAAACCCTCGAGATTGACCAGCGCGGCGACGCGGTCGGGGCGCGCCCCCCCGTACAGGCCTGCAACGTTGCCGCCCATGCTGTGCCCAACGAGTCGCACGGGTTCGTCCGGGCTGTAGTGCTGCAGCAGGTGGTCGAGGTCTGCCAGGTAATCGGGAAACCAGAACGCCCGGGTCGTAACCGCCGATGAACCAAACCCGCGCCAGTCCGGCGCGACGACAAACCAGTCGCTCGAAAATTCGTCAACGACGAACTGGAAGGTGGCGCCGCAGTCGCCGAAGCCGTGCAGATAGACCAGTAAAGGAGCGTTCGCATCGCCCCACTCGGTGAGCGCGTAGTCGATGCCGCGGATATCGAGCCGCCGTGTTGTCGGCCTCCGCCGCGGCTCATAAATGTCATCGATTCCCATCGCTTTGCATCATGCCCTATTCGGCACGCCGTGTAGCCTGTATAAATGCGTTAATGACTCTCGACATCGCCATTGTCCTCATCATCCTTGGCGTCTCGCTGGTTCTCTTCATCAGTGAAGTCATTCGCATGGACCTGGTGGCGCTGCTGGTGCTCGGCGCACTGGCGCTGACCGGTCTCGTCGACGCCGACCAGGCATTCGCCGGATTCTCCAATGGCGCCGTCATCACGGTCTGGGCGATGTTTATCCTCAGCGAGGGCCTGACGAGGACCGGCATCGCCGACATCATCGGCCGCCAGGTCATGAAACTCGGCGGGACGCGCGAGTTCACGATGATCATCGTCATCATGGTCACCGGCGCCGTCCTGTCGGCGTTCATGAACAACATCGGCGTCGCTGCCCTGATGCTGCCGGTCGTCGTCGACGTGGCGCGACGGACGCGTATCCCGGCATCCAGGCTATTGATGCCGCTCGCGTACTCGACCTTGCTCGGCGGACTGATGACCCTTATCGGCACGCCGCCGAACCTCCTGATCAGCGAGTCGCTTACCCGTTTCGGTCTCGAGTCGTTCGAGCTGTTCGACTTCACGCCCCTGGGCGGCGCGGTCATGGCCATAGGCGTGATCTTTGTCGCGCTGTTCGGCCGCATGCTGTTGCCGAAGGCCGTCGCCAAGCACGGCCGCCAGGTCAGTCAGCGCAGCCTGCGCACGCAGTACAAGCTGCACGAACGCACGTTCATGATGCGCGTGCCCACGAACTCGGTCCTGGTGGGTAAGACGCTCGCGGAAAGCCGCATCGGCTCCTCGACCGGCCTGATCATCCTGGCGCTGGTGCGCCAGGGGCGCAGCGAACCGCTCCCGAGTCGGCAGACGGTCCTGCGTGGCGGCGACGGCATCCTCGTCCAGGGCCGCGTGGACCAGTTCCGCGAACTCAGGCGCTGGAGCGATCTCGTGATCGAACGCGAGGCCCCGGTCCTCAAGTCCATGGTTGCCGCGAAGGTCTCGTACGCGGAGGTCACGATCGCCGATACGTCACCTTTCGTCGGGGAACTCGTGCGCCACGCCGCGTTTCGCTCGCGCTTCAACGTCTGGGTCGTCGGGCTGCGCCGCCGCAACCAGTATCGCCTGACGAACCTCGCTTACGTGCCGCTGCGCAAGGGCGAGCGCGTGCTCGTGCAGGGCGAACACGAGGCCATTACACAGCTCGAGAAATTTTCGGACTTCGCCGAGGTCGAGGTCCTCAAGGGAGAGCGCCTGCAGCAGCGCTACCAGACCGACAACCGGATGTTCGTCGTGCGCCTGCCGAAAGCGAGCGACCTCGTCGGCTCAACGCTAAGGAAGAGCCGCCTTGCCGACGTATTCGATTTCCGCGTCGTCGCGATCTTCCGTGATGGCGAACTGAGCGTGATGCCGCGCGGCGACGAGGAGCTGGCGGGCGGCGACCTGTTGCTCATCGAGGGCCAGCCGTCCGACCTGGACGTACTGCGCGGCCTGCAGGAATTCGAGATCGAGACATCGGTGCCGGCCAACCTCGGCGCGTTCGAGTCGGAGCGCCTGACGCTGATGGACGCCACGCTCGATCCGCGCAGCACGCTGGCTGGCCGCACCGTGGGTGAACTCAACTTCCGCGAGCGCTACGGCATCGAGCTCGCGGGCATCTGGCGCGAGGGTGAGACCGTCGGTACCGAGCTTGCCGACGAACGCCTGCAGATCGGCGACGCGCTCCTGCTGCTGGGTCCCCGCGACCGGCTGCAGCTACTGTCCTCCGACTCCGACTTCCTGATACTGACACCGCTGGGCCAGAAGCCGCCCGACACCCGGCGCGCGCCGCTGGCCGCGCTGATCATGCTGACCGTCGTCGTGTCCGTCATGATGGGCAAGGCGCCAATCTCGATTGCAGCCGTAATCGGCGCCAGCATCATGGTGCTGACCGGCTGTCTGAACATGGAACAGGCCTATCGCTCGATCGACTGGCGCGCGATATTCCTGATAGCCGGCATGCTGCCGCTTGGTACGGCGATGGCCGAGACCGGCGCGGCAACCTACCTGGCCGACCAGGTCATGACATTGCTTGGCGACGCCGGTCCGTGGCCCGTCATCATGGGCCTGTACGTCCTGACGGCCATGGCGACCATGATCATCCCGACGGCGGCCCTCGTGGTCCTGATGGCGCCGATCGTGCTGTCCGCCATGTCCGACATGGGCCTGGAACCGCAGACCGCGATGATGGCCATCGCAATGGCGGCCTCGGCGAGTTTCACGAGCCCGATCTCGCACCCGGCCAACATCCTGGTGATGGGTCCCGGCGGCTACCGCTTCATTGATTACCTCAAGGTCGGCGTGCCCCTGACGATTGTCGTGTTCATCACGGTGATGGTGCTGCTGCCGATCCTGTGGCCGCTGCAGGCGGTGCAATGAGCACGCAAGAAACGTCGCAGACGGTCGTTATCGCGGGTGCGGGCCATGGCGCCGGCCAGGTCGTGGCGTCGCTCCGGCAGCACAAGTTCGCGGGCAGGATCGTGATGATCGGTGACGAACCGTACCTGCCGTACCAGCGGCCGCCGCTATCCAAAAAATTCCTCGCCGGCGAAATGCCGCCGGAACGCCTCTACTTCAAACCGGAGTCCTTCTACGACGATCCGCAGATCGACGTCATGCTCGGGACGCGGGTCACGAGCATCGACCGCGCGGGCCATACCGTCTCCACCGATGGGGGCGCCGAGATAGCTTACGACAAGCTCGTCCTGGCGCTGGGCTCGCGAGTCCGCGAGGTGCCTGTCGAAGGCGCCGATCTCCCCGGCGTTCATTACTTGCGCAGTATCGCCGACGTCGACGGCATCCGCGACGACATGCTGAACCGGAAGAGCGTCGTCATCGTGGGCGCGGGTTACATCGGCCTCGAGGTTGCCGCGGTCTGCTGCCAGCGCGGACTGCAGGTTACCGTGATCGAACTCGCCGACCGGGTCATGAGTCGCGTGGTCTCGCCCCATGTGTCGGACTACTACCAGGTGCAGCACACCGAGCACGGCGTCAGGCTCCTGCTCTCGACCGGGCTGGCAGGATTCGAGGGCAAGCGGCGGGTGCGGCAGGTGCTGACCACGGATGGCCAGAAGCTTCCCGCGGATTTCGTCGTCGTCGGCGTCGGTATCCTGCCGAATGCCGAGCTCGCGGCCGACGCGGGGCTGGACTGCGCGGACGGCATCGTCGTTGACGACCGGTGCCAGACGGGCGATCCCGACATCTACGCCATTGGCGACTGCACCTCGCACCCGAATGGCATTTATGAGCGCCAGCTGCGGTTGGAGTCGGTCCACAACGCGCTCGAACAGGCGAAGACCGCGGCCAGCAATATCTGTGGCCAGGAGTCGCACTATTCCCAGGTGCCGTGGTTCTGGTCGGACCAGTACGACATCAAGTTACAGATCGCGGGCCTGTCTGAAGGCTATGACGAGGTCGTGCTGCGCGGCGACCCGTCCGCGGGCAGTTTTGCCTGCTTCTATCTCGCGGATGGCGTCCTGATTGCGGTCGACGCCATTAACTCGCCGCGCGAGTTCATGCAGTCGAAGAGCCTGATCGCCAGCCGCGCACGACCCGATCCCGGGAAGCTCGCCGACCCGGAAATCGCACTCAAGGATCTTGGCTGAGAGACGCGTCGCGTCGCGGAATCTCGATTGCCAGCTCGGCATCCATCGCGACCGGTCCGAACTCGACAGAGTACGCCTTGGCACTGAGTGACTCGACGGCGTCCGTCTCGATGCCGGCGAAAATTCCGCTGCCGCCGAATACCCTGGACGTGCCCAATGCGCCGGGGCCGCTCGTAATGCTGCCGTTCCAGTTGCCGCGCCAGTTATCGCCGGAACTCCAGCGCGCGGGGATCATGATGTCGCGCAGGAAATCCCAGTAGTTCTCGCGCTGCTCGACAAACAGCGTGCCCTGGCCGGGCGCGTAGACGTGCCAGACGCTGTCGACGATGGCCTCGCCGTTCAGCACGTTGGTTCTCTCGGAGTCTGACGAAAACTTGATGCCAATGGCGGCCGGTGCGTTGCGGCCGTCACGCAATACGGTCGCCAGCGCGTCGCTGCGGCGCACGGTGGGTTCCCACAGCTGCAGCACCTTGGCGGGATGCGGTATTACCTGCGACTCGCCGTCGTTGGTGTAGACGATCGCGTCGGTCGCGACGGCCGAGTAGTTGAAAGTGATGACCTGGTTGTCGGACACCGACAGCGGCGACAAGTGATTCCTTGTCGTCATCGGATTGAAGTACAGCAGGGCCAGGAAGGCAGCGACACCCACAGCAAGACCGAGCAGCAAAGCAACAAGGTACCTCATAAGTCATCCACCGCCTGGCCAACGAATGCCGTGATGATCTCGATGCGTCCCTGGCTGCCATTCTCGTCGAAACTCGTCGGGGCCTCGACGAAGCGTTCTGTTACCCGGCCGGTCAGATTCGAAAACTCGCGCGTGCCCCTGGCAAGATCGCCTACGCGATAACCGCCCTCCTGCGGTTGCGGCTCCATGATCACGTAAGCCGATCCGCGCGCGGGCAGGTGCAGCACCCACTCAATGATCTCGCCAGAGACCTCGTCGCTGGCGGCAATGCGGCTCGCAACGCCGACGACCGCGTCTTTGCCATTGCGAATCTTGAACAACTCGGCCCGCGTTGCGGCGAACTGCAGGTCACCCGGCCATTCGAGCTCGGCCGGCAGCGGCTCAGCCTGGTCCGCTGCGCCGACCATGATCCGGTCACTTGGCACGTTGACGTGGAAAGTTTCGGTGTTGCCATGATTCGGGTGCACGACAATCATTGACTGCTCGCGGGCCTGGTCCACGACCGGAATGTAATAGAGCGCGGCCGCCGCACCAGCGATGCCGAGCAGAATTCCCGCAATGAAGGTCTTGAACATGGCCCAAGTTTAGTTAAATTGGCCGTCCCAGCACACTCCGCACGACCAATTTGTGACGGAACGCACATAAGGCAGGCCACAACTCAATGACAACGCCGATTTGCCTGTGGTCCGGGCCGCGCAACGTTTCCACGGCGCTGATGTACAGCTTTGCGCAACGCGACGACATGCTTGTCGTTGACGAGCCGCTGTACGGCCATTACCTGCGTGTTTCCGGCGCCGATCACCCCGGGGGCGCCGACGTCATGGCCGCGATGAACTGCGACGGCGACGCCGTGATGCGGGACCTGCTGGAGCAACAGGCACAGGCAACCTCGCCGCGCCTGTTCATCAAGCACATGGCGCATCACCTCGTCGACCTCGACCTCGGCTTCCTGCGACACACCTGCAACGTGTTCCTGATCCGCGACCCGCGCGAGATGTTGCCCTCGCTCGTCGTGCAAGTGCCGCAAGCACAGCTCGCCGACACCGGGCTGCGGCGACAGTGGGAACTGTACGCAGATCTGCGCGATGCCGGCCAGCAGCCGGCCATCCTCGATTCGCGTGAGCTGCTGCTGGACCCGGAAAGCGTGTTACGCCAGTTCTGCGATTACCTGGGGCACCCTTTCACGCCCGCGATGCTCGAGTGGCCGCCGGGTCCGCGACCGGAAGACGGCGTCTGGGCGCCACACTGGTATCACAACGTGCACAAGAGCACCGGCTTTGCGCCGTACCGGGCCAAAACCGAATTTCCGGAAAACCTGCAGCCACTGCTGGACGAATGCCAGCCCTGGTACCAGCGGCTGTTCGACCATGCAATCCGTGCACCTGCCCATGGAGACAATGAATGAAACTTCCAGATCCACGCAACCAGGACATTATGGTTTTCGTCGGCGACCGGCTCGTGCCGAGGGCCGAAGCCCGCGTGTCGGTGTTTGACAGCGTGGTCCAGGGGGGCGACGCCGTCTGGGAGGGCCTGCGCGTCTATGACGGTCGCATCGCAGCGCTCGACGAGCATCTCGAACGCATGCAGAACTCCGCGAAAGCGCTCGCGTTTGCGGCCGTCCCATCGAACGATGACATCCGCGATGCGATCTTTCGCACGCTGGAGGCCAACGGCATGCGCGACGAGGCGCACATTCGCCTGACCTTGACACGCGGCGAGAAAGTCACATCGGGGATGAATCCCAGGTTCAATCAGTCGGGCTGCACGCTCATCGTGCTCGCCGAGTGGAAACCACCGGTTTACTCCGACGAGGGCATTCGGGTGATCACGGCGTCCACGCGACGCAATACCCCGCAGTGCCTCGACTCGAAGATCCACCACAATAACCTCCTGAACAACATCCTCGCTTCTATCGAGGCGAACGTCGCCAACGTCGACAGTGCGATCATGCTCGACATCCAGGGCTTCGTCTCCGAGACCAACGACACCAACCTGTTCCTTGTCAGCAAGGGCGTCGTCCGTACGCCGCACGCGGACAGCTGCCTGCCCGGGCTGACGCGCGCCATGGTGCTGGAAATATGCCGCGACAACGGCATTCCCGCGGAGGAACGCAACCTGTCCCTGACCGAGCTCTATGCCGCCGACGAGGTCTTCACGACCGGCACAATGGGCGAACTAACGCCGGTGCTGGAAGCCGATGGGCGGACGATCGGCGATGGTCGTGTCGGCGATACGACCCGTCGCCTGCAGACCCTGCATCGTGAGTTTGCTATCGCAGGAGGCGTCGAGCTGCCGTTCTAGGTCATTCGCCGGCGTAGTAGTTTGCGAGGTAGTCCTCGAAGGTGATCGAGTCAGCAGCTTCGATCTGTCGCTGGCGCTCGATCGACTGTTCTGCTTCCGTGAGGAACTCATCGTGGCGCTGGTCAGTCATCGGCGTTATCGAGGCGAAATAGTCACGGTGACTCCGCGCCATTGACATCGCGTAGTGGAAAAAGCTCTCGCCACTTTCACGCACCTGCTTGAGCACGCGCGCCGACGGTGTCAGCGATGCGTCCTCAATCATGGCCGCGAACCCGGTCACGGCCTCGGCGTAGCAGTCGCTGCCTTCCACCGCGTCAATCGCCGCGGCAACCCGGCGCACGCGGTCGAGGATCTCGCGGCCCCAGTCAGCGAGCGGGACCTCCTGACCATCCCGCAGCAAACTGCACGCCGGGTCGCGACCCTCGCGGGCGGTCCGAGACTGGTTGAGCCGGGTCTCATCGAGGGCCGCGTCGTCGAACAGCGGACTGTCTTCGAGCAGGCAGTAAATCAGGAACGCTTCCATGAAGCGCATCGTGTTCTGATTGATGCCGGCAGG
>JASJCH010000061.1 GCA_030066075.1 Woeseiaceae bacterium
TGGTCACCAACAAGGATCTGGAAAAGACCATGGATACCTCGGATGAGTGGATCCGGGAGCGTACGGGCATCAAGCGCCGACATATAGCCGCTGACAACGAGAAATGCTCTGACATGGCCCTCGCGGCCGCGCGGCAGGCTATCGACATGGCCGGCATCGAGGCAACCGACATTGACCTGATCATCGTGGGCACCGTCACCCCGGATAAGGTATTCCCGAGCACCGCCTGCATTCTGCAGCGGCGACTCGGTATCCGCGGCTGCCCGGCGCTCGATATCCAGGCCGCCTGTTCCGGTTTCATCTATGCAATGGATCTCGCCCGACGCCAGATCGAGACGGGTGGGGCGACGACGGCGCTGGTCCTCGGCAGTGAGACCCTGTCGAAGGTCACGAACTGGGAGGACCGCAGTACCGCCGTGCTGTTCGGCGACGGAGCGGGGGCGGTGATCCTGCAGGCCGCCGACGAGCCCGGAGTCATCGCGACGCACATCCACTCGGACGGCGAGTTCGAAGACCTGCTGGAGATTCCATGGGGCATCTCGGGCGGCTACGACAAGGTACTGGCGGGCGAGGCCCACATCCAGATGCAGGGCAACGCCGTCTTCCGCAAAGCGGTGGGCACGCTGGGCTCCATGGCCCAGGAGACGCTGGACGATCACGGCGTCGACAAGCACGACCTGGACTGGCTGGTGCCCCACCAGGCGAACCTGCGCATCATCTCGGCCGCGGCGAAGAAAGTCGACCTGCCGATGGAGCGCGTGGTCGTCACCGTCGACGAGCACGCGAACACGTCGAGTGCGTCGATACCGTTGGCGCTCGACACGGCGGTGCGGGACGGTCGTATTCAGCGCGGCCAGTTGCTGCTGTTCGAGGCCTTCGGGGCCGGGTTCACTTGGGGTTCGGCGCTCGTCCGGTTCTAGTAATGCGCCCGGATTCCGCCCATAAGGCGGAGCACAAGAATAAAGTAAGTTCTAGATTTATCCTCTAATTAATTGTTTTTATTTTAAAAAGTCGGGGCTGAGAATGAGAGCTTTCTGGTTGGCTGGCTGGTCGCTCCTCGTGGCCGTGCCGGCCGTGGGACAGGCACCGTCACCGACCGACATCCGGGCGGCCGTAGAAGCTCGCCAGGATGCGGCTGTGGAGCTGTATCGCGAGTTTCTCGCGCTGCCCAATGACGCCGTCAACAGGCCGGATATCGAGAATCTCGTGGCCTGGATGGAGCGCGCTTTCGCGGCGCGGGGCTTCGAGACTCGCCGCATAGAGACGCCGGGCAGCCCGTCGCTGTTTGCGCAGCGGTTGGTCGCGGATGCCGAGAAGACGGTGCTCGTATACCTGCAGGCCGATGGTCAGCCTGTCGAGCCGAGTGCGTGGGACCAGCCGGACCCGTGGGTTGCCGTCCTCAAGGAGCGGAACGCGTCGGGACAATGGCGAACGCTGCCCTGGGCGGCGCTGGAGGAGCGAGTCGACCCGGACTGGCGCGTATTCGCCAGATCCGCCGCTGACTCCAAGGGGCCGATGACCCAGTTCCTGCTGGCGATCGAGATGCTGGATGGCCTCGGGTTTAAGCCGGCCTACGATCTCAAGGTCATTATCGATACCGAGGAGGAACTCGGGTCGCCGCACCTCGCAGCCGCCATCGAGCGCGACCGGGCGCTGCTCGCTGCCGATTTCCTGCTCATATTCGACGGGCCACCGCATGCCTCCAACGAGCCCACGGTCAGCTTTGGCGCACGCGGCATCGCCACGATCACGCTCGAGACCTACGGACCGCGCGTGGCCCAGCACAGTGGCCACTATGGCAATTTCATCCCGAATCCCGTCTTCGACATGGCGCGGATCATCGCATCGCTGAAGGACGCCGAGGGACGCGTCACCGTCGAAGGTTTCTACGACGGCATAACGATCACCGATGCCGAGCGGCGCGTTCTGAGGGCCGTTCCGGACGATGCACAGCAAATCCTCGCCGATGCCGGCGTGGCGCGGGCGGATGCGGTCGCGCCGTCGTTGCAGGAGGCGCTGCAATATCCGTCACTGAACGTCCGCGGCATCCGGGCGGCCTGGGTCGGGGATGAGGCGCGCACCATCATTCCGCCGAAGGCGACGGCGGAGCTGGATATCCGGCTCGTCAAGGAGTCCGATGCCGGGCAATTGATCGGCCTCGTTCGAGAGCACATCGCGGCGCAGGGCTTCCACATCATCGGCGCCGAGCCGACCGAGGAGGAGCGGGCGACTCACGCGAAGCTGCTGAAATTCACTTACGACGTCAGCTATGGCGCCTTTCGCTCGGATTTCGATTCGCCGGCCGGGCTGATGGCCCGCAGCGGCATGAAAGCGCTCTATGGCGAGGAGCCGATCCTGATTCGCACGATGGGCGGTTCGATACCGATAGCGCCCATCGTCGAGACCCTCGGCATCCCTGCCGCGACGGTGCCCACGGTCAATATCGACAACAATCAGCACAGCCCCAACGAGAACCTGCGGCTCGGCAACTTCTTCGAAGGCATAGCGATTCTGATGGCGGTATTGAGTCAGGACCCGGGTTAGGTGTTTTACATAAGTACCTGAAAAACAACTTCTTTCAGGAATTCAATGTGATACATTAGCACTGTCGCAATTCGGCGACAGTTGCAGAGGGTCTGTTACGGAAATGGACGATAAGGACTTCGACACACCGCTTTCCCAGTCCAGCGTTTCCCACAAGCTGGAGCTGATCCAGAAGCGCTGCAGCGAGCTCATGGAAGACCCCGACTCGATGCTCGAGCTGGCCCTGGAAGAGCCAGGCGCCGCCGACCCGCGCGCCGGCGATCCCTATAACCATCAGTCCTGAGACGCCTCCTGGTGCAGCTTGTGCAGTACGCGCAGGCGCCAGATCCAGATCGCCGCGATCATCAGCCCTGCCGCCGGCAGAGCGAATCGCGGATTCAATATCACGATAAAGTCATACACCCCGTGTAACGCGGACGCTGCCGCCGTGCTCAGAATGACGCTCGGCAGTATCGGCCGTCCCGCAAGCCTGGCCCGAACGATCCAGTGGCCCCAGATCGATGCAAACAGGATGTGAATGACAGGGCTGGCGAAGCCGCGCGCGGCTGCTTCCAGGGTCGTCAGGTAGGGGAGATACTGCCAGTTCTCCACGGCCGCGTAGCCGAGGCCGATGAACGATGCGTAGATAATGCCGTCCATCGGTTCGTCGACGCCCCGGAAGCGCAGCACGACCAGCACGAACGGCAGCAGTTTGGCGATTTCCTCGATGGGACCGATGGCCAGGATCGCATAGGCGAGGAGGGCCCAGGCGTTGGTGTCGGCGAGGTAGCCGGCGTCATGGCGCAGGCCGACTACGCCGAGTGCCGAATACAGCGCGGCCGAGATGCCGACCGCCAGCATCCCGAGCAAGAAGGTCAGCAGGAGGTTGCCGACAGGCTCCGGCAGGTGCCTGTCCTTGTGGTAATGGTAGGCGGCCCAGAACAGGACCGGTACGGCGATGGGGGCTATTGCTAATAGCTGCCCCATCGCCGCACGCTAACCGATGGCAGGTCTCAGAACCTGACCGTGCCCTGCAGGCTGATCGTCCGACCGCGGCTGTAGAACGCGTAGTTGGACTTGGCGCCAAAGGTGCTGCCGGCCAGCGGCGTGTCGCCACCGAAGGTCAACACCTTCTCGTCGGTCAGGTTCTTTGCGAGGGCTGCGACTTCCCAGCGGCCCGACTGTGCGCCGATGCTCAGGCGTGCATTGAGCATTGTGTAGCTGTCCTGGACGAGAGCCGGGTCGAACGTGGCGGAAGCCTCGTAGTCGTCGGTGTAGAAGACGTCGAACAGGGCGCCGAGCTCGAGGCTGTTACCAACCGGTGCGCGGATGTCGAATGCGACGTTGCCCTGGAAATCCGAAACCATCTGGTTCGAGTTGCCCGTGTAGCTGCAAAGTTCCGGAACGCCGTCGCCATTCAGGTCGGTGTCAGGCGTTGCGCCGAAGTAGCACTGGCCGTTTTCGAAGTCCGTGAACTCGAAGTCGAGCACTGCGAATCCACCGGAAATGGTCAGGTAGTCGGTCGCGGCCCAGCGCATATCCATCTCCAGCCCCTCGATATCGGCGCTGGCAGCATTACCCACGTTGAAGCCGAGAACGCCGTCGAAAATGGAGATCTGCAGGTCGTCATACTCGGTGTAGAACGCGGCCATGTTCAGCTCCAGCGAGCCGTCGGCGAGCAGCACCTTGCCGCCGATTTCGAAATTGCTCGCTTCTTCGTCGTCAAACTCGAACGACGTGGCCATGTCGGGGTAGAAGTTCTTGTTGTTGGCGCGGAAGTCGAAACTGCCGGACTTGAAACCCTCTGACCAGCTGAAATACCAGAGATTGTCGTTCTCGGTGGTCCATACGAGTTTGACCTCGGGCGAGAACTTGGTCTTGTCGCGGTCGCCGACGACGGGCAACAGGCCGAGACCGCCGACACAAGCCGGGTCCTCGCTGGTGCAGATGCCGACGTTGGGGTCGACGCCATAGAGCAGGGCGTTGGCGGGACCCGACAGCTGCGGGACCGGCGACTGGCTGAGCGGGATCAGGTTGGTCGACGTAATGCCGAACAGCCCGCCGTAAACCAGCGGCGCCGACACCTGGGCCGGCGGCAGGTCGCTGAAGTCGCCACTCACGATCGACAGCGTGCGGAAGCCGTCACGGTCGTCCTGTGTAACGCGGCCGCCAAGCTGCAGCGTGAAGTTCTCGCTCACATGCCAGTTGAACTGGGCAAACGCCGAAATCACATCGTTCTCGACGCTGGCCTGTCGTGCCGCCATCGTGTCTGCGACGGCAAGGCCCGAGCCATCAGTGGGATCGCCCGGGGTACCGGTCTGCAGGTTGATGGCCGTGATCAGCAGGGACTGCGGCGAAACGATGATCTGATCTTCGAAGTCGTGATCGCTGGTCTGGTAGTAGAGTCCGGCGATGTAGTCGAAGGTGCCGCCGACCGGTGAACTCAGCCGGATCTCCTGGCTGATCTGCTCATAGGTTTCCTGCAGCGCGGCGCCGAAGACGTCAGCGCCCGTGAAGTCGCAGTCGCAGAACTCGTCGTACTCGAAATTGGAGTAAGCCGTGATCGATTCCAGGTCGTGATCACCGAGGCCCCAGTTCAGCGTCAGGACGACGGTCTGGGATTCGTTCTCACTGAAGTCCCCGTTGGACGTGCGTATGTCGTCCTGCACGACATTGCCCAGCGTCGGATCGGGTGGGGGCACGGTGCCCGGGGGAGAGATCTGGAAGCGAATTCCCTGCAGGGACTGCAGAATCTGGTTGTACTGCGCCCCGGCGAACGGTCCGCCGGCAGCGGGTTGCTCGTTGACGATCTCGATGTGCCGGCCGTCCACGTCAAACTCGCTGGCCTCGACTTTCAGGGTGGCCAGCAGGTCATCCGTTACGTCGAACTCGAGCGTGCCGCGCACGGTCCAGTCCTCGCGATTCGGCTCGTTCGCGTTCAGCGTCAGGTTTTCCATGTAGCCGTCGAGTTCGCGTTGGCGAGCGGCCACGCGGTAGCGCACGCGATCAGTAATCGGACCCGAGACGACACCCTCGAGGATCGACTCTTCATCTTCGAATTCCCAGGACGCCCGGACAAGGCCCTCGAACTCGGCAGTGGGCCGTGCGGTAGAGATGTTGAGCGCACCGGCGACCGAGTTTTTGCCGAACAGGATCGACTGCGGGCCGCGCAGCACCTCTACGCGCTCGATATCGAGGAACGGCGAGCGCCATTGCTGGGCGCGGCCGAAATAGACGCCGTCGATGTAGGTGCCAACCGACTGCTCGAAAGCCTGGTTAATGCCGGAGCCGATGCCGCGGACGAATGCGTTCGTGCCGATGCCGGTCTCGGTGAGCGTGAAATTAGGGACGAGGAACTGGATATCCTCGGCCTTCTGGATGGCGCTCTGCACCATCGTGTCGCCCGTGACGGCCGAGATCGAGACCGGTACGTCTTGCAGCCCCTGTTCGCGATAGGCGGCGGTGACGACGATTTCTTCAAGGCCCCTGGATTCGGATTCCTGGGCCTGGACGGCCGTCGATACGAATTGCGCAGATACGGCGAGAGAGCCGAGCATCGACAGCCCGGCGAGCTTGGTGCAGTTCATAGAGATCCCCCTCTAATGCGTTATAGTCGATATTAGACGCCCCCTCTTTAGGCCAGTCAATTAAAACGGGGCATATGCTCAAGAAAAACCACAGCTTTTTGCCTTAATCTGCACAACTTCTCGAGATTCTTCATGAGTAATCTGGCTCTTTACCTGATTACGGTGCTGGTCTGGGGCTCCACCTGGTTCGCCATTGAGTTTCAGCTCGGAGTCGTGGAGCCCGAAGTCTCGATCGTGTACCGCTACGTCGGTGCATCGTTGCTGCTGTTTGCGTGGAGCCGGTACAAGGGCCTCAACCTCCGGTTCAGCCTGCGTGACCACGGCTGGTTCGTGCTGCTGGGCATGTTCCTGTTCGGGCTCAATTACGTGTTCGCTTACCGCGCGCAGATCTATATCACGTCAGCCATGACGGCGATCGCATTCTCGTCCATCGTCTGGATGAACATCCTCAACGCTCGCGTGATGTTCGGTATCCGGGCAGGCTGGCGCACCGTGATCGGATCGCTGCTGGGCGTGGCCGGTATCGTGACGCTGTTTGCGCCGCAGGTGAGCGACGTCTCGTTCACGGACACGATATTCTTCGGCTCGGTGCTGGCGCTGCTCGGGGCGCTGGCGGCGTCGTTTGGCAACATGGCCTCGCAGGGCGCCCAGAAACGCGGCCTGCCGATCGTGCAATCGAATGCCTGGGGTATGTTCTACGGTGCAGCGCTATCGGGCCTCTCGTCCCTGGCCGCCGGCCACGCATTCAACTTCGATACGTCGGCCGGCTACGTGATATCGCTGGTGTACCTGACGGTATTCGGATCGATTGTGGCTTTCGGCGCCTACCTGACGCTGCTCGGCCGTATTGGCGCCCACAAAGCGGGTTACGCAATGGTGATGTTCCCGGTTGTCGCGCTGATCCTGTCGATCCTGTTCGAGGGTTTGCAGCTGACCGCTTTGATCATCATCGGAACCCTGCTGGTGCTCGTCGGCAACGTATTCGTTCTCGAGACCGGCAAGGACCGCGACGCCACAGTTCGCCACAATCGCGCCCCGGAATAGCCAGCCGGAAACCGTAAAACAGTCCACGGGCCCAAGAGGAGCACGTGGATGGAGGATCGACATACCTGCTGGCGGGAGTGGAAGGAGTTTTTCGCCAGCCGCAGCAAACGGCCGCTGCCGTCGGCGGAGCCGCTGAGAAAATACCGCAACCTGCCGCCGTCGCTGGCTGAGTCGCTGGCCATCTTTCAACTCGGGGAATCGGGCGGCGGCACTGTCATTGAACAGGCCCGTTTCAGCAAGCTGCCGCAGCTCGATGATGACTACGCTGACGCGATGGCTTTGTTCGTCCGGGAGGAGCACCGCCACGCGGACATCCTGGCGCTATGCGTGAGTCAGCTCGGGGGACAGCTCATCACGCAGAACTGGACCGCCAAGCTGTTCGTCATGGCGCGCAGGCTGATAGGACTGCGTCTGAAGGTGCTCGTGCTGCTGGCCGCGGAGGTGGTGGGGATTTGCTACTACTACCTGATTGCGCGCCAGCTGCCGGTTTCACCAATCCGCGACTGGCTGGAGGAACTGGTGTCCGATGAGCAGTCGCACCTGGACTTTCACTGCGACTTCCTGCGCACGCAGACTGACAGGCCCTGGAAGCGCGCCGTGTTCGTCAGCGCCTGGCGTATAACCATGCTGCTCGCCGCCATCGTGGTGATGATTGACCATCGCAAAGCGATGCGTGACCTGCGGATCGATCGGCGGACAATCTGGCAGCGCTGGATGACCTACAGTCGATTAGCGGAGCGGCTGGTTACGCGGCCGCGTGCGAAGCTCGTACGTGTCGGCTAATTCGTTCTCCCGCAACCACTCCGCGTGGCGCTGCTCAATGCGTGGCCAGAGTTCCGCCACTTCCGGGACATCCAGCCTGAAGTCGTCGCGCAGCGTGGCAACGAGGTCATCGCAGGACCCGATAACTCGCGTCGCGACGCCGGCGGCGTCCAGGCGGCTGAAGATCCTGCCGCGCAGCGTCATGTGCGCGTCCGGCAACCGCACCTGGGCCACGAGGCTCTGCACGAAGCCTGAATCCGGGCTGGTCTGCAGGTACCGGCATTTCCTGGTCAGCGCCGCCTCGTCCGCGGGCTCGGCCGCAAAGTCGAAGTTGAACTCACCCTTGCCGGCGTCCTCCCAGAATTGCCAGCTATTGGCGCTCAACTGGCGCAGGCCGATTCGGAACGGGTGCTGGTCGTACGAGTCCTCGCGCAGCGGGATAGGCGCGGTCATGCTGCCGCCGAAACCGACGTCGACCAGCCACTGCTGGTCCGATGCTGCGGTGCGCACTAGCAAAGCCAGGTGATTGGAGTCGGCGATGGGGCCGCGATCGGCGCGCATCACAGCGGCGGCGACACGGGTTACCTCGAAACCGATCTCGGACAGCGCCCAGCCAAACAGGCCATTCTGTTCGTAGCACCAGCCACCGCGCCGACCATTGACGATCTTGTCGAAAGCGGCCGTCGGATCGTTGGTCAATGAGTGTCCCAGCTGGACATCCAGGTTTTCGAACGGGACCGCGAAGGCATGAGCGCGCAGGAGGTCGCTCAGCACTTCCAGCGTGGCCGCAACGGGACCTTGGTAACCTGTCCTGCGAAAGTACTGCTCGAGTTGCATCGGACCAGAGTATAGAGGCGGTACCCGCATAGTCGAACGAAACTGCGTAAGGCTATTTCACGCCGGTTACAAGCTAACCTGTTTCGATTTCCCCGGCGGCCGAGGCGAGCCGGTGCGCATCGCCTTCCATGCGGCGGGTGTTGCGCTCGAGGAAGGCGCGCCACTGATCGGGCGCAGTTGCACAGAGCTCACCGAGCAATCGGGTCGCCTCGTCGACGGCCGCGGTGGCGACGCTGCCGATGCTGGCGCCGAGCTCGAACTCGCGCGCGGCGACGTGTAACAGCCAGGCATCCGGGGCCGGCTTCGCAATGGTTTTCTCGAAGACGTTCAGTAATGCTTGCGGAGAGATCGCGTGCGTTGAGAAGTTGCCTTCGTCAACCGGCCCAATGCGTTGCAACTGGCAGCCGCTCTCTATCGCGACACTCGCATCGATAAACAGCACCAGGCCGTCGATACTGATGTCGGTGACGTGCTCGATGTTGAGTTGGTGGTCCTCGATGACACGTATGCCAGGCGGCGCGATGTCGCGCAGAGCCTCCGCGAGCATCGGCCCAATCGCGTCGTCGCCGCGACTGATGTTCCCCCAGGCGAATACGGTCAGCGCAGGGTCAGCTGAACGTCCCATTGCTGTCTTTCTGCAACCGATCGAGTACTTCGCCCGCCTGGTTCTTGAGTTCGATGACCAGCGGCATCTTGCCGACCGCATGCGTGGCGCAGGACAGGCACGGATCGTACGCGCGAATGGCGACCTCGATGTTGTTCAGCAAGCCCTCGGTGAGTTCCTGGCCGCTCAGGTATTTGTCGGCGACCTGGCGGATGGATTCGTTCATCGCCTGGTTATTGTTGGTCGTCGAGACAATCAGGTTGGCCTTCGTGATGAGATCGTTTTCGTCGATCTCGTAATGATGGAACAGCGTACCGCGGGTAGCCTCGATGACGCCAATGCCGACATTACGACGCTCTTCACCGCGATTGATGAGGTCAGTGCCCCTGATTTCCGGGTCGAGGAGCAACTCGCGGATCTTCTCGCCGCAATGCAACAACTCGATCATGCGCGCCCAGTGGTAAGCCAGCGGCGCGTGCAGCATGCCATTCTCGCCATGCGCCTTGTACTCGAGGCGCTGCTCTTCAGCCATCGGCGAATCGATGTAATCGCAGTTGTTCACCCGCGCGAGCGGTCCGACGCGGTACCAGCCCTCTGCAGAGCCCAGGGCCGTAAGGTACGGGAACTTCATGTAGCTCCAGTTGCGGACCTCTTCCTCGATGTACTCGTGGTAATCCTGGTCGCTGTGCTGGTCGAAGATGATCTCGCCGTTCGCCGCCTTTGCTCGCAGCTTGCCGTCATAGAGTTCCAGCGCGCCGTCCGGGCGGACCAGGCTGAGGTAGTTCGAAGGCATCGTGCCGAACTCGACGCTCAGCGGCTGGTTCGACAGGTAGTAATCGCGCGCCAGCTTCACGGCGGCGAGCGACCACTCGATGATCTGGTCGATGTCCGCCAGCAGGGTATCCCTCTCGGCGGCGGTCAGGCGCTTGTTCATGCCACCGGGCACGGCGCCCGTGCCGTGAATGCGTTTGCCGCAGATTGCGCGGATCACTTCCTGACCGTACTTGCGCAGCTTCACACCCTGTACGGCAATGTCCGGGTGCTCTTCGATGACGCCGAAGATGTTGCGCTTGGCGACATCACTGTCGAATCCGAACAGAAGATCGGGCGACGCCAGGTGGAAGAAGTGCAGGGCATGACTCTGCAGGATCTGGCCGAAGTGGACCAGCTCGCGAAGCTTCTTCGCCGTGGGTGTGAGCCTTTCGGCGCCGACAAGGCGGTCGATCGCCTTGCCAGCCGCCAGGTGGTGACTGACCGGGCAGATTCCGCACAGGCGCTGCACGACCACGGGTACGTCCCAGTACGGGCGGCCCTGGATGAACCGTTCGAAGCCGCGGAATTCCACGATGTGCAGCCGGGCTTCCTGGATGATGTTGTCGTCATCCGCGAGCAGCGTGACCTTGCCATGCCCTTCGACGCGAGAGACAGGCTCGATCACGATGCGATTGAGCTCATCGCGTTCGATTGACGGTTTGGGATCGGTTGCCATCGTTTAAGCCTCAGTCAAAGTGCAGCAAGTCGTAGGGAAGGTCGGGCTGCCTGCCATCAATAATATCATTCAGGATGTGCCAGAAAGCCTCGGCCGGTGGCGGGCACCCGGGCAGGAAGAAATCGACCTTGACCACTTCGTGAATCGGGCTGACCTTCTCGAGAATATGGGGCAGCTCATCGTCGGTGGGGATCTGCGCGCCGGTCACGCCAATGCCGTTGATATACGACTCCTCGAGCAGGTCCCGAACGTCGAGGCCGTTGCGCAGCGCAGGTACGCCGCCGCTCATCGCGCAGGCGCCGACCGCGATCAGGATCTTGCAGTTCTCGCGGAACTCGCGAAGCGTCTCGATGTTCTCGGTATTACAGACGCCACCTTCAACGAGACCGATGTCGACAGGGCCGGTGATCGATTTGATGTCATTGATCGGGGAGCGGTCGAACTGGATCTTCTCGACTAGCTCGATGATGCGCTCATCGATATCGAGGAAGGACATGTGGCAGCCGAAGCAGCCCGCGAGTGAGCATGTCGCAACCGTGACCTTTTCGCCGGGTTCCTTGGCGAGTTCGGGCAGTCGCGGCTGCCGGACCTTGTTGTGGTGCACGTGGCGCGCGTCGTAGTCGCGTTGCCCGATAGGCTTTGTGAAACCTTCGTGTTTCTTGATGATGCAACCGACGGGGCACACGTTGGCCGCGGCATCATCGACAGACAGGCCGGAGTCCTTGAGCAGACCGCTGTCGGAGTTGATGGCCAGCGCCTTGTTCTCGGACCGCCCGCTGATGCAGAAAATGTCCTTGCCGTCCGTGTCTCGCGAAGCGCGCACACACAGCTCGCAGTAAATGCAGCGATCGCGATTGAGGAGAATATCGGGATGCGTCGCGTCGGTTGCCCGACCCGCGGTGAAGTCCGGGAATATCAGCGCCGTCATGCCGAGCCTGTAGGCTTGTGACTGCAGTACGCAGTTGCCGCTGTGCTCGCAGGACGGGCAGTGATGATTGCCCTCGACGAACAGCATCTGGGCGAGGGCGCGGCGTTCCGAGTTAAGTTCCTCGGTATTGCTTTCAACGACCATCCCGTCAGCTGCCTTGGTCGTGCAGCTCGACACCTGCCGGCCGTTGATCTTGCAGGTGCACATCTTGCAGCTGCCATTGGCCTCGTAGTCCGGGTGGTAGCACAGGTGCGGGATGTGCACGCCGGAGTCTTCGGCAGCCTGCATCACCGTCTGGCCTTCGAGGTAAGGAATGGACTGGCCGTCGATACGAATGCGTCCGGTCATGACGAGCTAACCTCCTCGGCGACGATTTGCCTCGATCGTTCGATCGCGGCATCGACGTCGAATGCCGGTTTGTACTCGACGTCTTCCATGCGGTGATTAATGGCGTCCGGGAACTTCTGGTACACCGACAAAATCGGCACTGCCGCGCTCTGGCCGAGGCCACAATGGCTGGCCTGGGTCATCAGTTTGTGCACGCGTTCCATTTGCTCGATATCCAGTCTTGCGCCGTGGCCGTCGGCGATCTTGGTGGCCATTTTCATCATCAGCTTGGTGCCGACACGGCAGGGCGTGCAAAAACCGCAGCTCTCGTGCATAAAAAACTTCGTGAAGTTCAGGGCCACGTCCAGCATGTCGCGAGAGCTGTCGAAAATGATGAAGGATCCCGCGGTATTGCAGCCGTCGAACGAGAGCTTGCGATCGACGTCATCGCCGGCAATCAGTTGGCCGCCGGGTCCGCCGACCTGGACAGCCTGAACGTCCTCGGCGCCACACCACTCGAGGATCTCGCGCAGGGGCGTGCCGAGCGGAACCTCATAAATGCCCGGTGAGCGGCAGTCGCCGCTGATGCTGAGCAGCTTCCAGCATGGTTCGTCGCCATCATGCGCGACGAACTCCGGCCCCTCGGCGATGATGCCGGCCGCATAGGCGAACGTCTCGACGTTATTGACGACGGTTGGACGTCCGCGGTAGCCGTGCGTGACAGGGAAGGGCGGACGGATACGCGGTATGCCGCGCTTGCCTTCCATCGACTCGATGAGCGCGGATTCCTCGCCGCACACGTACGACCCTGCGCCCATGATGACTTCGATGTCGAAGTGAATACCGTGGTGACCCAGGATATTGCGACCGAGCAGGTTCACGTCGCGGCGGCGCTGTAACCGTCGCTCGAGCCGCGGGCGCAGGAACTCGTACTCGTGACGCAGGTAGACGTAACCCTTGGTCGCGCCGATCGTGAGCCCGCAGACCGTCATGCCGTCGACCATCATGCGGATGTAACCGTTCAGCAACGCCCGATCCTTGAATGTCCCGGGCTCCCCTTCGTCGGCGTTGCAGACCACGTAGCGCTGGTCGCCGCCAGCTTTCCGGCAGATGTCCCATTTCTGCCAGGTCGGGAAACCCGCGCCTCCGCACCCGCGCAGACCGGACGCTTTCATGTCCGCGATGACACCGTCCGGGCCGATCTCGATGGCGCGTTCGATAGCGGACCCCAGCGGGAGCTGGCTATTGAGCAACGGCCCCTTGCGCCGCAGCGCATCGTTGATGACGAACCACTCCAGCGGCCATTCCTCGAGCGGTACGTCGTTCTTGATGAGCCTGGCAATCTCCGTGACGCGGGCTTCGTCGACCCGGTCGATCGCGATGCCGTTGACCAGGATGGCCGGGCCGCGTTCGCACAGGCCCGTGCAGGAAGTCAGGGAGACAGTGACGAGGCCATCAGGGACAGGAACGCCCAGTTCCACGCCGAGTTCGTCGCAGAGCTGCTGCGCTCGCTCGCGGCTGCCGAGCATGTGGTCGGT
>JASJCH010000062.1 GCA_030066075.1 Woeseiaceae bacterium
GCTACTCGGAGGAAGCGAGGACCCGTGGCTTTGCGTCTCCAGCTTTGGCTGGATTTGCCTTTGTCGGGACAATTATGGATCGGCGCCAGGGGCCGTCAATTCTGGGATTTACCTAACAGCCGACTATCGGAAAAAAGGAGCAGCCGGGGAAGGCTACGGTTCGACGAAGACCTCGAGAATCTCGTCGCCGTACTTGTCGTAGGTCCCCGTAGAGCGCCAACCCAGGTGCCTGTAAAAACCGTGTGACCTGCTCGCCGGGTCAGGCGAACACCCGAGGAACAACCGGGTGTGCCCGAGTTTGGCCAGATCCTTGCTCGTCCGGTCCAGCAGTTCTTTGCCGACACCGCGATTCTCGAAGTCAGGCAGCACTGCGACGACTTGAATCTCGCCAGTTTCGAGGATGCCGAAACAGAAACCGACAATCTTGCCATCCGCTACGCAGACGTGGCCCGGCAACGCGCCGGAACGAATGTTCTCTGCAAAGGACTCCCGCGTGATGCCAATGGATCGCAGCCATTCCTCGGAGGCAGGGTTCTGACGGGTCATTCCCCGAACGACGATGCACTCGGCGGCATCTTCAGGGGATGCTGTTCTGTATTTCAGGTCAGTAAGCTGACGATCCGGCATCTGAGACACTCATCCAAAGACTGCGCGCAACGGACTATTCGTCCAACGGCCTCTCGTAGTTGGGCGAGAAGGCGAAGGGAATAACGAACGTGAAAGTGATGTCCTGGTATCGATCGTCCAGCACTTCGGTCTCGTCGGTTGCGCCAGAGATCCAGGTTACCTCGATCTGACGCAGGCCTGGTTCGAGCCCGGTTAAGGGCACCAGGCCGATCAGGCCCCGCATTCCAAGGTCGGCGCGCTCGGCAGGAACAAAATCCGCCATCGGCACCGATATGCCCTCGATGCTCACACTCCATAACTGGCGAAGGCAGTCGACCGGTTCGGCCGCTTCTTCGGCGCTGCCGCAGAGCTGATCGAGCACCAGGTTGTCGCGCAGCGGCTGGTACGGCAGGAACAGGCGCACGTAGCTGCCGCTTTGATTGAAACTGTCGATGCGCGGCCAGGCCCGGAACCGATCGAGCGGCGCAGGCATATCCTCGTAATGGGTGCTGCGAAGTCCCTGCTGGACCTGGGTGGCATCGAGATAGGCGAACTCCGGGGACAGCGTGAAGTTCTGCCATGCAGCAGTGCGCGCGTTGCCCAGAAACACGATGAATATTGCGATCAGGATAAGCGCGATGAAAAAGGCGACCGGCCGGGTATTGCTTTGCAGTGTGAGCTGCACCGGAAGCACGAGGCGCTGCGGGTACGCGAGCCCTGCGATACGGCGCAGGACCCGGACGAGGCCCGTGAAGATCCGGCTGTCGTGCAGAGCCGGCACGCGCCTGGCAAGCTGCGCATCCAGCAGGTAAAGGAGCATCGGGATGCCCATGAACAAGATCAGCAGCACCAGCGCGCCCATCCCCATGCCGACATTGGTCATCCCGAATCGGGTGCCTATTGATCCGGACAGGACCAGGATTCCTACCAGGATGGTGCCAAGCCAGAGCACGCTCAGTGTAAGCATGCTGATTACCGCGAACAGCGACGATGCGAGTCGATCCGTATTACGTATGACCGTATCGAGATCAGGCAGCGTGTCCTTGTAGAACTGCCGGCTCAAGGGCCCAAGCCCCGGCGTCTTGCTCCAGTTGATGCCGTCAGGGAAAACCGTACGCAGACCGATCAGTCCGACCCAGTACGCACGTGCCATCAGGTGCACGACAAAGCACGCAGCCAGGCCATAGCTGGTGCCCGTCAATAGCGCGGTGCCCAAGGTCCTTGCAATCTCGAGGCCGGTCGACAGGTGCGTGTAGATATCGGCGATACTGTTGAACAGCCAGCCGGGCAACGAGAACAACGCGAAGATCGTCAAGCTCGAAATGATCAGCTCGAGCTCGTCGGTGCGATCGCGCAGCCGCTCCATCGCATCGGGATCAGGGCCTTGCTGGATGTCGTGCTGCTTGTCGTTCATCAGGGTCTAGAGCCTCCGCGTACGCGTTCGCGCCAGTCGACTAGGCCGACCAATACTCGGGATGTTGCCATGGCGGCGGCACCTTGAGTGTTCCGGCACAGGTCTCGACGTCTCTTAGTGCTTGCGACTGCCAGGCCGTGGCCCACTCGGTGGGCAGGGGATACGGCGTGTCGATGGTTGTCTCCGTCGTGAATCCCAGACGGCCATAATAAGCGGGATCACCGAGCACGCACACCAGCCCGAAGCCAGCTTTCCTAACCCGCTGCAATCCGTCACGCACGAGTGCACTGCCGATGCCCTGTCGCTGGCGGTCGGGCGCGACGGCAAGCGGGGCAAGCATCGCCACCGCGACGTCGCTACCTTCCACCCCGCAGGTTGTGAAGATCACATTGCCGACGATTCGATCATCGATCGTCGCGACGAGCGACGTTCTGATTGCCACGTCGGCGAGGAGTTCGCTGACGACGGGCACCAGGTCCTCGTCCGGGAAAGCCTGCGGATACATCGCCAGAATTCCGGCGATGTCCTCGCTATTGCTCTCCCGGATCTGCATCTACTCGTGCGCGATCGGCTTGTCGGTGAAGAGAAAGTCCTTCAGCTCCTTGTCGAACGTCGGATCCTTGCGGCGAATCCACTCGAGCACCATTGCCGCATGTTCTTTTTCTTCATCACGGTTGTGCGCGAGGATGGCGGCGAGTTCCCTGTCCTTGCAGGCGTCGACGCGCTGGTTGTACCAGTCGACGGCCTCGAGTTCTTCCATCAGCGAGGTGATGGCGCGGTGCATGTCGCGCGTCTCGTCGGTCAATTCCTCGATCGGTTCGTGATAACCCTCATTCGCCATGTTGCTCTCCCGGTAAGGTGACGAAGACGCTGACGCCGCCTTCGATGTTCTCGGCGTCTATCTTACCGCCATGGCCCTCGGCGATGAGCCTGGCTACGTACAATCCGAGCCCCAGGTGCTTGTTGTCCTTGCCCGGCCGCATCGAGACCATCGAATCGAACATCTGGTAACGCATACGATCGGGCAGCGGCGGTCCGGGGTTGGCGACGCTGATGCAGAGCATGCCGCTGTCATCCGACAGCCCGACCGTGACCACATCGCCCTCGTCGCTGAACCCGACGGCATTGTCCACCAGCTTGTCGAGCATCTGGATAAGCAACTCGGGCGACCCCGACATCGGCGCCGTTTCGAGATCAGCATCGAGCTCGAAATCGCGCTGCGGGTAGACGTCCCGATAGGCAGCGACCGTCGACTCGAGCACCGCACGCAAGTCGAAGGCTTCCGGCTCGGCATTCGCCATCAGTTCCTCGACGCGACTGGCCTCGCTCATGGCGGTCAGGATGCGCCGCAGGCGATCAGCGCCGTCGCGCGCGCGGGCCGCGTAGCCGGCCGATGCTTCGTTGAGCGGCTCATGCTCCAGGTTTTCGAGCGACGAGGTGACAATTGCCAGTGGCGTGCGCAGCTCGTGCGACAGCTTCGAGGCCAGCGAACGCAGGTAGTCGTTGTAGTCACCGAGCTGGCGCAGCACGTGCGAGAAACTGCGCGACAGGTCGCCGACCTCGTCGCCCGACCCGGCGCTCGGCAGGGCGGTGCGGAGGTCGTCGCTGTCGAGCGCATCCTCGGCGGCGACGCTGAGACGCCGAATGCGCCGTGACAGCCAGGTCGCATAACCGAGCAGCGTCGCGGCGACCAGCAGGGTTGCGATCAGCGTCACGTTCATGAGGCGGACCAGGCCTTCGTTACGCAGGCTGAGAATTGCATCCGTGCTTTGCTGCAGCATGAATGCGCCAACGACTTCCCCGTCGGCGACAACGGGTTGTGCGACGGCAACCACGGCACGATCGCTTTCCGGGCTGCGAAACCAGCCCGCGGACGCCTCGCCATCAAGCGCCCGGGACACGTAGTCGCGACGCTCGCGGCCACTCGGGTCCGGCTCGGCAAGCTGGGCTGCGGCGGCTGTTTCGACAAGTGCGTCATAAGCAATGCGCAGCCAGCGCGAACCGACGCTGACCGGCTCATTCGTTTCTGCAACCAGGTTGTCGTTCAGCGCAATGCGCCATCCCGACGCGTCGGTCACGATGAGCCGCATGCCGGCCTGGGTCAGGTTTGCCGCGGTCTGGTCGAGTTCCGGCGATACGCTGATGAACGCGCCGGGTCTGCGCGACGTAAAGCTCGCACTGCGCGCCGGCGTGGCCGACGCGTCGGCCGTATTGCTCACGACTATGCCGATATGCGTACCAAGTTTGCTGAGCGGGATTCTCGCTTCCACCTGGTAGCCCGATGACGTGTCTTGCCAAGCTGCGATGATCGCCGGGTCCGGGCGGATGCCGTAATCGTTGCTGCGCACCGGGATGACCGGTCCCGGCGCCTCGGCGGCGAAAACAATTTCCTCGTTGAGGTATAGCGGGCTGGTATTGACCAGGCTCACGGCGTCGAAATACGTCGGGCCGCTCGCCGGCGTGCGCGAGCCGGGCTGTGCATAGACCACGCTGCGGTCACGCACCTCGGCGTACAGGAACACGGACTCGTCCGCGACCCCCATGGAAATGTAGACCGGTCCGTGCACGCCGCGCAGCTCGCGCAGCGATTCCCGCTCGAGTCCCCAGTCGTGAAAGTAGCCGTCGATCTCCGGCCGAATGCCCAGCGGGTGCACGTAGAGCTGGTCGGCGACGGTCTCATCGCCGCGCGGGCCGCTCGGAAACTCCTCCGGGTACTGCGCAAGCGAGTCCGCGATGGCACGCGCCGTGCCGGCCAGCATCTGCTGCTGGCCCACGCGCAGCGCCGACTCGGTCTCGTGGATGAACTGGTAACCGGCCCAGGGCAGCACGAGAGTCAGCAGACTCACGAGCAGCAGCTGGCGTTTGAGGTTCATGCCAGCCAGCGATAGCCCATGCCGTACACGGTCTCGATCGCGTTGAAGTCGGGATCGATCGCAACGAACTTGCGGCGTATGCGCTTGATGTGCGAGGTGATCGTGTTGTCGTCGAGAACGGCCTGCGCGGCATCCATGAGCTGCTGGCGATTCTTGACGTGTCCCGGGTAGCGCGCCATCGCGTGCACGAGCCAGAACTCGGTCAGCGTCAGGCTGACGGGTTGATCCTGCCAGCGGATCATCATCCGGTCGGTGTCGATCTCGAGGTCGCCGCGCACGATGCGCCCGTCGCCGGACTGCGGCTGCTGGATGGCGTCGAGGCGACGGAACAGGGCGGCAACCCGCGCCATGAGGTGCGGGAGGCTGATGTCCTTGGTCAGGTAGTCGTCGGCGCCGAGGCGCAGCCCGGATACGGCGTCGAATTCGCTGTCACGCGCCGTCAGGAAGATGATCGGCAGGTCGGCCGAGCGCGAGCGCAATTCGCGGCAGAGCTCGAAGCCGCCTTCGACATCGTCCTTGAGGTTGATGTCGATGACGACGAGATCCGGCAGGCGCACATCGAAGGCCTGCAGGGCATCGACGCGCGCCTCGTAGGCGTCGACGGCATAGCCCTCGCGCTGAAACGCATCCGCGTAATTCGCGCGGATGGCGGCTTCGTCTTCGACAATCGCGATCTTTCTGGCCATCGCCACAATTTGCCACATTACGCCGGTGCATTGCCATGCCGCCGGCCGCACGCTGGCGCTTTGCCTTGTTGTTATTGACCGTGACCAACGAGGAGAACGTCATGCTCAATCACAAGTCGCTTGCCTGGACCCTGTTCCTGCTCGCCACGCTGATTTTCCGGCCGGCCCTTGCGAGCGGGCCCACGCCAGCGGAGATGCAGGCCGGCAGCCTGCTGATGCAGATGAGCGAGGGCTATGCGACGGCGACGCTGCTCGACACCAACGTCAACATCACGGTCAACGGGCTCGTCGCGCGGGTCTCGGTCATGCAGGAGTTTCGCAACGAGGGTAGCGAGTGGGTTGAGGGCGTCTACGTCTTTCCGCTGCCCGACGAGGCGGCCGTCGATCACATGCGGCTGTACGTTGGCGACCGGTTCATCGAAGGGGAAATTCGGGAAAAGGAGCAGGCGCGCAGGGAGTACGAGCAGGCCAGGCAGGAGGGCAAGAAGACCAGCCTGGTCGAGCAGCAGCGGGCGAATCTGTTCACGACATCGGTGGCCAACATCGGGCCCGGCGAAGCGGTCATCGTCGAGATCGAGTACCTCGAAACCGTACGCTACGACGACGGCACGTTCAGCCTGCGCTTCCCGATGACGCTCACGCCGCGCTACATCCCCGGCGAGGCAACGACCGACCGCCAGGGCACGGGTTGGGCGGCGGACACGACGCTGGTCGATGACGCGTCGTTGATCACGCCGCCGATGATCGGCGCATCCAACAGCCACAAGATCTCGCTGCAGGCGCGCATCAACGCGGGGATGCGGCTCGAGATCATCGCGAGCCGCTATCACCCGGTGACGGTCGGCGAGACGAGCAGTCACTACACGGTCGCACTCGCCGGCGCCCGCGCCTCGATGGACCATGACTTCGAACTGCTGTGGCGGCCGGTACCGTCTGCTGCGCCGCGGGGAATGGTCTTCGCCGAGACGGTAAACGGCGAGCCACACTACCTGCTGATGGTCATGCCGCCCGATGACGGCACCGCCACATCCCGGATGCCGCGCGAGATGATCTTCGTCGTGGACACGTCCGGATCGATGCACGGCGTTTCCATCACGCAGGCAAAAGAGGCGCTGCAGCGCGCGCTGACCGGCCTGCAGCCCGGTGATCGCTTCAACGTGATCGAGTTCAACAACTACCCGACGCCCATGTTCGCCGAGAGCATGCCCGCCTCCGGCAGCAACATTGCGATGGCGCAGGCTTTCGTGAATCGCCTCCAGGCCAACGGCGGCACCGAGATGAACGCGGCGCTCCAGTTCGCTTTGCGCGCACCGCCGTCGCACGGTTACCTGCGGCAGATCATCTTCATCACCGACGGCGCGGTGGGCAACGAAGAAGGTCTGTTCAAGCTGATCGAGGCGCGACTCGCCGGCGCCAGGCTGTTCACGGTCGGGATTGGATCTGCGCCCAACAGCTGGTTCATGCGCAAGGCGGCCGAGGCCGGCCGCGGGACTTTCACGACCATCAGCGCCCTGCATGAAGTTACCGAGAAGATGGATCGCCTGTTCCGCAAGCTCGAGAATCCGCAGCTGACGAACATCGAGCTGCAATGGCCGAGTGGCGCTGCCATCGAGAGTTTTCCGGCGATCGTCCCGGACCTGTACCTCGGCGAACCGGTCGCCGTGCGCGTGAAGGCGTCGAGCGAGTTTCTGCCCGGCGCCGCGTTGCGCATCGTGGGCAACTCGATCGCGGGCACGTGGACGGCCGACGTGTCACTGGCGCTCGGTACGCCGAGCCCGGGCGTGGCTGCTCTTTGGGCGCGCGCGCGAATCGCGGACCTGCTCGATCGCCAGCGCCGCGGCGCGGACGAGACCGAGACGCGCGACGCCATCGTCGCGACGGCGCTCATGCACCATCTCGTGAGCAAGTACACGAGCCTCGTTGCCGTCGACAAAACCCCGGCGCGCCTCGCCGGCGAGTTCCTGGCGCGTGAGCAGGTGCCAAACCTGATGGCGCACGGCCAGAGCACTCGGGCGATCTTCGGCTTCCCCGCGACGGCAACGAATGCCGCCGAGCTGCGACAGCGCGGGTTACTGATGGTGCTCGCCACGTTGCTGATGCTCGCGATGTCCGCCTGGTACCGGAGGGTGACCAATGGCACGCCGCGCTAGCCGCCTGGGGAGCCTCGTCGTGGCCTGTGTCCTTGGTCTCGGTTTCTGGCAGATTGGCCAGGGCGCCTATATCCCGGCCAAGGCCTGGTTCGCACAAGAGCTCATGCAGCGCGCCTGGCAGCGCGCCGAGCACGAAAACGATCGCCAGGTCCCCTGGCCCTGGGCGGACACCTGGCCGGTCGCGCGCCTGCAGGCCAATGCGGGTGACGTCGACCTGATCGTGCTCGCCGGCGGCTCGGGGCGCACGCTGGCCTTCGGTCCGGGCCACCTGAGCGCGAGCGCGCTGCCAGGCGATGCCGGCAACAGCGTGATTGCGGGCCACCGCGACACCCATTTCAGCTTCCTGCGCAACATCGAGATGGGCGACAGCCTGGTGATCGAGCGCTTCAACGGCCGCAAGCACCTGTACAAGGTCATCGGGATCGACGTCGTCGATTCGCGCCGCGGCAGCCTGCTGCTCGATACCGACGCATCGATACTCAGCCTCGTGACCTGTTATCCGTTCGATGCAACGGAGTCCGGCGGGCCGCTGCGTTACGTGGTGACGGCCAGGAAGGTGTACTAGTCCGGAACGGCGAGACGCAGTAACGCTGCGACGCTGATCGCGTCGGTGATCTCGCCGCGCCGGGCCATGCTGATCGCTTCGGCCAGCGGCAGCTTGCGAATCTCGAGGTCTTCCGTTTCCTCGAACTCGGGCTCCCCCGCGGTCAGGCCACGGGCGACGAAGACGATGCCGCCCTCGTCGGTAATAGAGTTGCTCGTGTGCAGGCGCATGAGCTCGCTCCAGTCATTCGCCGTCAAGCCGGTCTCTTCCCGCAGCTCGCGCACGGCCACGTCGAGTGGCTCCTCGTCGAGCGGCGCGCCGCCCATCGGCAACTCCCACGACCACTCGCCCAGCGTGTAGCGCGTCTGGCCGACGAGCCAGGTGTTGTTCTCTTCATCCAGCGGCACGATGGCCACCGCGCGATTCTTGAAGTGCACGTACCCATACAGGTTGCGTCCGCCACCCGGGTTGACGACTTCGTCCTCGCAAACGGTCATCCAGTCGTTCTCCCAGACTGCGCGAGAAGTTAGCTGCTTCCACCCCATGGTCTTTATCCCGGAACCTGCGACGAGGCGATGATACCCTATGCGGTTTTCCGCCCCTGCCAGTCGCATCATGTCGTCGCAAACCACCAGACTGACCGAAGGCCCGGTCGGCAAGCACCTCGTCTCGATGACGGTGCCGGTGCTGTTCGGCATCCTTACGATGATGGGCCAGGCGCTGATAGACGCCTGGTTCCTGGGTCGCGTCGGCGACCGGGCGCTGGCCGCCCACGCCTTCAGTTTCCCGATCCTGATGATCGTGACAAGCGTGGCGATCGGGCTCGGCGCCGGAACGTCGTCGGTCGTCGCGCGCGCCATCGGCGCAGGCGATCATCGCCGCGCGCGGCGCCTGACGACAGACGCGCTGCTGCTGTCATTCCTGATCACTGCGGTTATCTCATTGATCGGTGTGCTGACGATCGGCCCGCTGTTTCGCCTGCTCGGCGCCCCCGAGGACATGATCCCGTTGATCCGCGGCTTCATGACGATCCTGTATGCCGGTGTACCGTTCATCGTTGTCGGCATGGTCGCGATGGCGAGCATGCGCGCCACGGGCGACACGCGATTGCCCAGCAAGCTCATGATCATTGCGTCCGTTGTCAACGTAGCCCTCGACCCGCTGTTCATTTTTGGTTTCGGGCCCGTGCCGGCATTCGGCCTGAACGGCGCCGCCATTGCAGCGCTGATCGCGCGCAGCTCGATCTTCGTTGGGGCTTTGGTGCTGCTGCGCTACCGGCTCGATATGGTCAGTTTCAACAAGCCCGATTCGACGGAGCTCTGGAAGTCCTGGAGGGACGTGCTGCACGTCGGCGTACCTGCGGCAGGCACCAACGTGATCGTTCCGGTAGGCGCCGCTATCGTAACGGCGATGATTGCCCGCTACGGCCCGGATGCAGTTGCAGGATTCGGTGTCGCGAGTCGCATCGAGTCGATGATGCTCGTCATCTACTACGCGCTGTCGGCCATCATCGGGCCGTTCGTGGGGCAGAACCTGGCGGCGGGCAGGTACGATCGCATCTTGCGCTCGCTGTGGCTGTGCACGGTATTCTGCATCGGCAGCGGTCTGGTCATTGCCGCGGCGCTGGCGTTGTCGTCGGGCTTCCTGCCAACCTTGTTCAGTAGCAGCCCGGCTGTGATCGATGTGGCCGCACTCTACCTGCTCATCGCGCCCATCAGCTACGGCGCCTACGGCATGGTGATGGTAATGAATGCCTCGTTCAACGGGCTCGGGCACCCGATGCCGGCCGTGTGGATCAGCCTTGGCAGAATCGTTGCGCTGTACCTGCCGCTGGCCGCGGTAGGGATGCTCGTCCTGCAGGCAACCGGCATCTTCGTTGCCTATGCGTTGGCGAACGTACTCTCGGGAGTTCTGGCTTACGGCTGGGCGAAGAAGACAGTCCGCCTTCGCGCGGAGACGTCTACCTGACGTCTACGGCAACGGCCAGAAAAACAGCGCCAGCACGATAACGGCCCAGTACTCCACGGGTATGAAAAACAGGGTATGCGACGGTGCCTTACCCACGGCCTCGCCGGTTTCCTCGTTAATCAGTACTTTGCGCAACTTGTAGTTCAGGAAGAATCCCAGAACACCGACAGCGAGCGCGGCAGCGACGAACGCAGCTTGTTTCGGCCAGGCGTTCGCCGTGTAGAAGCCGTCGCCATAAACAGCATCAACCGAAGCCTGCGACAAGATCAGCGCGGCCATGACAATGACAGGCACCAGCCAGCCGAGCCCTCTCCAAACAATCAGCATTGCGCGACTCCTGCGTGGATAGATGATTTCCAGTCTGCCGCGTGCGGATGCGAGATTCTGCGACTTTGGTCGCGATTACGGGACGAATATCCTGCGGTGCTTGATCAGTCCGCCAGGCCTGAAAGCAATGCGTATCCGACTGCCAAAGCCGGAATGACCAGAACGACCAAGACGATATAAGCGACAAGCAGCGAGCCCGCTCTCTTGGCGAGCGGCGAGAATTCGCCGTCGCTGCCCCGCCGCTGGAGCACCCACAGGACAGCAGGAATAACCACTGGCAAAGCAGAAATAATCCCGCTTCCCAGGTTGTGCCACAGGCCTTTGTTACCGGCAGGATCGGTGACTACCCACGGCAGGACAACGATAAAGGCGGTTGCGACGAGCACCTGCCATAGTTTCGGGGGGTGCAGCTTGTTCCACAGTGCCAGGATTCCAAGTGTTGCTATCGCGGCCACAGGCAGATAAACAACGACGATGAAGCCGGATATTGCGAGGAAAGCCACTGCTATCGTCTCGTCAAATCCAGCCTCTGAACAAGTGAGTCCGTCACTGCATCGGCATTTGAAGGTTCGGTGTGGTCCAGACCGTCTGAGCACCCGCGATGGTCAGAATAATCAGCACCAGGTGCAACGCGTCTCGCTGGCGTACATTTTTCACGAGGTAGGCAACCAGGGCAATGGTCGACCATACGCCGTTGACGACTACGAGTTGCCAGAACGCTGGTCTCCAGAACACTATAGCCACGACGATCCAGCCCACGAGATAGACCGCGATAAACAGGAGGCTGATCCGGCCTCGGTCCGAGAAGTCTTCAATCAGGTCACGCTCGCCGACTTTGTTTGGCGGTGGTAACACGGTGGCCGCAGCCAGGAATATGACCATGGCAAGCAACAGCATCAACCCATAAACCGGCCAGCTCCAGTGATCCATTAGAGAGTTAACCACTGTGAGCCCGAACCAGAACTGTACCTGGAAGAATATGACGATGCCGGCAACCGAAAACGGAATCCAGTGAAGTCGGAACGGGCCGTGCTCCCGCACAACAAAGCCAACCGATCGCAGGACTTGTGCCATACCCAAACCAACCACAAATGAAAACGTGATCGTGATGATTTCGAAGCCTGACATTCGGTTCTCCTGCGGGGCGTGCGGAATCAATTTACCCGGAAACGTTGGGGAGGCTGTTTGCGGCGAAAATGGGCCGGTCAGGCCGGCTCAAGCGAAGACAGCCTTTCCTCCAATAGTCTCACGAGTTCCTGCGTAGCTTTCGCCAGTTCATCTATTCGGTCAAGAGACCGAAGAGTATTGTATTGGCGATTAACAAGCAGCCCCTCGAACCGTCTGTTTGAGAACAGGCCCTGGTAGTCGCTCTCCAGTGCACTGCTTGGATTGGCATCGTCGAGCAGGCTCAGGAGGGTCGGCCATGCGAGATAGTCAAAGGTCAGCCCCAGAATCAGCTCTTCGCCATGATGCCGTTCAATCTCTTGCCATTCGATTAGCACTTGCGCGCTTCTGGGCCACTGCGTAAGCCTTCTTTGAATCTCGGGATCGCCTATTAATCGCAAGTCACCGGAGGCCACCAGAGAATTCGTCGTACCAAGTGTTGGCACGAACTTCGGATTTGTGAGGCAGTCCAGGATCGTCTGCGCAAGTGCCTTGTCGGCGACAACCGCCGTTGGCTCCGGCGAGATCATGGCTAGCAAACGTTCGGAGGCGGCCATTGTTTTCTGACTTTGTTCTTTGTCGGCATCGAGTAATTCGAGGTTCGAGTTGTACTCGACAATCAGACGCTCAATGGCTGCTCGTTCAGCCTTTTTCTCAGCACGCGCAGTGCTCCAGTCTTGCGCTTGCAACCCGACAAAAACACCAACCACAACTATTACGAATTCGATTACGACCGCGAACCAATTCTGGGCTCTTACATGTTCCGTGATGCGGCGAAGGATCATTTTCTCGTAGTTCCCTCCAATTCCCGTTACGTACAACTGTGCTTTGCGCCAGGCAGATGTCAGTTTTGAATCAGCAGCGGTTATCGTACGTCAAAACGCCTGTAATGCCGGAATCGGCCAAACGCTGCCGCTTGGTGTGATTCGGCGTCTTGTCTGAGGGTAGCTCCTTGAACTTGCTAGGCCTCAGGTTCATGACAAACCACTTCGATGTTATGCCCGTCGGGATCAAAAACGAACGCCGCGTAGTACTGACCACTGTACTGAGGGCGTAATCCAGGCGGCCCGTTGCACTGCCCCCCTGCGCCGAGAGCGGCGGAATAGAATGCATCGACTTGTTGTCGGCTCTCAGCCATGAAAGCAATGTGCAGATGTGCAGGCTTCTCGTCCGTCTGGTATATGCACAGTGAAGCCATGCCGGATGGTTGACTCAGTTCAGCCCCATTCGGTGGCCAATCTGTGACAACGGTGACGCCAAGTGGTTCGAGCGCCCTCAGGTAGAAGGTCTTGCTCAGCGCGAAGTCGCGAACTCCGAACTTGACGTGATCGAACATGGTTCTCCCGAAGCCGATGACGGCAACGACTGCTGCAGGGCAAGATCAGCCGTTGAGTGTATCAAAGGCTCTGCGGTGGCTATCGGACATTAGCAGGCATGCCTGTCGTCAGCGTATGGTCTTTTGGAGCGGACCGACATGCAGCGATTGAGCATCAAAGGCTCACAGCTATAATTGACGAGATTCTACTAGTCTTCGAGCCTTTTAATGATACTGCGACGCGTTTCTCAAGACTTGCGATCACAAAACTGGATCGGCTTTGGAGTCGATCTCGCAATTGTAGTGCTTGGGATCTTTCTTGGTTTACAGGCATCTCAATGGTACGAGCATCGTCAGGAAATTGGCATGGAGCGCAATATTCTCGAGCGGCTTGGCGAGGATTTTGAGTCGATAGAAGCTGAAGCGGAATCTGCCATCCGATTTCACCAAGAGCAAATTGTCGCGCTCGAACAAATGCAGAATGCTCTGCGGGACGGAGAGATAGATCCGGCCAACGAGCAGTTTTTTCTCACTGGTCTATCCGATGCAATGGGATATGACTTGGGACCCGGCAGATCAGGAACCTACGTCGAGGTTCTCTCGAGCGGCCATTTCCGTCTGCTTCGTAGTCAGGAACTCAGGAAAGCGTTGACCGAGTATGACGATTCCGTGCAAAAGGCCGACTACCTGTTCTCTACCTTTCAGCAAGGCCAAAGAAGGCACGAGACTGTCTTCAACCGTCATTTTGGGCGTGGGCCGACACGTTCCTTCGCAGCAGATGCCATGCCAAGCGGTGTGATGTACATGCACGGTGAGGTCATTGAGTTCAACTTCGAGTCGATGAAAAACGACCGCGAGTTTGAAAGGGTGATTGGGCGGCTACTTGAATACCACATCAACTATCAGTTCTGGCACGCAAACATTGGCCGATCAGCAAATCGTGTAAGAGACATCATCGAATCAACCCCATAGCGAGCGCCCTGACTGATTCGGGTCATAAGCCGTCGTTTACAGGTCGATTCAAGACACATCATCCACGTCGGCATGACGCAGTTCGGGACCAAGCGGTATGTTGACATTGACGTCGGCTTCTATCCTCGACTGGCTGATTTAGCCGAACCGTTATTCATGGCGGCCACAGCAAATATAGCGTTTCAGTTGGTGGAGTATATGGCGCCCGTATTATCAAACGTGAAATATATACCGCCGTCACTGGGTGACAACGTTCTTCCGACCGATACAAACCGCCCGTTGCCATAAGCCATGCCGCGACTCAAGTAACCCTCGTCGATACCGAAGAACTCCCAGGTCAAGCCACCATCAGAGCTCGCGATTCCAGTTGGCCAATGAGATTGCAGATAGTATCC
>JASJCH010000063.1 GCA_030066075.1 Woeseiaceae bacterium
GACGTCATCAACCGGCAGATCTTCCCGCTCATGGAGCGCATGATCGACGGCCTCGACCAGTCGGTACAGCTCGACGTGCCGTTCCTGATGGAAGAGCGCACCGAGCGTGTCGAAAACCTGCGGGCGATCATGGAACGCTCCGACGTCAGCGTTGCGGAAAAATTCCGCAAGGTGATGGAGGCCTACCAGATCGAGCTCGACTACGGCACGTCCTCAGAGTTCTACACGCAATCGCTCACGCTCGAGGATGGCGCCACGCGCAGCTACAACATTCTGCGGATCGGTCGCGTCGGCCTGTACTTCCAGTCTGACGACTCCAAGATTACGGGTCGCTGGGATAACACGGAGCGTGCCTGGGTCATTGACGACTCTGCGCGCACCGATATCCGTACCGGCCTGCGCATGGCACGACAGCTGATTGCTCCCGAACTCATCGTGGTCCCGGTAGCAGCCCCGACGGAGGCTAATTAAATGAAACGTATAACTCTCATTATTGCCGCCGGTCTGCTCAGCTTTTCGGCTAACGTCACCTACGCGCAGGACGAAGACGCCTCAGCGGCGAGCATGTCGGATCTGCTGGAGCTGATCCGGCAGGGCCAGGCTCGCGATTCCCAGGAAGCGCGGCAGCGTGAAGCCCGTTTCGCGCAGGAACGCAACCAGCAGCAGAACCTGCTGAACCAGGCCCGTGCCGAACGTACGCGCCAGGAGAACGAAAGTGCGCGCCTCGAGCAGGTGTTCGAGGAAAACCAGCAGCGCATCATTACAGCACGGCAACAGCTCGACGAGCGCCTCGGCGCCCTGAAGGAGTTGTTCGGCGTACTGCAGACGGTCTCTGGCGACACCCAGGGCCGTTTCAACGGTTCGCTGACCAACCTGCAGCACCCCGATCGCGAGGACTTCCTGGTCGAGCTTGGCGGTAAGATGGCCAGCGCTACCGAACTCGCGCAGATCGAGGATATCGAGCAGCTCTGGTACATGCTGCAGCAGGAGATCACGCTGTCCGGCACCAACCAGCGCTTCAACCACCTGGTCACCCGTGCTGACGGCACGCAGGAAGAGATGGCAGTTGTACGCGTCGGCACGCTCAACCTGATCTCGGACCACGGCTATCTAGAGCACGATCCGGGTGAAGGCTCGATCAGCGAACTGCTGCGCCAGCCCGACGGACGCTTCCTGAGTTCTGCCAAGGATCTGTTCAACCTCGAGTCGGGTTACACCAACTTCGGCATCGACGTTACGCGCGGCGGTATCCTCGGCCTGCTCGTCGAGACGCCGACGCTGGGCGAGAAGATCGACCAGGGCGGTATCGTCGGTTACAGCATCCTGTCGCTCGGCGCCGTGGGTCTCCTGATCGCCATCTGGCGCTTCATGGGCCTGACGTCCGCCAGCAACAAGGTCCGGGCGCAGCTCAAGCGCGACACGGCCAGCACCGACAACCCGCTGGGTCGCGTACTCGCGGCTTACGAGAGTAACCGCAACGCCGACACCGAAACGATCGAGCTCAAGCTCAGTGAGGCGGCACTCAAAGAGATGCCCGGACTCACGAAGGGCCTGTTGTTCATCAAGGTCATTTCGGTCGTCGCGCCGCTGATGGGCCTCCTCGGTACCGTTACGGGCATGATCAAGACCTTCCAGGTCATCACGCTGTACGGCGCCGGTGATCCGAAGATGATGGCCGGCGGTATCTCGCAGGCTCTCGTCACGACGGTACTCGGCCTGGTTGTTGCAATCCCGATGGTTCTGCTGCACACGATCGTCAGCGGCCAGAGCCGGAAGGTCATCAACATCCTGCAGTCTCAGAGCGCGGGCATTATCGCCCGGCACTCGGAGAAGTCTGGCTAAGCACGCAAAGGAGAAGCCATGCTTTGGCTCGTAGACAGCTATGAAGCTATCCGGGATTTCATGAACCTGGGTGGTCCGGTGCTGCGCCTGATTGCCGTGACGATCTTCCTGATGTGGGTGCTCATCGTCGAGCGGATCATGTTTTTCCGCACCGGCATGAAAAAGATGGCACTGGAGATCCGAGACGAATGGGAGTCGCGTCCCGAGCGTCGTTCCTGGAACTCAGAGGCGATTCGCGAACTGATGATTTCGCGATTCAGCATGGCGTCGACGAAGGGGATCTCGATGATCCAGACCTTCGTCGCGCTGTGCCCGCTGCTGGGCCTGCTGGGAACGGTGACGGGCATGATCAAGGTGTTCGAGGTCATGGCCGTATCCGGCTCGGGTAACGTCCGCGCTATGGCGGCGGGCGTCTCGCAGGCCACGGTACCGACAATGGCGGGAATGGTGGGGGCACTCTCTGGAGTGCTCCTTGTCACAATACTTAGCCGCAGAGCGGCGCATGAAGTGCAGTTCCTGGAGGACTCACTGACCATGGACCATTGAGGTAGCCCATGCGTGACCATCATTTACTAGAAGTCGAAGAAGAAGAACAAAACGAGATCAACCTGACGCCCATGCTGGACGTCGTGTTCATCATGCTTATCTTCTTCATCGTTACGGCATCGTTCATCAAGGAAGCGGGTCTGGACGTCAATCGTCCGGACTCGCCGGTCACCCAGACCAAGCCTGAGGAAGCCAATATCCTCGTCGCGATCGATGCTAACAACGATATCTGGATCGACCGTCGCCTGATCGACCCGCGCGCGGTGCGCGCCAACATTGAGCGCCTGCACGCGGAGAACCCACAGGGCTCCGTCGTCATCCAGGCGCACAAGCGCTCCAGCAACAAGATGCTCGTGACCGTTATGGATGCATCGCGGCAGGCGGGCGTTTACAGCATCTCGCTGGCCGACAGCACCCAATGAGGACCTGATTCATGCGCAAGAAAACAAATCTAGTCCCAGAAGAAGAAGAGAATGAAATCAACCTGACACCCATGCTGGACGTCGTGTTCATCATGCTCATCTTCTTCATCGTGACCGCGTCGTTCATCAAGGAGGCAGGCGTACAGGTCGAGCGGCCGGACGCGCCAACCGGTGAGCGCCAGGAAGATGCGGCGATCCTGATCGCAATTCGAGAGAATGACGAAATCTGGATCGACCGCAAGGAAACGGATCCTCGCGGCGTACGCGGCGTCATCGAGCGCCTGCACGCGGAGAATCCCAAGGGGTCGATCGTGATCCAGGCCGACGAGAATTCGACCAACGAGATGCTCGTGGTCGTGATGGAAGCGGCAAAACAGGCGGGAGTAGCCAACGTCGCTATCGCTACCGATACCGACTGACCGAGAGGTACTGAAAACATGATAGGCCGATACGCGTTTTCCGTTGTCATTGGGACCATCGTCACGCTGAGCCTGCTGTTCGTGATGCAGCTGTTGATCGCGACCGGTAAGGCGGCACTGACCAAGCCGAGGGATCGCGCTCAACTGGACTTCGTCCGGGTGCGCCGCAACGAGAGCCTGAACGTCGAGGACTACACGCCCGAGAAACCGCCCAAGCCGCCTGAGACGCCGCCTGAGACGCCGCCGCAGGATATGGACAACATCGACCCGGATGCCCCGAGCGTCAGCGTGGCGCCGCCCGAGGTGTCTGCTAACACCGATATTGGCGGTCCCGGAGGGATGAATATCGCCGAGGGTGACTACCTGCCGATCGTGCGAGTTGCGCCGGTCTACCCGGCCCGGGCGCTGTCACGAGGGCTCGAGGGCTACGTCGACATGCAGTTCACGGTGACGACGACCGGCACCGTGAAAGACCCGATGGTGATTTTCTCGACCAGCAGTTTGTTTGAACGCGCGGCCACGCGAGCGGTCCTAAAGTTCAAGTACAAACCGCGCGTGGTGGATGGCGTGCCGGTTGAAGTACCCGGCGTGAAAACGAGAATTACGTTCCAGATCGAAGAGTAGACCCTGGCGGGACCTGGTATTCGAAGAGGATAAGTTCCTATGAACAGCATTAGTCGATTTACACGAGCTATTTGCCTGCCGGTAATGCTCGGCCTCCTGGCCGGTCCGGCTCTCGCTCAGGACGAGGAGAGCGCCGCCGAGCGCGAGTCGCGCAACCAGAAGACCAAGCAGGCGCAGGCGGTCAGCAAGGAAGTCTATGAGAAGATCGAGAGAGCGCAGGAAATGGTGGACGCCAAGGACTATCCCGGCGCCCTGAAGTCTCTCAACAGCCTCTACAACCCCGACAAGCTCACTGAGTATGAGCAGTCGAACGTGCTTAACTACATCGGCTTCGTCTACTACAACATGGACGACATTCCGAACGCGATGCGCACGTACGAGAAGATGCTCGCCATTCCGAGCCTCGAGGAAACCCTGCGCAAGAACACGACGTACACGCTTGCCCAGCTGTACACGATGCAGGAGCAGTATCCGCAGGCACTGGCCACGCTGGACAAGTGGTTCCTGCTGGAGCCGAACCCGGCTCCGGATCCCTTCATCCTGAAAGCTCAGAATCTCTACCAGGTGGAACGCTACGCGGACATGATCGAGCCGATCAGGAATGCAATGCGGGTTGCCGAAGAGCGGGGCAAGGAGATCAAAGAAGACTGGTACGTCCTGCTGAACTTTGCCTATTTCCAGCAGGAAGATTACCGCCAGGTCCGGGACATCCAGAAGATCATGCTCGTCAACTGGCCCAAGAAGCGCTACTGGTTCTCGCTGGCCGGCGCATACACGGAACTCGGTGAAGACGAGAACCTGATCAACGCCTACGCGGCAGCCTTCGATCAGGGCATGCTCGAGAAAGAATCCGAACTCGTGACGATGGCCCAGCTTTATATGCAGCGCGAAGTGCCTTACAAAGCCGCCGTGCTGCTGGAGCGCGAGATGGAGTCTGGCCGTATCTCTCGTGACGCCAAGAACTACCGCCTGCTGTCACAGGCATGGCAGCTTTCCATGGAAGATCAGAAAGCGATCCCCGCGCTCACCGAGGCTGCGAAACTCAGCAGCGATGGTGAGTTGGACGTTCGGCTCGGCAACGCTCTGCTCAACACCGGTCAGTACGCGGAGTGCGTCCAGGCCGTTGAGTCCGGGCTGCGCAAGGGTGGTTTGAAGAGCCCCGACAATGCGCACATCTCGCTCGGCATGTGCCTCTACAACCAGCGTAAGTACAACGCCGCGGTGAAGGCTTTCCAGGAAGCCGGCAAGACGCCGCGATCACGCAAGGTGGCCAACCAGTGGATTTCGGTAATCCGCGCTGAAATCGAGCGCAATGACCAGATCCGCCTTGCCGAGGAAGCAGCGCGCAAGAAACGCGCCGAAATCGAGGAACGCCGCACGCAGGCCGAGAGCGCCTGATCGCCGATCACTCATTCACCATTCCTACAGGGGCGTTGACGGGCGACTGTCAACGCCCCTAAAATTTCGCGCCTCAGACAAAGCAGTAGAAACACATGCCCAAGATTACCTTTATCGCCCAGGACGGAAACCGCCACGAGGTCGAGGTGGAAAACGGCTATTCCGTCATGGAAGCCGCCATCAACAATGACATCGACGGCATCGTCGCCGAGTGTGGCGGCGCTTGCGCTTGCGCTACCTGTCACAGCTATGTCGACGAGGCCTGGCTGGACAAGATGCCGCCAATGGACGACATGGAAGACAGCATGCTCGATGCGGCCTACGAGCGTAAGGACAACAGCCGCCTGACCTGCCAGATCGAGATGAAAGACGAACTCGACGGGCTGGTCATCCACGTGGCAGACAACGAATACTAATCCTCAATCCGGAGTGGGATAGACATGACAATTCAAGCTGGTGACAAAATGCCCGAGGGCTCTTTCGGGATCATGACCGAGAACGGTCCGGGCGCTATCTCGACAGACGAGCTGTTCGCCGGAAAGAAAGTAGTGCTGATCTCTGTTCCGGGCGCATTCACCCCGACCTGCTCGATGCAGCACCTGCCGGGCTTCGTGGAGCAGGCAGAAGCATTGAAAGGCGAGGGTGTCGACACGATCGCCTGCACGGCCGTCAATGACGTATTCGTGATGGACGCCTGGGGCAAGGACCGCGGCGTCGGCGACAGCGTCATGATGCTCGCCGACGGTAACGGGGACTACGTTCGCGCCCTCGGCCTCGAGATGGATGGCACGGGTTTCGGCATGGGCATGCGCGGCCAGCGCTTCGCTATCGTCGTCGAGGACGGCACCGCGACGCACGTCGCCGTCGAAGCCCCCGGTCAGTTCGAGGTCTCGAAGGTCGAAGCCATAATGAACGCGATCTAAAGCGCGTTCGTTAATTCGGGCACGATCTGGAATAGATCTCCGGCCAGGCCGATATCGGCCACCTCGAATATCGGCGCTTCCTCGTCCTTGTTGATTGCGACGATCGTGCCGGCGTCCTTGATGCCGGTCAGGTGCTGAATAGCGCCCGAGATGCCAATCGCTATGTAGAGATCGGGAGCGATAATTTTGCCGGTCTGGCCCACCTGCATCTCGTTGGGACAATAACCCGCGTCGACCGCGGCGCGTGAAGCGCCGACAGCGGCCCCCATCTTGTCGGCCAGCGCGAAGATCAGGTCGAAATTCTCCTCACTACCGATGGCCCGGCCGGCCGATACCACCGCAGCCGCGGTCTGCAGGTCCGGACGGTCCGACGCGCCCGCCTGGGTGCTCACGTAGCGTGTATGCGATGGTAATTCGGCTTCGATGGCAAGGCTCTCGACCGGCGCCGAGCTGCCTCCCGCGACGGCTTTGTACGACGCCGTGCGCACGGTCGCAACCACAACATGCTCCGCCGGAGCGTCAAGCGTGACGACGGCATTACCCGCATAAATGGGGCGTTTGAACGTGTGGCTTCCCTCAACGCTCATGATATCGCTGACCTGGTTCACCCCGAGGAGAGCCGCTACGCGCGGCATCAGGTCGCGGCCAAACGTGGTCGAGGGGCCGAACACATGGCTGTACCCTTCGGTGGCCGCCACAATCTGCGGCGCCAGGACAGCCGCCAGGGGCTTCTCGTTGGCCGCGTTCTCGATAGTCAGCACGCGGTTTACGCCGTCGAGGCTTGCCGCCTCGGCAGCGACGTCTGCTGCGGACGCGGCCAGCACCAGTACGTCAATCTGCGCAGCATCGATCTGCGCGGCGCAGGCCACGGTTTTCGCAACGCTCGGGCTCAGCGCGGCGCCGTCATGTTCAGCAATGATGAGTATTCGCGACATCAGACCAGTCCTTTATCTTTGAGCGCGGCAACAAGTCCCGCGACATCGTCTACCATGATGCCCCGCTCGCGTTCTGCGGGCGGCGCGAAATTCGTGTGCGCAAAGGCCGGGGCCTGCTCGACACCCAGGTCGGCCAGGGCAAGCTCGTCAAGGGGCTTTTTCTTGGCCTTCATGATGTCCGGCAGTTTCACGTAGCGCGGCTCATTGATACGCAGGTCAACGGTCACGACGGCAGGGAGGTCGATCTCGATCGTCTCCATGCCAATGTCGACCTCGCGCGTGACGGTCGCTGTGTCCCCGTCAATAGCCAGCTCGGACGCAAAGGTCGCCTGCGGGCGGCCCCACAATGCGGCCAGCATCTGGCCGGTCTGCGAATTGTCATCGTCAATGGCCTGCTTGCCGAGGATCACGAGTCCAGGTTGTTCGCGCTCGACGATCGACAGCAGGGCGCGCGCGCATGTCAGCGAATCGGGCGCCTCCTCGGCGGTGATCATGATGGCCCGATCGGCCCCCATGGCCAACCCCGTCCTGAGTTGCTGCTGCGCCTCTGACGGCCCGATAGAGACCACGATCACTTCGCTGGCGCCGCCGTTTTCCTTGATCCGGAGGGCTTCCTCGAGCGCATTCTCGTCGAACGGGTTGATGCTCATCTTTACACCGTCCGTCTCGACGCCCGTGCCGTCGCTCTTGACGCGCACGCGCACGTTGTAGTCCACGACCCGTTTGAGGCCGACCAGAATCTTGTCCACGATTGAGTCTCCCGGTACAAAAGACGGCGCAACCCGGTGCGCCTGGCAGGTAGTATTGTCACCGAGCGTATGGGCGTGCACAAGGCCTGCAGGGGCGTGGCGGGACAAGCGGAATGCAACAAACAGACCTGGTGATCAGTTGCGACGAGCTGACGGGGATCATGGCCGACCCGGACGTCCGGATAATCGACTGCCGCTTCGAATTGCTGGACGCTGAGGCCGGCCGCCGGCTTTACCGGGAGCAGCACATCCCCGGAGCCGTGTTCGCTGATCTGGATCGCGACCTGGCGGCGCCGGTCGGTGCGGGAACGGGACGGCATCCGCTGCCCGATGCAGGAACCCTGGCCGAGACGTTCGGTCGACTGGGCATCGCGAACAGCAGCCGCGTGGTCGTCTACGACCAGGGCAATGGTGCGCTGGCGGCGCGCTGCTGGTGGCTGCTGCGCTGGCTTGGGCACGACGCTGCTCGACTACTCGACGGCGGGTTCGCGCGCTGGCAAGCGCTGAACCTGCCGACGGCAACCGGGGAGTTTGCAGGGATACCGGCGCACTTCGCGCCGGCTCCGCGCGACGACCTCGTGCTGCTGACGCGCGAAATCGTCGCCGCGGGAGCGGATTGCGGCTCCTTGCAGCTCGTAGATGCTCGGGACAGCGAGCGCTTCGCCGGCCGCCACGAACCGATCGACCCCGTGGCGGGCCACATTCCGGGCGCCATCAATCTGCCGTTTACGGCCAGCCTCAACGCCGACGAGACGTGGAGGAAACCCGCGGAGTTACGGACGCTCTGGGAGAAAACGCTGGGGGAGGGCGTGAATCGGCCCTGGAGCGCGATGTGCGGGTCCGGGGTCACAGCCTGCCACCTGGTCCTTTCCGGCCTTATAGCGGGATTGCCGGAGCCTCGGGTGTACGTCGGCTCCTGGAGTGAGTGGATTTCGGGTCCGGACCGGCCGATCACGCCAAGACCGGGTCTAAATCATGCGGAAGGCGCGTGAACTTAATCCGGCTTCCCGGGGTCAGACCTTGGTGAGCTCCGGGTTTGCGGGCAACGATCACGCGGCCGGAAAAGGGCGCGGAAATGCTTAATAAAGTACATATAAACCATATAGTTATAGTTTTATTTTCAAGTATTTTATTAGGTTGTGCCTCCTCCGGAGACGGCTATGAGAGCGCCGGAGACCCGGTCGAAACCCGGTCCAATGATTGCTTCTTGCAATCGTCTATCCGAAACTATCAGGTCCTGGATGACCGTAACCTGATTATCACCGGGAGTGGCAAGCGGACGTACCATATCGAGCTGGCCAACCGTGCCTACGGATTGCGATCAAGTTGGTCAATCGGGTTTCGGTCGCGAACCGGGATGATCTGTTCGACCGGCAGCACGTTGGTTTTGGACGACGGCTTCGGCAACCAGGGGTCAACGGTCAGGCTGCGATCGGTACGACAGATTACGGCGGACGAGCGTGAAGCACTGCTGGTCCGCTTTGGCAAGAAAGACCCGGAAGAACAACAGGCCCCGGCCGAAGAAGAAGTAGAAGGCGCCGAGGTCGAAGAGCTGGGCTGAATCGAGGACCGGTTCCCGGAAAGACGATTCGGCCACGCAATCCGCAATCTCCGTGCGGACCCGCCCGGCCAACCGCAAGGTTGGCCGGGTTTTATATTGCCCGTATGATGCGCGCATGAAGGACGCCATCCCGACGAGTGCGACCCTGCACGACGTCAAGTATGAAATTCGCGGACAACTCGCCAACCATGCGCATGAACTCGAGAAGCGTGGCTACGAGGTCATATCGCTGAACATTGGTAATCCCGGCCTGTTCGGCTTCCGGACGCCGGAGACCATGCGCCTCGCGATGATTGAAAATCTTGGCCAGGCCGAACCTTACTGCCACCAGAAGGGTATTTTCCCGGCGCGAGAAGCCGTGGTCATGCAGCAACAGGACCGTGGCATCGAGGGTGTGAGCGCCGAGGAAGTCTTCATCGGTAACGGGGTCAGCGAGCTGATCGATCTCACGCTGCGCGCGCTGCTTAACACGGGCGACGAGGTGCTGGTGCCCAGCCCGGACTACCCGCTGTGGTCGGCCGCCGTCTCTCTGAACGGCGGCAAGCCCGTGTATTACGACTGCCTGCCGGACAACGGTTTCATGCCCGATCCGGAGCAGATCAAGTCGCTCGTGGGACCGCGGACCCGGGCGATTGTCGTTATTAACCCGAACAATCCCAGCGGCGCGGTGTACGACCGCGACACGCTGCGCGCCATCGCCACGATCGCGCGGGAACACGAGCTCGTGCTGCTGTCGGACGAGATCTATGACCAGATGGTTTACGACGACGCCGAATCCGTGCCGATGGCCACGCTTGCCGGGGATGCCGTCTGCGTAACGTTTTCGGGGCTATCGAAAGTCTACCGCGCCTGCGGCTATCGGGTCGGCTGGTGTGTCTTCAGCGGCAACCTGGACGCTGCGCGCGAGTACATCCACGGCATGGAACTGCTCGCCGCTCTGAGGCTATGCGCCAACGTGCCGGGGCAGTGGGCAGTGCAGACGGCGTTGGGCGGTTTCCAGAGCATTCGGGAACTCGTGCGACCGGGCGGGCGTCTCTACCAGCAGCGCCAGGTCGTTATCGACCGGGTCGGCTCGAGCCCGCACCTGAGCATGACGACGCCCGATGGCGCCATGTACGCCTTCATCAAACTCGATGAGCGATTCGCGACGCAGTTTGATGACCGTGGTTTCGCCCAGGAACTGCTCGAGGAAAAGCACGTGCTCGTGGCTCCCGGCAGTAGCTTCAATACCCCGTACACCGACCACTTCCGGATCACCACACTGCCCGACATCGATACGCTGCACCAGGTATTCGACCGGATCGACGATTTGCTCACCCAGTACGCCTGAGTATGTACGGCTGGCTCGCGGAGGCACTCGAGGGTGGAGCGCAGGTCGTCACGGCCAACCGCCGCCTGGCCACCGTCCTTGCCGAGCACTACGCGCAACTGCAGATGAGCGCCGGGAAATCAGCCTGGCGCAGCCCGGCCATCCGCGCCTGGCCCGACTGGCTGCGCGAAGTCGGTTCCCTGGCAGGAGTATCGCGCCAACTGCCCGCACGCCTGAACATCCATCAGAGCCGCGTGCTGTGGGAACAGTGCCTGCGGCAGGAAGTTTCCAGTCCGCTGTTGAATATCGGTTCGGTGGTGCGCCAGGCGCGGGACGCCTGGGCGCTGCTGCAGGATTATCGCGTCCCGCTGGACGATGCGGAGCGACTGGCGAGGGGGCGGGACCAGGGCATATTCGCGCGAGCGGCCCGGCGCTACCGGGCGATCCTCGACCGGCAGGGCTGGATCGACGATGCGGGACTGCCGCGCCTGGTTGTGGACATGATTCGCAGCGGCGATGCGGCAATACCGCCACGACTCGTCCTCGCAGGATTCGACCGCCAGACACCGGCGGTCGTGTTGGTCATCGATGCGCTGCGAGAACAGGGCTGCCAGGCAGACCTGCTCGCACCGCACGCTCAGGCAACGATACGCAGCACCGCCTGTTTCGACGATCCCGACGCCGAGATGCGGGCGGCGGGTGCCTGGGCCCGGCACGTTCTGTCCGAAGACCCGGGAAAAAAGGTCGCCATCGTGGCCATGCAGCTCGAAAAAGACGCCGGGCGCGCCGCGAGACTGGTTCGTGAGGGGCTCGCCCCCGGCTGGCAACAGGGGGGACGCGCCGCGCAACAAGCGGTGAATGTCTCCTACGGGCAACGCCTCGCAAATTTTCCGGCTGTCGCGGCTGCACTGCTCGTGCTGCGGTGGCTGCACGAGGACATCAGCTCGAGCGATCTCTCGCGCCTGCTGCGCAGCGAGTCGATAGGTGCTGGCGAGCACGGCGCTCGCAGCCGGATGGAACTCGAGCTTCGCGCATGGCCGGGCATGCAATGGTCCCCGAAACGCGCGCTGGAAGTGCTGAATCGAGATGAGGCTATTGGCCCGAACTGGCGCCGCGGCATTGAGGCCCTGGATCGACTGCGGCATGAAACGGGCGAAAACCTGCGCCCATCGGGATGGGCGACCCGCTTCGACGAGACGCTGCAACGGGTCGGCTGGCCGGGCGATTCGCCGCAGGACAGCACCGAGTACCAATTGCACAATCGCTGGCGGGAACTGCTCAACGAGCTCGCGAGACTCGACCTCGTCATTCCGTCGATGAGCCTGCGCGAAGCGTTGGGGCGCTTGCGCATACTCGTGGGAGAAACCATTTTCCAGCCGGAGAACCGGGCCGGGCTCGTGCAGCTGCTAGGCCCGCTCGAAGCGGCCGGCATGGAGTTCGACCATCTGTGGGTTTGCGGCCTCACCAATACTCACTGGCCGCCGCCGGCGCGACCGGCTGCGCTACTGTCCCGTGAGCTGCAGCGCGAGCACTCGATGCCCGATGCGGAACCAGGCGACACGCTCGACTATGCCCGCCGCGTGCTTATGAGGCTGTCGTCAAGCTGCAGCGAGCTGGTGTGCAGCTACGCGCTGACGGAAGGCGATGCGGAACAGCGCCCGTCCGGGCTACTGCCTGCCGCGGGACCGTTCGAAGACTGCACTGTCGTTGATCCCGGCTGGTATGCGGCGGAAATCGCCAGCAGCGGGCGCCCGGTTTTAACACAAACTGACCCCGTGCCAGCGGTGGCCGAGGACGAATCGGTCTCTGGTGGCGCCACTACGATCAGCTACCAGCTCGGCGACCCGTTCGCGGCATTCGCGTTCGGACGCCTCGGCATCCGTCCTATACCGTCGATCGGGAGCGGCCTGCCGCCCAACGTCCGCGGCAACATCATTCACCGCGCCTTGAACGCGCTGTATCACGATCGTCCCTCGTCCCAGGAGATCGAAGGTCTGCTGTCCGGCGAATTCGACAACAAGCTCGCCGACATTCACCGCTACGCGTTCGCATGGCTCGAGTCTCGCGCCGATCCTGTGCTGCGTCAGCTACTCGAACTCGAGAAGGTGCGCCTCGCGCGTCTGCTGTGCAGCGTCCTCGAACTCGACCTGCAACGCGGCGGCTTCGAGATCGGCGAGCTCGAGCTTCCCGTTACGCTGGAACTGGGCAGGGTTCAATTACGCATGCGCATCGATCGCGTCGATCGAACGCCTGGCGGCGAGTTATCGATCATCGATTACAAGACCGGCCAGCGACGCCGGTTCCTGAACGCGGACAAAGAACCGGCCGACGCGCAGCTCGTCGCCTACGCCATGAGCGTCACCGAGCCTGTCGGGGAACTGGCTTACTTCAACGTCGATAGCCGCCACGTCGAGTTCAACGGTGCGGGCCGGGAGCTGTCGCCCGAAATCGACTGGGACGAGTCGCTCGGCGCATGGCGGGACGCATTGCGCGCGGCGATGCGCAGGTTCGAAGCAGGCGACGTCAGACTCAACGGGGCGTTGCCCGCCAAGGACTCCCGGTCCTTCGGACTGCTCGCGCGCATCCGGGAGCTGCAGCATGACGCCTGATACGACGCTCCTGCAGGCTGATGTCGCCGCGCGCGAGGCGGCGCTCGATATCGAGCGGTCTTTCATCGTCCAGGCCCCGGCAGGCTCAGGCAAGACGGAGCTGCTGATCCAGCGGTACCTCAAGCTGCTGGCCGCGGTCACGGCGCCTGAGGAGATCCTGGCGATTACGTTCACGCGCAAGGCAGCCGCCGAGATGCAGGTTCGTGTACTGCAGGCGCTCGAAGCCGCCGCGGAGGGCGTCGAACCGGAGGCCGAGCACGAACGTATAACGGCCCGCGCGGCGCGCGCCGCTCTGCACCATGACCGGGAGCTCGGCTGGAATCTCGCAGAGAACCCGAAGCGCATGCGCATCCAGACCCTCGACTCGCTCAATGGGTCCATCGCTCGATCAGTGCCGCTGACATCGGCCGGCGGAGCCGCCGATACGGCGATCGTCGCCAATGCAGAGATGCGCGCGCTGTACCGCGAGGCTGCAAACCTGACGCTCGATCAGCTCACCGAGCGCAACGAATTTCGCGACGCGACACGAGAGGTACTGACCCACGTCGACAACAATGCGCGACTCTACACAGGCTATCTCTCCCGCATGCTCGCGACGCGCGATCAGTGGCTGCCCTTCATCGGTATCGGACAGCTCGATGCGCGAGGCGCCGGGGAGCTGCGAGACCACCTGGAGCAGGGCCTCGTAGTTGCCGTGCAACGCCATCTCGACGTCTTGCGGGACGTCTTCCCCAGGCACGAAGCCGCCGGCTTGCTGGAGCTTGGTCAATACGCTGCGCGCAACCTGGCGACAGCCGGGAAAGCAGATCATCCGGTCGCGGCCCTCGCGGATGCAGACATGCCGCCCGGCGCGAGCGCCGGCGATGTTCCGGCGTGGTTCGGGCTGGCGGACATGCTGCTAACGGCGGATGGTTCCCCTCGCAAGCGGCTGACCAAGAACCAGGGCTTTCCCGCCGGCGACGACGGTCAGAAGGCAGAACTCGCGACGATACTGGAAGGTCTGCAAAACCAGGCCGGTTTCGTGGACTACCTGCACGGCGTGCGCAGCCTGCCGCCGCCGGCCTATAACGACGAGCAGTGGCGGGTGCTGCTGGCCCTGTTCCAGCTCTTGCCCCTGGCAGTCATGGAGCTGAAGCGGCTGTTCGCCGAACGCAACATCGCCGACCATATCGAAATTGCGTTGACGGCCAGCGCAGCACTCGGCACCGCCGACAACCCCGGGG
>JASJCH010000064.1 GCA_030066075.1 Woeseiaceae bacterium
CCTGGTCACTGAACTGAACACCGATCCCCGCCGTGCGCTTGCCCTGGGCGCCTTTCGGGGTCATCCAGATGACGGTGCCGGCAACCGGGATCTTCTCCTCCTCACCCATCAGGTTGAGCAGCATGAACACTTCGTCACCGAGGCGATACGAACTGTTCGTCGGGATGAACAGGCCACCATTGATGATGTAGGGCATGTACGCGAGGTACAAGGCGCTCTTGTCCTTGATGGTCAGCGTCAATAGTCCCGGTTTGCTCATGCTGTGTTCCTCCGTGCCAGCCCCTCGGACCAATCGATCAACAGGGTCTCGAGGGTCAACTGCACGTTAAAAGATCCTTTCGGCTGGCCACGCAGCCGATTGATTATGTCTAGATAGCAGAACAGATTTCGCGTGTCCATGCGCTTCAGCACAGATTCGTCAATTGCAGGCGTGGCGCCGCTTTGAGCGCCGCTCGAGGCCACCAGGATCGCGTCCTGGACTTGCCGGGCCAGCCAGTCCAGCACGAACGACGTATCCAGCCTGGACCAGTTTGACGCCACTTCCAGGGGCGATACCCGGCCACGCGCCACGCCGGCGAAATCCCGGCTCATCTTGGCGTGTGTATCGAGTTCGTCGAGCGCGGCGACGGCTGCCAGCGGCGCCCCGCCCGCCAGTTTCAGGGCCGTTCTCCAGTCTGCCCCGGGCTGCAGCTGGTCCAGCCAGCCCAGGCCTTCCGCCTCGCCAGGCAGCGCGATGTCGATGCGCTGACAGCGGCTGAATATGGTGGCCGGTAACCGTCCGGCCCGATCAGCAATCAGGATGAGCAGCGCCGACCCCGGTGGCTCCTCGAGCGTCTTGAGCAGGCTGTTGGCGGCATTGTGGGTCATGGCGTTGGCCGGCTCGATGACCGCCACTTTCCCGTGGCCCTCATAACTGGTGAGACTGAACTCGGCCACGAGATCGCGCACCTGCTCGATGCCTATCGTCTGTTTGTCCTCGATTGGCGCAATCCAGTGCAGGTCGGCATGCTCCAGCGCGCCGACCGGGTATCGGGGCACCGGGGCATCGACGTCAATAGCGAGACGCCGCGCCGCGATCCAGCTGGCGGCGGCGCGCTTGCCAACGCCTGCCGGCCCGGTCAGCAGGACGGCATGCGGGACGCGGCCGTGCTCCTCGCGGTCCTGCCAGCCTTGGGCAAAATTTTTCAGCCAGTTTATATCTTTTTTATTCAACAATTTATGGAGTCTATGTAAACCATTTTCTAATCCGTGAGCAGGGCTCGCCCGATATCATCGATCGCCATTTTGACGGTCTCCATCGGCTGCGTCGCGTCAACGACGACGAAACGGCCCGGGTCGTTTTCGGCAAGCTGCAGGTAGGTCAGGCGTACCCTCTCGAAGAACTCCGATTGCTCAGACTCGAAGCGATCCGGGTCACTGCGCTTGCCGGCTCTCTGCATGCCGATTTCGACCGGCGCATCGAGCAGGATCGTCAGGTCGGGCACGATGTCGCCGTGCACCCAGTCGGCCAGCAGGTCGATATCGTCCGCCGGCAACCCGCGGCCGCCACCCTGGTACGCGCGGCTGGAATCGGTGAACCGGTCGCTGACTACCCATGAGCCGGCCTCGAGCGCCGGGCGAATGACGTTATTGACGTGCAGCGCCCGCGCGGCGAACACCAGCAGCAGTTCCGCGACATCGGGCATCGCCTCGTCCCCGTGCGAAGCCACGAGGTCCCTGATGCTCTCGGCCATCGGGGTGCCGCCGGGCTCACGGGTAACGATCACGTTGTGCCCCGCCGCCTCGATTGAGCTGACGAGGTGACTGATGTTGGTCGACTTGCCAACGCCCTCGATACCTTCAAAAGTGATGAATTTGCCGCGTTCCATGGTTGTTCTTCAGTTGCGTTGTTGCCGCAGTCGCCGCAGGTACTCCGCAACGGCCGCATCGTGTTCTTCCTTGGTGGTCGAAAAGGCGTGACTCCCGTCGCCGAGGCCGGTCGCTACGAAAAACAGCTCCTCGCCGTCCTCCGGATGCAGGGCCGCATTGATGGCGGCGCGGCCCGGCATGGCGATCGGCGTAGGCGGCAGGCCACCGCGCGTGTAGGTGTTGTACGGCGTATCGGTCCGCAGGTCCCTGCGCGTCAGGTTGCCGTTGAAGCTCGGCCCGATGCCGTATATCACGGTCGGATCGGTTTGCAGGCGCATGCGTTTCTGCAGCCGGCGTGTGAAAACGCCGGAAATACGGTGGCGCTCATCGACCCGCGCGGTTTCTTTCTCGATGATCGATGCCAGGACCAACGCCTCGTAAGGGGTCGTTATGGGCAGGTCCTCCGCCCTACCCGACCATTCCTCTGCCAGGACCTCCTGCATCAGGGAATATGCCTGTTGCAGGATGTCACGGTCGCTCGAGTTGCGGGGGAAGCGGTACGTTTCCGGAAGAAACAGACCCTCGGGATGCCCGCCTTCAGCGCCGAGCTCCTCCAGCAGCGCCGCCCAGTCCTCGTCCGTCAGCGTCGCGTCGATGTACTCGTTGTCGTGCAGGGCCTGCAGTAACTCCCAGTGGTTCCAGCCTTCGACGATGGTGAAGGAGTACAGCTGGACGTCGCCACTGGCGAACTGTTCGAGGAGTTGCGCAGGGGTCGTCCCGGGTCGAATCAGGTAGTCGCCCGCCTGTATCGAACCTGCCACGCCAAGCCAGCGCCCGTAAGCCCGGAGAATCAGCGGTCGTTTGGTTACGCCGATCGCGGTGAGCTCCTCGCTGACAGCATGCAGCGACGACCCGGGCTGGATGGTGTATTCCACGCCGTCGGTACCGGCGTTGACAGGCGTGTTCAGGTACTGGTGGGCCTGGATCGCCCCATAGGCAAGCGCCAGTGCGAGTGCGACCGCGATGGCCGCCCCTGCGATGAGGAGCCGCTTCACGGCAGAGAGCTCAGGCTAGTCAAATGCGCCGAATACAAGGCTTCCGTTGGTACCCCCGAAACCGAATGAGTTGGACAACGCCAGCCGTACTTTAGCATCCCGGGCTACGTTCGGAACGTAATCGAGATCGCATTCGGGGTCCTGGTTATCGAGGTTACTGGTCGGCGGCACGACCTGGTTGTGGATGGCCTGCACGCAGAAGATGCCCTCGGCGACGCCGGCGGCCCCCAGCATGTGGCCCGTTGTCGACTTGGTCGAACTCACCATGAGGTCATCAGCGGCATCGCCAAACGCCCGGCGGATGCCGACCGTTTCACCGATGTCACCGACCGGCGTCGATGTGCCGTGGGTGTTCAGGTAGTCAATGTCGGACGGCGCGACGCCGGCGTCGTTGAGCGCCGCAGTCATGGCCTTCCTCGCGCCTTCGCCATCCGGCGGCGGCGTCGTAATGTGGTGCGCGTCACCGCTCATCCCGAAGCCCAGTAGCTCGGCATAAATCGTGGCGCCGCGCGCTTTGGCGTGCTCGAGTTCCTCGAGCACGACGCAGCCGGCGCCGTTGCTCAGCACGAAGCCGTCGCGGTCGATGTCGTAAGGCCGGCTGGCCCGCGTCGGATCGTCGTTGCGCGTCGACATCGCCTTGGCGGAACAGAAACCGCCCATGGCCACCGGCGTGGTCGCGTACTCCGAGCCGCCCGCGAGCATGACCTCGGCATCGCCGTGCTGGATCATGCGGCCCGCGAACCCGATGCAGTGCGCCGATGTGGCGCAAGCCGTCACGATCGACACGTTCGGCCCCGTGATGTGCTGCATGATGCTCACGTAGCCCGACGTCATGTTGATAATGCTGCCGGGGATAAAGAACGGCGAGACCTTGCGGGGGCCACCGGCGAGGAACTTGTTGTGATTGTCCTCGATGTACTTGATGCCGCCGATGCCCGATCCCATCGCGATGCCGATCGTGTGGCCGTTTTCCGCGGTGATCTCGAGACCGGAGTGTTTGATCGCATCAATACTGGCCGCGATCCCGTAATGGATAAACGGATCAGTCTTGCGAATGTCCTTGGGGGACATGTAGTCAGCGGCGTCGAAATTGTTCACCACGCCAGCGATGCGGGTGCTGAACGACGAGGTGTCGAAGTCCTCGACAAGTTGGATCCCCGAATTGCCTTCCAGGACATTCGTCCAGGCTTCATCCAGCCGGTTGCCTACCGGTGAGATGATTCCCATGCCAGTAATGACGACGCGTCGTTGCTTCAAGGTGGTTCCGAGTCTGGTTGGCAGGACTGCCGGTTTGAAAAGAAGGCGCGACCGATGCGGCCGCGCCTTCGGGGTATGCTAGTCGCCCGAGCGAGCGGTGACGAAGTCGATCGCCTGCTGAACAGTCGTGATCTTTTCGGCTTCCTCGTCGGGGATTTCGGTCTCGAATTCCTCTTCGAGGGCCATGACCAACTCGACCGTGTCCAGCGAATCGGCGCCAAGATCATCGACAAAGGAAGCGTCGTTGGTTACCTCGTCTTCTTTGACGCCGAGTTGCTCGGCAACGATGCTCTTAACTTGTTCCTCGATACTGCTCATATTGGTCCCTTCTCCTGAGAAGACTCATCAAATTTTTGCCACGGCGGGCTTCCACGCGGCGCGAATCTAGTCGCTCAAACCCCCTGAAAACTCACGTAAGTCCTTGATATTTCAAGGTCCAATCTGCCCGTGGGTCGGTATTGTATGTGAATCGCTCATGGCAATCTACACACTTTTGGCCCATTTCAGTCCATTAGCATCCCGCCGTTGACATGCAGGGTCTCGCCGGTGATGTAGGCCCCGGACGGCGACGCAAGGAAAACGACCGCATTGGCGATATCCTCGCCTTCGCCCAGCCGTCCGAGAGGGACCTGGGCCAGCATGCCCTCGCGCTGGTCCTCGGGGAGGACCTTGGTCATATCGGTGTCGATGAAACCCGGGGCAACGACGTTGACCGTGATATTGCGCGAGCCAATCTCCCGCGCCAGCGACTTCGAGAAGCCGATGATGCCGGCCTTGGCCGCGGCATAGTTTGACTGCCCGGCGTTACCCATCACGCCGATGACCGAAGCGATGTTGATGATGCGGCCTTTCTTCGCCTTCATCATGCCGCGCAGGCAGCCCTTGCTGACGCGATATGCGCCGCTGAGGTTTGTAGAGATCACGTCGTCCCATTCGTCAGCTTTCATCCGCATGAGCAGGTTGTCACGGGTAATCCCGGCATTGTTCACGAGTATGGTCGGGCTGCCTTCGTTAGCCTGCAGGTCCTTGAGCGCCGCTGCGACCGAGTCGTCGTCCGAGATATTGAGCACGATGCCCCTGCCGCTATCGCCGAGCGCCTCGCCGATGGCCGCGGCGCCCGATTCACTGGTTGCCGTACCAACCACGGTAGCGCCGGCCGCGGCGAGCGCGGCGGCGATGGACGCCCCGATGCCGCGTGACGCGCCGGTCACGAGAGCGAGCTCGCCCTCCAGCGCGGATTTGTCGAATACTGTCGTCATGAGATCTTCCTAGTCCTGCAGAGCCTTCTGGAGGCCCGCCAATGAATCGATTGCGGCTACGGGCGTTGCGCGGTTGATGCGGCGCACGAGGCCCATGAGGACCTTGCCAGGGCCGCACTCGACCACCGACGTCGCACCGTCGCCGAGCATCGCGTGGATTGTGTCAACCCAGCGCACCGGGCGGTAGACCTGGCTGGCCAGCCGCTGCCGCATATCGTCCGCATCGTTATAAGGGGTTGCGTCGGTCGCATTGATGACCGTCACGTCGGGAGTCCGGAATCCGGCTGTCGCCAGCGTCTCGGCAAGTTCCTTGCCCGCCGGGACCATGAGCGATGAATGCGACGGGACGCTGACCGGGAGCACAATAGCTCGGCGCGCACCGGCCTCTTCGGCGCGTTTGGTCGCCTGGTCGACCGCATCCTTGTGGCCGGCGATGACGACCTGTCCCGGCGAATTGAAATTGACGGCTTCGACGACCGTGCCCTCTGCCGCCTCGCCACACACCGCCAGCACCACCTCGTCATCGAGCCCGATGATGGCCGCCATTGCCCCCGTGCCGACCGGGACGGCCGCCTGCATCAGCTCGGAACGCTTCTTGACGACCTTCACCGCCGCGGCGAAATCGATCGCGTTCGCGCACACGAGCGCCGTGTATTCACCAAGGCTGTGGCCGGCCATGTGCGTGGGCTGGGCGCCGCCCGCTTCCAGCCAGGCGCGCCAGGCCGCGTAGCCGGCCGTCAGCATTGCCGGCTGCGTGACGACGGTCTCGGCGAGTTTCTCGGCAGGGCCGTCCTGAACGAGCTGCCAGAGGTCGTAGCCCAGCACCTCGCTGGCTTCGGCGTAGATTTCTGTTACGAACGGGTATTCGGCCGCCAGATCGGCCTGCATCCCCTGTGACTGGGACCCCTGCCCCGGGAATACCATGGCTATAGACACATCGCTCTCCTGTCGGGAACCGCGTGGCCGCGCATTATATAGACGCCTGCGCGCGGACTCTAATCGCTATAGACGCGCCGGTGATGCAGCCCGACACGGCGCCATAGAAGTGGGAAGCCACAATGACCGCGTCGCCGCTGGCGCCTTCAGAGAAAGGCAATGCACCGAACAGCTGTTCGTAGACCAGTTTGCCGGCAACGATGATCGCGACAACCCAATGCTCAATACCCCAGCGACCGATCGATGCGAGGAGTCCAGCGGTGAGAAGCCCGTGCTGTGCCCCCGAGAGCCCGACGTACCATTGCAGGTCGGGCTGAAAGAACCACAGGCCCGCGCTGACCGTCGGCAGCGCGAAAATCCAGATCATGAGCAGTTCCCCGGCCTTGAGCTCCGAGGCAACGAGGAAGGTAATCAGCGAGAGCCCGACGAAATTGTAGAAGAGGTGCTGCCAGCTGAGGTGGGTGAAATGGCCGGTGAGCAGGCGCCAGTACTCGCCGGCCGAGATCGCGGCGCGGTCGTACGCCAGCCACGCGCGCCCGTCGTCGCCGAACACAGCGATCGCCAGGCTGATCGCCGCCATGATCAGCACGGCCAGCCAGGCCGCGCTCAACGTGCGCTCGCGGTCCGTCGAGTCTGCTTGGCGTAACCCCATGTTTGATATACTCGCGTTTATACGTTTACCGAGTCAATTTCGGCGTCTCGGCGCCGTGGAGCTACTGCTGTGAGTCATTATTCCGGGGCGCGGCCCGCCATCCTCCTGCAGCGAGGATTTACGCTGATCGAAATCATGGTTGTCGTTATCATCATCGGCATCCTTGCCGCTATTGTCGCGCCGAACGTCATCGGGCGCGTGGACGATGCGCAGGTGACCAAGGCCAAGGCGGAGATCGCCAATATCGAGAACGCGCTGAAGTTTTATCGCCTCGACAACTTCACCTACCCCACTAGCGAGCAGGGCCTCGAAGCCCTCGTGACCAAACCGGCGGACCCGAATATCCGCAACTGGAAGCAAGGCGGTTACCTGCCGAGCCTGCCCAGCGACCCCTGGGGTAATCCCTACCTGTACCTGAACCCGGGCAACAACGGTGAGATCGACGTCTACACGCTGGGTCGCGACGGCCGCCCTGGCGGCGAAGGGATCGACGCCGACATCGGTAACTGGAACCTGAACTAACGCCGCATCGTCGGGCAGCTTGCCAGGAACGATGAACAGCCCACGCCGAAACCGGGCCTTTACGCTGATCGAGATCCTCGTGGTCGTATCGATCATCGGCATCGTCCTGTCGATTGCCGTACTCTCGCTGGGCGTGCTGGGCGACGACCGCGAGTTGCGCGAAGAAGCGCGCCGCTTCGCCGCGCTGGTCCAGGTTGCGCAGGACGAGGCGGTCATGCAGGGACGGGAATTCGGCATCGAGTTCATGAATACGGGATTCCGCTTTGTCGAGTACGATCCGTTTCTCAATACCTGGGGCGATCTCATCGGCGACGAGACGCTGCGCATGCGGCAGTTGCCCGAAGACGCCGAGTTCGCACTGTGGATCGAGGGCCAGCGAGTGCTGCTGGAAGACGAGCCCATGGCATTCGACGACCCGGAAGACGATGAAGGTCCGGCCAGTATCGAGACCTACGCGCCGCACATCCTCGTGTTCTCCAGCGGCGATATGACGCCTTTCGAGTTGCAACTGCTGCGCAACGATCTCGACCAGTCAATCATGCTGGAAAGCAACCTGCTCGGCGACATCAAGATTGTCGATCCGGAGCAGCTGTGATGCGCCGGCGGCAACGCGCGTTCACGCTGGTCGAGGTCATGGTGGCGCTCGCCATCATTGCGCTCTCCCTTACGGCTATCGCCGCGAAGATGAGCCGAATGATCGATACCTCGAACTCGATGCGTGAGCGAACCTATGCCAGCTGGATCGCACAGAACAAGATAACGGAACTGCGTCTTGCCAACGTGATTCCCGAGGTGACGACGTCGAGCGGTGACGTCGATTACGCGAATACGACCTGGCGCTGGCGCGCCGTTGTCTCGGAGAGCGGCATCGAGAACCTGTTTCGGGTGGATGTCGAGGTCCTGGACGCCGAGGGCGACGCGGTAATCCGCAAGGTCACGGGTTTCATTGGCGAGCCCGTGATTCCCGGGCAAAGCAACCGCTCATGGAACCGCGGCTCCGCCAACAGCGGGGAGACAAGCTGATGCTCCGCCGCAATACGGGTTTCACGCTGATCGAGGTGCTCGTTGCACTGGCCGTGTTTGGCGTGATGTCGATGCTTGCTTACACCGTGCTGGGTTCAACCTTGTCGAACGCCGACTACCTGACTGAGCGTATGGAGCGTCTGCAGTCCGTTCAGCGGGCAATGCGCTACCTGAGCAGCGACCTGATGCAGGCGTCACCCCGGCCGGTACGCTCGGACCTGGGCGATTCATACGTGCCCGCCGTCTACAGCACCCTGAGCTCGGACTTTGCCCTCGAAATCACCCACGGCGGCTGGGGTAACCCTGCGGGACTGCCGAGGAGCACGCTGCAGCGAGTCGCCTACCGAATCGAAGAGGACGACCTGTTGCGTTACCACTGGGGCGTGCTCGATCGTACCTATTCCAACGAGCCGATCATTACGGTGCTGCTGGAGGGCGTCGACAGCCTGTTCTTTCGCTTCTACGACGGTACCGGGACAGGGTCGGAAGTCTGGCCCCCGCAGCAACAAGGCGGCTCTGGTATGCGCCTGCGGCCGCGTGCCGTGGAGATAGTCCTGTCGCTGCCGGACCAGGGTGAGATCACAAGACTCCTGGAGGTTGCGCCATGAGACGCCAGAAAGGCGTTGCCCTGATCACGGCGCTGCTCGTCATGGCGCTGATTACAACGCTCACGTTCAGCCTCGAGTGGGACAACTCGATGGACCTGAGGCGCACTTACGTGTCGATGTTCCGCGACGAGGCCATCCAGGCAGCCTACGGCGCCGAGAGCTGGGTACTGACCATACTGCGCCAGGACAGCGAGGACAGCACGACTGATCACCTCGGTGAGATCTGGGCCAGCGAACTGCCGGTCCTGCCACTGGGCGGGCCGGGTGACAGCATCCAGGGGGAAATCTACGGCGAGATCCAGGACCTGCAGGGGCGCTTCAACATCAACAACCTCGTCGATGCGCAGGGCGAAGTCGACGAGCCCTCGCTGGAGCAATTCCGACGCCTGCTGCTGGCGCTCGGTCTGGACCCGCGCTTCGCCGGAATCACGGCCGACTGGATAGACGCCGACCAGGATGCCAGTTTCCCGGACGGCGCCGAGGACTCGATCTACACCGGCCTGGTGCCGCCGTATCGAGCGGCCAACCAGATTATCTCGAGCCCCAGTGAGCTCGCCGCCATCGAGGGGATGGACAAGGCCACGCTCGATATCCTGCTGCCCCACATCTCCGCACTGCCGGGGCGCACCGCAATCAACGTCAATACGGCCACCGGCCCGGTGCTGCAGTCGCTGGACGAGAACCTGACTCTCGCGGATGTCGAAGGCCTGCTCTCGCAGCGACAGGAAACCGGGTTCGCCGATCTCAACGCGACCTTCTCGCCCCTGGTGTCGCCGGAGACGCTCAATCAGCTGGCCGAAACCAGCGATTATTTTCGATTGCGGGTCGTCGTGCGGGTTGATACCGTTCGCGTGACCTTTTACAGCCTCATTGAGCGCAGCCAGCAGGGAGATACGACACCGATCCTGCGCAGCCTTGGAACGACCTGACTATGGCGGAGTACCTCGTAATACGCCTGCCCGAGAATCGCGGCGACGCAGCCAGCTGGATCGCGGTGGACGACAGCGGCACTCGCATCAGCGCGCCCGAGACCGGGCCGCTGGAGCTGGCCGCACGAGGCGCCGCCGAACGTGCCGTTATTGCGCTCGTTCCAGCAACCGGCGCGCTGACCACGTCCGTTGACATCCCCGTCAAGCGTGGCCCCCGGCTGCTGGCTGCCCTGCCCTTCGCCCTCGAGGAGCAGCTTGCCGACGACGTGGAGAATCTGCATTTCGCGGCCGGTATCCGTCGCGAGGACGGTCGCCTGCCCGTGACGGTCGTCGCCCGGCACCTGCTGGATGGCTGGCTGGAGGACCTCGAGAATGCCGGCATCAGCCCGATGCGGGTCGTACCTGAGAACCACGGACTGGCGCGCATACCCGGAAGCATGAGCGTGCTGGTCGCCGAAGACCGGGTCATGTTCAATGACGGTGACGACGAGGAGTTCGTACTACAGGACGTCAAGCCCAGCGACGCACTGGCGCTTGCGGGTGTTCTCGACGATCACGGCGATGAGGGCGCGGAGAAGTCGTCGCACCTCGTCGTGTACTGCGAGCCGTCCGACGAGCAGCGCTTCGAACACGACTGGATTGCGCTCAGGCATGAACTTGCGAGCCTCGACATCAACCTGTTGCCCGACGGCGTGCTGCCCAGGCTGGCGGTCACGGTGGCCACGGGACGCGGCATCAACCTGCTGCAGGGCGCTTACGCGATCAAAACCCAAACGGGCGCGCTGTTTCGGCCCTGGAAGTTTGCCGCCATTCTGTTGCTCGGTCTCGCCGTTGTCGGCTTTGCGGGCAAGGGTGTGGACTACTACCGGCTGACTCAGGAAGAAAGTGCCCTGAAGGCGCAGTTCACCGAGATTTACCGCGAAATTCGGCCACAGGACAACCGCGAAGTGATCGACCCGGTGGCAACGGTCAATTCGGTCCGTCGCGGTATGGGAGGTCCGGTCGCGGCGCAGGTCTTTTTGCCATCGCTGCAGCAACTGGGTCGCGCGATCCAGCAGAACAGCGACGCGCAGATCGAGGCCATCAGTTACCGGGCGGGCGTTATCGACGTGCGGCTGACGGCTCCCGACGTCGCGACGCTGGACAGCATTCAGAAGATCGTCAGTAGCTCCGGGCGTTTCACGGCGGCCATCCAGTCGACCGACCAGGTGGGCGACAAGGTGAGCAGCCGTATCCAGATTCGCGAGGCCGGCGCATGAGGGACTGGTTCGATTCGCTCGCCCCCCGCGAACGGCTGTTTGTCTCGGTTGGCGCCGTTGCAGTGGTCTTCGCGCTGCTCTACGCGTTCATCTGGGCGCCCCTCGACACCGGACACAAGGCCCTGCGGGCCAGCGTCACGGACTGGGAGCGCTCGCTGGCCGAATTGCGGCCATTGCGGGGCTCGGCGGCTGCGGTGACTAATGTCGCCCCGCGCAGTTCCGGCAGCCAGCAGACACCGGTCGTCATCGTGGACCAGACCTTGCGCGCACGCGGTCTGGACCGGGCGCTCCGACGCAGCCAGCCGACGACCAGCAACGGCATTCGTGTGGAGTTCGAGAATGTGGCGTTCGACGATCTCGTGCTGTGGCTGGATGATCTCGGCAGGCAGTACGCGATGCAGGTGGCGTCCGGCAGCTTGTCCACGTCGTCACAGGCGGCCCCCGGCCGAATCGACGCAACGCTCACGCTGGAACGCTCGCTGTAATGAAGCTCAATTCGCGCCTCCTGATCGTCGGGACGGTGACCTTGCTGGTCGGCGTCCTGGTCATGTTCCCGGCCCGCGTCGCTTACCACTGGGCCTCCCCGCCCGGGGTTGCGATAGCCGGTATCCAGGGCACGATCTGGAACGGCCGTGCACTGGAAGGCGAAGCGGCGGGCATGTACCTGCGCAATATCGGCTGGCGGATGAAGCCGCTGGCACTCTTCAAAGGTCAATTGGCATTCGCGATCGAAGCCGACGCCGCGTCCGGGTTCGTTAACGGTGACGTTGCCCTTAGCGCCGGCGGCAGCGCAATCCTGGAGAACCTGACGGCGTCATTGTCGCTGCAGGCATTGCAACAGATCGTGGGCATGCCAGGGTTGGAAGGCGCCGCAAGCCTGCGTTTCGACAGGCTGGAATTTGCCGATGGTTTTCCCGTTGCGGCAAATGGCGAAGTCGAAGTCGCAAACGTCAGGGTGCCCATGGTGCATCGTTCGCCGCTGGGCGGGTTTCGTGTGGAGTTCTTCACGCAGGACACGGGAATCATGGCCAGCGTCGAAGACGCCGACGCGGTGGTCGATCTTGCCGGCAGTTTTTCGCTCGGATTGGACCGCGCCTACCAGTTCGTGGGCCAGGTCGCGCCGACCAGCGAAACGCCGACCGAGCTGCGCGAGCAGATGCGCTTCCTGGGCTCGGCCGACGAGCGCGGCAACCACGAGTTCCGTTTCGAGGGGCAGTTAGAACTGTAGCCTCTAAACGGCGACTTCGACGAATTCTCCCAGCAGCGGGAAGTACAGCGCACACCGCACTTCTGTGCCGGAATAGTTGCGGTAGACGTCCGCATAGCGAGCCAGTTGCTCGCGGTATCGTTCCGTTTCCGCTTCGAGGAATCCGGCCAGGTCACCGCCCTCGTGAGTACTGGTCTTGTAGTCGACGATCCAGTGATCGCCATCGGTGTCGATACGCACCCGATCGAGCACCACCGACTCGATGCGCCCATCGACGACACCGGTCAGTGCGAGTTCGGCATGGCCTTCTCCCTCGAGCAGCCAGCGACCGCGCTCGTCCATGCCCAGCCGGCGTAACGCCGTCGCGGTACGATCGAGAATCGGTGCGCTATCGGCCTCCGCCACGCCCATCTCGCGCAGCCACCGAATGCTCGCATTCCGTATATCGTCGTCCGATAGCTTCCGGGGATCCAGGCCGCGTTCCGTGCACAGTTGCAGCCAGCGGTGCACGAGGGTACCGGCGACCCGCGCGCCCGAGCCGACCCAGTAATACTCGACCGGCGTCCGCGCGCTCTCCTGCACGTCACGGGTCACCGGCAGTGCCGGTGGGCGTGGTAACGACCAGCCCGCCTCGAAACGCTGCAATTCGGGGACCAACCATTCGCCATCGTCGGTCACGATCTCTTCGTGCCGCTCCGGGTCGAAAGCGTGTTCGTACGTTTCGCTCACAATGGGCCACAGCAGGTGCAGCAGGCTGCGCTTGTCGGGTCGCATGCCTGACTTGTAGACGCGCGCGTTGCCAACCAGGTGCAATGACTTGCGCGCGCGCGTGCAGGCGACGTACAGCAGCCTGCCGAGTTCGTGGCGGTCCTTGCTGGACTCGATCTTGCCGATAAAGCCGTGAACGGGGTCTTTCTCCAGCTCCGCCCGAGGGCCGACCGGCGCGATGACCTTCAACGGGCGCCCGTGTTCGTCCGGGATATCAAACCAGCTCATGACGGAGGGCTCGGGCGGCCGCGGGATACGACCGAGACCGAACAGCACCACGTGGTCAAACTGCAGCCCCTTGGCCCGATGCATCGTCATGACCTGCAGCCGCGCGTTGGCATGACTCGACACATGCTCCTCATCGAGCGCGGCCTCGAGTTCTGCCACGTCCGGCAGGTCGCCGGCCTCCTCGAGCCGCTCGACGACATCGAGGAAATGATAGACATTGCCGACCGCGTCAGCGCCCTCGAGAATGGCCGGGCCGCCAAGCCGGATCCATGCACGTTCAACACGATCGCGCAGCGACGTGGCGCGGCAGCCGGTCAATGCCGGCTCGAGTATTGCCCGCAGCGTTGCGACGGCCTCGCGCCCATAATCTGACAGCGCTTGCAGCCTGCCAGCGTCGTGGAGCAGCTCCCAGACACTCGAGTCGCGATCGTTGCGCACGAGCGCGTGCAGGTCGACCCAGTCCAGCCCCGCCCAGGGCGAGCGCAGTAGCGCCAGCCAGGCGTGGCGGTCGCCCCGATGCAGGAGCGCTCGGGTCAGCGCCAGGACGTCGATGATCTCGGGCAAGTCGGTCAGGCGATCGATTTCTACGGCGCGATACCCGATCCCCTGGCGCCGCAGCCGGGAGAGCAGTTCCGGCAGGTGCGAGCGACCCCTGACAAGAACCACGATGTCGTCGTCGGGGTGCTGCTCCAGCAGGTCCCTGATGACCGCGAATCCGGTCTCCGCCTCCACGCTCGCGTCGGCGCCGAAAACAGGGTGCACGACACAGCGCCCCTCCGCGGCTCGCTCCGGCACTGCGACGGACGCGGAGTAACTGACCGCACTGAGCTCCGGGTCGTCACGCCCTGGCAGCACTTGCGGGAAGACGGCATTGAACCAGTCGACGAGACCCTCGCCCGATCGGAAGTTGCGTCTCAGCGTCAAGGTGTCGAGTGCAATATCGCCGATGCCGGCGACCTGGCTGAGCAGGAACTGGCCGACCTCGGCGTTGCGGAA